>JAYTHX010000213.1:0-4925 GCA_043732195.1 Polyangiaceae bacterium
GATCCGCATGTCCTTCAGCTCGTCCTCGAAGGCATCGACGTCGACGCGCACGAGGGTGACGTTGGTGAGCGCCTTCTGCATGCGCGTGTCGGGCAGCGCTGCCGCGACCTCCGCGCACTCCTTGCTCGAGCGCACGTAGGTCTGGAGCATCACGGTGCGGCTCTTCAATGAGGCGACGCGCGCGATCTCCGTGATCTGCCCCTTGAGCGGGGTCTTCGTATCGAGGTCGACCACGTCGAGCGAGCCGTATGACCGCGTGCCCGCGGCCACCGGCACGCGCAGCGGCGACGCGGTGCGCGGCTCCGGCGGATTCACCGACTCGATCACGCCGCTCAGCAGCGTGACGAGGACGATCAGGCTGATGCCAGTGCCGAAGAGGCCGGTCACGATGCCGCCCGCTGCGATACCGCGGCCGGACAGCGCGCCCTGCGAACGGTCGATCTCCTTGCGCGACATGGCCCCGAGCACGATCGCCGGGATGCCCGCGAGGAAGCCGAGGCAGGTCATGCTCAGCACGCCGAGGACCAGCGCGCCGGTCGCCCGGTGATCGCTGCGCGCCGGCGCGAGCAGCGCGGCGGACCGCACCGAAGGCGGCGGCGGAGCCTGCGGAGGATGCAAGGGCCCGCCGTACGGATAGAGGGGCCGCTGCATCCTGCTAGAGCATAACGCGCCTTCCGGGACGTGCCACCGGGGACCGATCAGGCCGTGTTTTGCGTGACGCGGCTGAGCCCGTGGACGTCGACGCCGCTGTTGCGGATGAAATCCCGCGCGATCTCGCTGGGTCCGTTGACCAGCGAGTCGGGCGGCCCGAACGCCTCGACCCTGCCCTGGATGAGCAGGATTGCCTGGTGCGCGATGCGAAAGCAGCTCGCGATGTCGTGGGAGATGACGATGCTCGTGACGTTGAAGCGCTCGCGCATCTCCTCGATGAGGTCGTCGACGAGGCGGCTGGTCAGCGGGTCGAGACCGCTGGTGGGCTCGTCGTAGACGAGGATCGGCGGCTCGAGCATGAGCGCTCGCGCGAGGCCGACGCGCTTACGCATGCCGCCCGAGAGCTCCGACGGGAACTTGGGCGCCACCACCTTGGGGTCGAGCCCGAGGATCTCGAGCTTCTCCATCACGCGGTCCTTGATCTCCTTCTTCGGCATCTTCGTGTGCTCGACGAGCGGGAACGCGATGTTGTCGAAGACGCTGATCGAGTCGAGCAGGGCCGCATACTGGTAGACCATCCCGAACTTCTTGCGGATCCGGTTGAGCTCTTTCTCGCTCACGACGGCGATGTCCTCGCCCTCGACGAGGATCTGCCCGCTGGTCGGTCGGTCGAGCGCGACGATGAGGCGGAGCAGGGTGGTCTTGCCGGCGCCCGAGCCGCCGATGATCACCACCGTCTCCTTCCGCCGGGCGACGAGGTCGATCCCGCGGAGGACCTGCTGCCCGTTGAAGGCCTTCTTCACCTCGCGGAGGACGACGATGTCGTCGGGCCCGACGCCGTTCGCGCCGCCCGCATGGACGAGTGGTAGCTTCGGGTCGGGCGGCGGCGGTTGCCGGGCGTCGCGCTGGGGAGGTTGGTCCGCCATCTCCGGGTAACCCTAGCGCACCCGCGCGCAGAACTCTCTTTCGTACGGGCGCGGCGCGAGCTAGACCATGTCGCCAGGCCGTACGGAGGATCACCCCATGACGCGCGAACAGATCGAGACCATCCTGAAGAACGCCGGGGCCAAGTCCGACAAGGACGGCCAGTCCTTTCCGGAAGGCTCGAACGTGACGTTCCATGTCGCACATGACGGCGCGAGCCTCTCGTTCCAGAAGGTCGAGAACGTTCGCTTCGAGGGCGAGCTCGTCTACGCGCGCAGCTCGAAGCAGTCGCTCGCGCTCGCGCTCACGGACGTCTTCGCGATCGCGGTCGAGGGCAGCCAGGGCCAGACGTCGCGCCGCCCCGCCGGCTTCGGCTGACTGGCTAACACTCGATGCTTGGCGTCCTGGTGCGCCTCGTCGTGGCGGTCGTCACGCGGCTGCCGTGGCGCGCTAACTCGCTCCTCGGCGGCGCGCTCGGTTGGCTCGCGGGCTCGGCGCTCCGCATCCGGCGCCGCCCCGTGGTGGCCGCGATGGAGCGCGCCGGGATCGCCGGCGCAGAGGCGCAGGCGAGCGCGATGTACCGCGGGCTCGGCACCGGCATCTTCGAGCTCTTCTGGCTCGCGGGCGCCGCGCCAGCGCGTCGGGAGCGCGCGCTCCGGGAGCACGTCGTCCTCGACGTGGATCTCGCCGCGGCCATCCTCGCCGCCCGCGCGCGAGGACCGCTCGTGCTCGCGGCGTCCCACACCGCGAACTGGGAGCTCGTCGCTTTCGGCGCGGCGCAGACGCTCGCGCCCTGCGGCGCACGGCTCGCCATCGTCGCGAAGCCGATCTCGGTCGGTGCATTTCATGCATTCTGCACGCAGCTGCGCACTGCCTGCGGGCTCGCGCTCATCGCACCTGCGGGCGCCCTTGCCGAGGCGCGCCGCCTCCTCGCGGCGGGGGACGTCGTCGCGATGCCCATCGACCAGGTGCCGGACCGTGCCCGGCACGGCGTGAGCGTCTCGTTCCTCGGCGCCCCGGCGCTCGCGGACCGCGCTCCGGCTGCGCTGGCGCGGTCGCTCGGGGCGACGGTGATCGTGGTCGGCGCCTCGCGCGACCGCGGCACCCATCGCGCACACCTCCTGGCCGAGCTGCACGCAGACGGAGCGGCCTCGTCGTGGGTCCCCGCGACCACCCGGGAGGCAACGCGCCTTCTGGATGCGTTCGTGCGGGAGAATCCGTCGTCGTGGCTCTGGCTGCACCGCCGCTGGCGCGCGCCGTTGGAGCTCTGGACAAGGCCCGCATCGCCCCCCGCGGAGCCCGCACGGCTTGTCGCGACCGGGCATCCCGGCTAACCACGAGTGTCATGCAGGACGCCCTCGTCATCGCTGGCCGGAGCTTCGAGAGCCGCCTCATCGTCGGGACCGGCAAGTACAAGGACGTCGGCGAGACCGAGCGCGCCATCGATGCCTCGGGCGCCGAGATCGTCACCGTCGCCCTCCGGCGGGTCGATCTTTCCGACAAATCGGGCGGCTCGCTGATGGCCCTGCTCCAGCGGAAGAAGTGGACCATCCTGCCCAACACCGCCGGCTGCTTCACCGCCGACGAGGCGGTCCGCACGCTGCGCCTCGCACGCGAGCTCGGGATCGCCGATCTCGTGAAGCTCGAGGTGATCGGCGACCCTAAGACCCTCTACCCCGACAACGAGCAGACCCTCGAGGCCGCGAAGATCCTCGTGAAGGAAGGGTTCGTGGTGCTCCCGTATTGCATCGACGACCCGATCATCTGCCGCAAGCTCGAGGACGCCGGCTGCGCCGCCGTGATGCCGCTCGCCGCGCCGATCGGCAGCGGGCTCGGGATCCGCAACCCGCACAACCTCTCCATCATCCTCGAGCACGCGAAGGTGCCGGTGATCGTCGACGCCGGCGTGGGCACCGCGAGCGACGCGGCGATCGCCATGGAGCTCGGATGCGACGGCGTGCTCATGAACACTGCCATCGCGCACGCTACCGACCCCGTCCTGATGGCCAGCGCGATGCGCGGCGCCGTGATCGCCGGCCGTCAGGCCCGCCTCGCCGGTCGCATGGCCCGCGCGCGCTACGCGAATGCCTCCAGCCCCACCGCGGGGCTCATCGAATGATCAAGTCCGCCACTCTTCTCGGCGCGAGCGCGCTCGTCGCCTCGCTGGGAAACGCTCCGATGCAATGCGGTCACGGCTCGAGCTCGGGCAGCGCGCGCGAGGACGACCCGGGCGATGCGCTCTACGCGCTCTCCCAGGACTTCCACGCCAGGGGCAACGACGAAGCCTCCAGGCAGACGCTGCGCTTCCTGATCGACAAGTACCCGTCGAACCGCCACGCGCCCGCAGCGCGCGCCGAGCTCGACGGCGCCAACGACTCGCGGACCGACGCCGGCAAGTGACGGCCACCTCCAGCGCGAAGCACGACGAGCCGGCGCCGGTCGTCGTCTTCATCACCGACCAGAGCGTCGATCTCGAGCTCACGCTCGCGATCGTGCGGAGCGCCGCGCTGGCGCTCGGTCCGCGCCGCCTGCTCGTCCAGCTGCGCGACAAGGAGAACGGACCCGTCGTCATCCGTAACGCCGCCACGGCGCTCCGCGCGGTGACGCGGAGCGTCGAGGCCCTGTTCGTCGTCAACGGCGCGACCACCATCGCCCATGAGGTCGGCGCGGACGGCGTGCACATGCCGTGGGATCGCGGCGGAGCGCTCGGCGCTCGCATCGCCGCAGCGCGTCGGCTGCTGGGCGAGCACATCATCGTCACGGCCGCGGTCCACGACGACGACGAGGTCCGCGCCGCCATCGATGGCGGCGCCACGGGCGTGCTCGTGAGCCCGATCTACGCGGTCCCGGGCAAGGGCGAGGCCCGCGGCGTGGCGGCGATCGCAGCGGCTGCCGCCCTCGCCCGCGCGGCGGAGAGCGGGCGCCCGCGCGTCTACGCGCTCGGCGGCGTCACCCCGACCAACGCCGGGGAGTGCGCCGCGGCGGGCGCCGATGGCGTGGCCGTCATCCGTGCCCTCTATGACGCACGCGCCCTTGGTGGGGACGTCGGCGCTGCCGCGCTCGCCCTCGCCGCGCCCTTCAGCCGCGGGTAGCCGTGGCGCGAGGCGAGTGCTAGCTTCGCCACGTGATTACGACGTACGACGAGACGCTGAAGGTCACCACCGAGATCTTGAAGAAGCACGTCGACGCCGACCGCGCGATCCGGCCGAACGATCACATCCAGAACGACCTCGGGCTCGACAGCCTGGGCGTGATGGAGCTCGTGGCCGACATCGAGGACCGCTTCTCGGTCACGATCCCGAACGACGTGCTGAGCGACATCTCCACCGTCGAGGACGTGGCGAAGGCGC
>JAYTHX010000214.1:0-14910 GCA_043732195.1 Polyangiaceae bacterium
TCTCGGGCCCCAGCGCCTCGAGGTCGTCCTCGCCGACGTCGATCTCCACCGACGAGTCGCGCGGATTGCTCAGCGGGCCCGGCATCGTCGACTGCTGCCTGCGCGGCGGCGGCGCGTTCGTGGGAAACGACTGGAGGCGCGCGTCCTCGAGCGCTGCCTCGTCGGTGAGCGTCGGCATGCGCTCGCGGATCTCCGACGCCTCGGCGTACGCCGACGGATCAAACTTCGGGACCACCGTGGGTCGCGGCGCCGAGGGAACGACCTCGTCCCCGGAGAGCGAATCCACGGGCTCGTCGAGATCGAGGAGCTTCTTTTTCTCTCCAGGCTCGCGGGACACGTAGTTATTTTACATCACCGAGGCAGGAACCCGTCCAGGAAGGTGGTCGCGCACACGCGGGCCTCCTTCCCCTTACACGCGTTGCGCGCGTTGCGTGATCGGCGCTCACGCGGAGCATGGACTCAGGCGGGGGACCGCGAAGCTGGACAGAGCAGCCGGCGGCGATCGCGAGCGCAGGCGCGCGATCTCGCGGTTCGACAGGCCGCAGCGGAGCAGGTCGAGGACCTCGTGCTCGGCCGGCGTGAGGTCGGCGTTCACCACGCACCGCCCGTCGCTCCTGAGCCGGCGCGCCCGACGAGGCGGCTCGTGCGGCGACGTGAGACCGGCCTTGCGCGCCGCGCGCGCCAGCCGGGGCGATCCCGTGGAGGACGAGATGCCGGGTTCGCACGCAATCACCTTCGAGGGCGGCGCCGCGCGCGGCCCACCACCCTAGGCGGAGTGCGCGGCCGCTCCTGACCCCAATGCTACCCCGGACCCGCGAGCCTCGGACTGCTTACTCACCGGCCGCGAACACGCCCCGGGGCCAGGCCAGCGCGCCATCGGGGTCGAAGTTGGGCAAGTGGGCTCAGCGCTTGAGTGCGCGACGCGCGGGCCTCGCCGCGGTCCGCGCGGGCCTGCGCTTCAGGGTCTGGATGTCCGTCTCGATCTGACGATGGACCTCGGCGTGACCTGCGAGCTCCTTGTCGATGTCGCTGAACCCCTAGGAGGTCTCTGCACGGTGCGCCGCCGTCTCGGCGCGATGCGCGCCCGACTCGGAGCGCAGGGCACCAAGCTCGCCGCGAAGCGCGCCGACGTCCCCACGCAACGCGCCGACCTCGCGAACGACAGTCGTGCCCAGGTCGGCGATGGCCTCGAGTACGTCCGAAAGGGTGGGGTCGGCCGTGAGCTCGAGCCTACCGGCGGCGTTGCCGATCAGCAACCCTGCGGCACGCGTGCTTGCCGCGCCGCAAAGACCAGCTCGTCGCGCTCGCGGACGACCGCCGGGCCTTGCAGCACCTCCGAGGTGACTCGACGGGCCCGCAGGTGTTGCTCTTCGCGCGCAAGATCCGCGGATCTCGGCCAGCGCTCGTACGCGGCTCACTCCTCCGCCCCTCCCGCCGCCGGCCCGCCCGCCCGCGTGACCGCCCGCGCCAGCGGCTTCGGGGCGTCGAGCGCCATCCCCGTCGCATTCCTCCAGCTCGACGGCGCGAAGAACAGCTGACCGTCGAGCTCCCTCCGCACCACCACCCAGCGCGCGCGCTTCGCGCCCGACGGCACCACCACCCACGCGCCCGGCTCCCAGCGGAACCGCTCGCCGTTCCACTGCCATCCGCCGTCGGCCCAGACCGGCGAGCCCTCGGGGGCCGCGGGCCGTGCAGGGACGAGCTCGACCGGCGGCGGCTGCGGCAGGAACGGCACCGCCACGTAGTCCTCGGCCACGACCTGGACATGCGACGGGCGGGGAACGGTCGGCGCGCCGCACGCCGCCACCACCGACGCGAGCGCGATGCATGCGCCACGCGCCAACCCGGACTTGCTATCGTCTCGCGCGATGGAGGTCAGAGATGGCGAGAGACCCGCGTGGGTCGGCATCGTCGTGCTGTTTCTCCTCCTCCTGCTGGGCACCGCCACGGGATGTTACCGCGTCCCCGAGGGCAAGCTCGCGATTGATACCGTCACCATCGACGGCGTCCCGAGCATCGACGACGAAGACCTCGAGGAGCGCATCACGACGCGCAAGACGAAGCGCTTCGTCGGCTTCGTCTACGAGTACGACCTCTTCGATCGCTACGCGCTCCGCCGCGACCTTGCGCGCATCGAGCGCTACCTGCACGCGCGCGGCTTCTACGACGCCGAGGTGCGCGTCGCGCGCGTCGTCCAGGACGGCAAGAAGGTCCACATCACGATCGAGGTCGCGGAGGGGCGTCCGGTGACCGTCGCCGACGTGGCCTTCGAGGGCGACGAGGCGGTCGAGAGCGCGGCCCGCGACGCGCTCCGCGCCGAGGTCGCCTCCATCCTCCCCAAGGGAGACCGCCTCGACGAGGAAAAGCTCGACGAGGCCGAGAAGACCGCCACCAAGGCGCTCACCTCCCGCGGGCACGCCGCCGCCGCTGTGCAGCGCCAGGCCGAGGTCGATCTCGCGTCGGCCACCGCGCGCGTCCGCTTCGTCGTCACGCCCGGCCCCATCGCGCACATCGGCGCGATCACGTGGAAGGGCCTCGGCCCGCTCCCCGAGGACAAGCTGCGCCGCCTCTTCGGCGTCGAGCAGGGTGACCTCTACTCGAGCGAGGAGCTCGCGAGCGCGCGCCAGGCGCTCCTCGATCTCGGGGTCTTCTCGTCGGTCGACATCACGCCCGACCTCTCGCACGTCGAGGAGGGCGGCCACATCGTGCCGCTCACCATCACCTGCGAGGTCTCCAAGCTGCGCGCGTTGCTGGTGGGCGGCGGCCTCGAGTTCGACTCGCTCAAGACCGACGTGCACGGCACCATCGGCTGGCAGAGCTCGAACTTCCTCGGCGGGCTGCGGCGCTTCGAAGTGAAGCTGAAGCCCGGCGTCGTCCTCTATCCGACCCGCTTTCCCGACGTGCAGCTGCCGAACAAGCTCCTCCTCGAGGAGCGCTTCAGCCTGACGCTCCGGCAGCCGGCGTTCGTGGAGAGCCGCACCACGGGCGTCGCCCGCACCGACTACAACATCTATCCCGTGCTCCTGCCGGGCAGCACGTCGCAGAACGTGATCGGCTACCACGAGGTGCGCGGCACGCTGGGCGTCGAGCGCACGTTCTTCTCGCGCCTCTTCGTCAACCCGCAGTACGGCACGCAGGCGAACTTCCCGTTCAACTACCTGGGCAAGGCCCCCGACGCGCTGACGCTCATCATCTCCTACGTCGACCTCTTCGCGTACCTCGACTTCCGCGACGACCCCATCCACACCCGCAAGGGCTTCTACATCGGCAACCAGCTCCAGATCGCGGGCGGCCTGCTCCAGGGCGACGCCTCGGACGTCCGCGTGCAGCCGGAGGTGCGCGGGTACATCCCGATCACGAAGCACCTCGTGGTGGCGGTGCGCGGCTCGGTGGGCTTCCTCTTTCCGTTCGATTACGGCCGCTACGCCGAGCAGAACTTCCTGCATCCGGGTCCTTCGCGCATCGAGGGCAGCGCGCGCGATTACCAGATCCTCTTCTTCCGCGGCTTCTACTCGGGCGGCCCCTCCACCAACCGCGGCTATCCGCTCCGCGGCATCGGACCGTTCGACCTCATCCCTTACCTGAGCCCGGCCGGGCAATCGATCAGCGCCTCGGGCTGCAACCCGAACGACACGTCGTGCAGCCTTCCCACCGGCGGGCGCTCGCTGTGGGAGGCGAGCGCCGAGATCCGCTACGTGCTCAGCGGTCCGGTCTCGGTCGCGGCGTTCTGCGATGCCGCCGACGTCTCGCCGTTCAGCCTCGACCTCCGGCCCGAGCGCCCTCACCTTTCGTGCGGCGCCGGCGGGCGCTACGACACTCCCGTGGGCCCGATCCGTCTCGACATCGGGTACCGCATCCCCGGCCTCCAGGCGCCGAAGGGCTCGTCCTTCGAGCGCGAGCCCGACACGCTGCTCGGCTTGCCGGTCGCGCTCGCGTTCGGCATCGGAGAGGCGTTCTGATGCGCAGCCGGACGCGTCAGGTGGTGGTGCGCGCGGCGGAGTCGCTCGCGGTGGGCGGGATCTTCGCGGCCGCGGTGGCGGGCGGCGTCGTGCTGCATTCGAACCACGCGGCGACGCGCCGGGTGGCCGCGCGCATCGGCAACCAGGTGCTGGGGAGCCTGTTCCAGGGGAAGATCGTGGTCGGCACCATCGATCGCCTCGACCTCGGCGCGACGGCCCGCGTGCACGTCGCGCAAGCCGAGATCCTCGATCCGGAGGGCCGTCGCGTGCTCGTCGCGAACGGCATCGACGCGCGCATCGACCTCGCACGCCTCGTGCGATCGATCCGCGCCGGCCGCACCCCCGAGGTGGCGATCGCCGAGGCGCGCATCGAGAGCGCCGAGCTCCTCCTGGACCAGGACGCCGCGGGCAACCTGGGCATCGCGCGCGCGTTCGACTCGCTGCCCAGCACCACGCCTGCCAAGCCGGTCGTGCCCGGCGCGCCGCTCGCCGAGGACGTGACGCTGCTCATCCCGCAGGCCCACGTGCATCATGCATGGGTCCACGGCAACGTGGTGCCGCCCGCGCTCGACGGCACGGCCGACGACGTCGACGCCGCGGTCTCGGTCATCCACAACCAGCTCCTGGTGACGGCCTCGCAGGGTCGCATCACGATGCGCTCGCCCCGTGGACCAGGGCAGGTGGGGGACGTGCATGGCCTCGCGCACGGCGAGCTCACGATGCCGGTGAAGGTCCTGCCCGGCGCCCCCAGCGGCACCGACGCGCTCGTGATGCACTGGACGATGGACGGCGACGGCGCAGGGATCCCGCTCACGGCGCGTGCCGTGCTCGAGCGCGGCCACCTCGACGCGGATGTCGACATCCCCGAGGCCTCGGCCGACGTCGTGCGGCGCGCCTTCCCCGCCTTCCCACTGGCGCGTCCTGCGGCGCTGCACGCGCACGCCGAGGGGCGCCTCCCGGAGCTCGCGCTGACCGCGCGCGGGAAGATCGGAGGCAGCGCGTTCGCCGGACACGGCGACATCGTGCTGCGCGAGAAGCAGCCGTTCCACTTCGAGGCCGATCTCGCGAAGATCGATGGCGCCGCGTTCGCCGGCCCCGCCTCCGACGTGACCGGGCACGTGCACCTCGAGGGCGTGATCGACGGCGGCGCGCCCGCAGGCACCTTCCGCATCAGCACGAACGAGGCCACGGTCGCCGCGCAGCGCGCGCCGGCGCTCACCGCCGAGGGCACGTTCGATCAACAGCGCGTGACGGCGTCGTTCCAGACGAGCGAGCCGGGCGTCGATCTCGAGGGCAAGGTCGACCTCCACGTGCCCGAGCAGAAGCTCGACTTCGATCTCCACGCGCGCTCGCGCGATCTCCGGAGGCTGGCGCGCGCGCCGAACCAGCTCTCGGGGACCGGCACCGCACATGCGAAGGGCACGCTCGACCTCGCGACGAGCACGGTCGACGCCACGGTGGTCGCCGACGGGAACGCGATCGCGCGCGCTCCGGCGAGCGCCAGCCGCGTGCACGCCACCGCGCGCGTGCGGGGGCCCATCGCCAGCCCCGTGATCGACGTCAGCGCGACCGCCGCCGACATGCAGCTCGCCGCGACGGGCGACGACGGCAAGCCGAAGGAGCCGCTCCGGTACCCCAGCGCGACGGCGCGCGCGCAGATCCTGTTCTCGCCGGTGCCGCGCGTGCTCGGCGGCGAGGTGCGTGTGGAGGCCGCCGATCACCGGACCGCGATCACCGCGAGCGCGCGCGAGATCACCATCGGCCCGCGCGGCGTCGCGGTCTCCGGCGCGCGCGTGGAGGGGCTGGGCGCGCCCATCGAGCTCGAGCTGCGCGTCGACGGGGGCGCTCCTTCCCTCCGCGCCAAGGGCACCGACATCGACGTGCAGCGCCTCGCCACGATGACGGGCGTGAAGCAGCTACGCCTCCTGCCCGAGGGCACGCGCGCCACCCTCGACATCGACGTGAAGTCCGGCGCAAACCGCGCCGACGGGCACTTCGACATCTCCCTCGCCGGCGCGAAGGACGGCACCGCCGCCGAGATCCACGGCACCATCGACGGTCGCCACGTCCGTGCCCAGGCCCGCGTCGCGGTGGGCACGATGGGCTGGGTGGAGATGCAGAGCGCGGAGATCGATCTCCCGGGCGCGCCCAGCTTCGCCACGCTCCAGCGCGCCACCGGCGCCGTCAATCTGCGCGGGGAGGTCGATCTCTCGCAGGGCGCGGCGCTCTTCGGCGGAGAGAGCATCGAGCAGATCTCCGGCCGTGCGTTCCTCTCGGCGCGCATCGAGCGCGCCGACGCCGATCGCCTGCCCACCGTCTACGCGTCGGCGCGCACGCGCGACCTCGACGTGACGCTCAATGACGAAGGGAAGTCGACGCACATCGGCGGCATCGACCTCGGGGTGAACTTCGGCCACGACAGCGCCACCGAGGAGACCGAGCTCTCGGTCCTCACGTGGGACGAGACGGGCCTCATCGCGAACGGCGATGCGAAGGCGCGCGTGCCGATCGTGTCGTGGCTCACCGGCAAGACCAAGGTCGACCGGGACGTGCTGGGCGCGCTCCAGGTCGGCGCGGTCTTCACGTTCCCGCGCCGCGACGTGAGCAAGCTCCCCGGCACGCTCGCGCGCCCCGATCTCCGCGGCGCGGTGTCGGCGCGTGCCGAGCTCGGCGGCACCCTCGGGCGACCTCTCCTCACGATCGTCGCGCGCGCCGAGGGCCTGGAGCAGCAACGGACCACGGCCGCGAACGGCCCGGCGTTCGAGCCGATCGACGGGCTCGTGAACGCGCGCTGGGACGGCACCCACGCCGTCGCTACGGTGACCCTCGACGAGCAGTCCCGCGCCCGCAAGGAAGGGCTGAAGAAGGACGGCACGGCGCGCAAGGCGCCGCGACCGAGCGGCCACGCGCGGGGCCTGGTGCTCGGCCGCTTGCCCATCGCCGATCTCTTCGCGGGCCGCGTGCCCGCGTGGAACGTCTCGGGCGAGCTCGACGTCACCGATCTCGAGCTCGCCCCCTTGCCGTTGCCGCAGAACATCAAGGGCGCGCTCACCGGTCACGTGAAGCTGCGCGATCTGGCGGGCTCCGCCGAGCTCGACGCCACCGCCCACGTCGACGACTTCACGATCGGCGGCGCCAAGGTGATCCGCGTCGAGGCGCAGGTGCGCGCGAAGGACGGCCTGCTCGACGCCACGGGGAGCGTGAAGCAGGAAGACGGCGGCAGCGGCCGCGTGCACGTCGTCTCGCGGGCGCTCCAGTGGCATGCGACGGAGATCGACTGGGACGCGCAGCAGCCGACGCGCCTCGACTACACGGTCGACCGCATGCGCCTCTCCATCGCGCGGACGTTCGTGCGCAAGTTCGTCCCCGAGATCGACGGGCGCATCGACGGCAGCGGCAGCGCCTCGGTGGACGCGCAGAACCAGGTCTTCGAGGGCGGCCTCGCCCTCTCGCAGGGCCGCCTCTACGTGAACGCGCTCGGCGAGGAGGTGAGTGACCTCGGCGCGTCGGTGCGCTTCGAGAAGAACGGCGCGTTCCGCGTCCAGGACGTGACGGGCAAGGTGGGCGCGGGCGTCCTCACGGCGTCGGCGACCGGTAAGATGCACGGCCTGCGGCTCGAGTCGGCCGAGGCGGTGATCGTGATCCCCTCGAAGGAGGGCGTCCCGATCAGCGCGGAGGGCGCGACGTTCGCGCAGGCCACCGGCGAGGTGAACGTCAAGGCGACGGTCGCGCCCGACACCGGCGCGCTCCTCGTCACCGTCGCGGTGCCCCGCTCCAAGGTCACCCTCCCCGATCGCGGCACGCAGAACCTCCAGTCGCTCGAGCCCGACGAGTCGATCGCGGTCGGTATCCGTCAGAAGGACGGCACGCTGAAGGCGCCGGCGCGGCGTCCCGGTCTCGCGAACTCCGCCGCGCGCAAGGGGCCCGCCGCACCGCAGGGCCAGGACCAGCTCCTCGCGCGCTTCACGGTGGCGCTCGGCCGGGACGTCGAGCTCGAGGGCCGCGGGCTACGCCTCCAGCTCGACGGGCGCACCGTGGTGAACATCGCCGACGAGGTGGCGGTCACGGGCCAGATCCAGCTCCGGCAGGGCGGCACCATCGACGTGCAGGGCCGCAAGTTCGTCGTCGATCGCGGGACGGTCACGTTCCTCGAGGCCGCGAACCCCGCCGATCCCGTGGTGGTCGCCGCTGCCTACTGGGACGCGCCCGATCGCACGCGCGTGTGGGTGGAGTTCAACGGTCCGCTGAAGACCGGCAAGCTCACGCTGCGCTCCGAGCCCGCCTACTCGAAGAGCGAGATCCTCTCCATCCTCCTCTTCGGCCGCGCCGATCCGAACCAGGCGAGCCAGGGCGAGCGCCCGAGCGACGGCCAGCAGGCCGCGGCGCTCGGCACCGGCATCGCGTCGTCGGGCCTCAACAAGGCGCTCGGCGAGCTCAACGAGGACTTCGATCTCGAACAGGACCGCACGAGCGCGAACCGCGTGCGCACGAAGGTAGGCTACCGCCTGCGCCGCAACCTGAAGGTGCAGCTCGGCTACGCGTCGGGCTTCTCGCAGCGCGAGCCGGACACGACGTACCTCTTCCTCGAGTGGCAGTTCATCCCGAAGTGGTCACTCGTCGGCACGCGCGGCGACCGCGGGACTTCGATCCTCGACGTCCTCTTCCAGCATCGCTACTGAGCTCTAACTGACAAGCAAGGGACGAGGTGAGATTGAACCCCCTGAGGCGCATTCTCTCCGCTTGCCGTCAGCGTCACGAACTGGCCGTGACTCACTGAAGGAAGACGCGGCCCTGGGAGCCGGCCACGTGGCAGCCGGCTTTCTGGCAGCCTGAGTCCTGCGTGGTCAGGGCGGTGCTCATCAGCTTCGTGACGGTCGCGTTGCGCGCGCCGGCCTTGGCGCCCCCAGGGATTCCCCCCACGATCGTATCGGACCAGAAGTTACCGTCAGCATCCGAGTAGACGAGAGCGAGCTCTTTCCCCGCGGCATCGACGACGCGAACCTCGGCCCCCTTGATCGGCGTCGTCCCCGCGCCTGATGTGTAGACCGTGCCAGCGATGCCCCAGACCGCCCCCGCCGCCGAGCCCCCTTGCTTGTGGCAGTCGACACAATTGTGACCGGCCGGATTGGACGGTGGCGTGTTGCCAGCGAAGTTGTGCCCGGCGTTCTGCGAGACGCCCACCGTGGCGCCGGCCGCGTTGAAGGCCTTGGCGCCGGTGAACGCGGTGATGGGTTGCCCGCTGCTCCCGCCGTCGGTCCCGGCCTCGCCGCTGATCGACCCGCTCGTGCCGCTCGTGCCGCTCGACCCGCCGTCGGTCGGGCTCGGCCCGCCGCTCGTGAGGTCGCCGGTCTGGCCCTTGGGCCGCTCGCTGAAGTTGACGGTCGACGGATCGGCCGCGCTACAGGCGGCCGCGAGGCCCGCCGCGCCGAGCAGCATGGTAATGGCCAGAACACCGCGATAATCCATGCATCCTCCAGGCACGGGCAGAGGTGCCCATGCAAACGCCTGCAAACATTATGCACCAGGGGTCCCGCCCTCGCCACGCAGGTCGCCGCCTCGCGCAACCACCGAGAAATCCGGGACCTCGTCGTACAGCTTTACAAACGGAGCGGCGTCCATATACTGCCGCGTCCTCGACCCCCCTTCCAAAGTGGGGCCGGGAAACCCCGCCGCCGCGGTCCCGCCACAACACGTGGGGCATGCACGGCTCACCAAGAGGGCTTCTTCCATGTACGCGGTCATCAAAACGGGCGGAAAGCAGTATCGAGTGGCGCAGGGCGACAAGCTCCGCGTCGAGAAGCTCGCGGGCAACGTCGGCGACGCCATCAGCCTCGGTGAGGTCCTCCTCGTCGGCAGCGGCGAAGGCATCAAGGTCGGCAAGCCCCTGGTCAGCGGCGCGAAGGTCGAGGCGAAGATCATCGCCCAGGATCGCGGCGAGAAGATCATCATCTTCAAGTTCCGTCGCCGGAAGAACTACCGCCGCAAGTCGGGCCATCGTCAGCCCTTCACCGCGCTCGAGATCACCGGTCTCGTTCCTGGCATCGCCGGCTGAGAAGAAGGACAAAACCATGGCTCACAAAAAAGGTGCAGGCAGCACGCGCAACGGCCGCGATTCCAACTCGCAGCGTCGTGGCGTGAAGGTTTACGGCGGCGAGGTCGTGCGCGCGGGGAACATCCTCGTTCGTCAGGTCGGCGAGACGATCTCGCCAGGCCACGGCGTCGGCAAGGGCAAGGACTTCACCCTCTTCGCGCTGGTCGATGGCCACGTGAAGTACGAGTGGAAGACCAACGACAAGAAGAAGTGCTCCGTCTACCCGGCGGAAGCGTCCGCCTGAGCTGAGCTCGGATGGCAGCACGACGCGGTGGCGACCGGCCGAAGGCCAGCGCTGCCGCGTCTGCGTCGTTTGTGGGACCGGATGTCGAGCCGCAGCGCGGCGACGGTCCGTACAAGCTCCTCGCCATCGATCTCGATGGCACGCTTCTCGACCACTCCGGTGAACCGAAGGACGAGGACGTCGCCGCGATCAAGAAGCTGAAGGCGCGTGGGATCAAGGTCACGATCCTCACCGGGCGCCTCTTCTCGGGCACGCGACCCTCGGCGTCGATCCTCGGCATCGACGGCCCGGTGGGCTGCGCCGACGGCAGCCACGTCGTGCACATGAAGGGCGAGAAGACGCTCCTGCACCACGGCATCCGCGGCAGGGCCGCCGATCGCCTGCGCGCGAGCCTCGACCGCAACGACCTCGTCGCGTTCCTCTTCGCCGAGGACGCGATCGTCCACGACGAGCGCGGCGCCGACTACCTCTCGTACGTCCGCACGTGGTCGACCGACCTGCGCTACGTGCACCGCGTGAGCGAGCACCCGCTCTGGGACTCGAAGGAGGGTATGACGGCGGTGGTGGCGCTCGGGCGCGAGGCGAACATCGGCCGCGCCGTGGCGGACATCCAGCGCGACGAGACCGAGGCGATGCAGGTGGCGATGTTCCCCTTCCGCCGGGACAACGAGCACTGGGGCATGGTCGCGCGGGCCGCGGGCGGCACCAAGGGCACTGCGCTCGCGTGGATGGCCGCGCACCACGGCATCTCGCTGTCGGAGACGGTCTGCGTCGGCGACTGGCTGAACGACCTCCCGATGCTCAGCGTCGCCGGCCGCTCCTTCGCGATGGGGCAGTCCCCGCCCGAGGTGAAGAAGGCGGCCACGGATGTGCTGGAGCGCGGAATCGAGACGGGAGGCGGGATCGCGGAAGCGATCGAGAAGGCGTTCGGCAAGTAGACTGGCTACCAGCCAGGCTTGTTGACAATGACTTTCAACTTCGCTAACAAAACAGGATGACGCCGTTGCTCGCGGACGCGGCCACCGGAGAGCGTGTGCAGATTGCACGCGTCGATCTCGACGGTGAAGCCGCGGCGTGGATCGGCGCGGTCGGTCTGAACGAGGGCGAGGTCGTGGTGGTGCTGCGCCGCGCGGCGCTCGGCGGCCCGCTCCACGTCCGCACCTCTTCGGGCGGCGAGTTCGCCGTGGCCCGCGAGGTGGCGCGGCTCATCACGGTCACGAAGCCCGAGACGCCGTGAGCGCAGCCTGCCACAAGCCCGCGCCGGCGTACCGCACCAGCGGTCGTCCGCCGCCCCGCGTGCTCGCCGGCACGCTCGTCATCGCGCTCGCCGGTCGCCCCAACTCCGGCAAGTCCTCGCTCTACAATGCGCTCACCGGCGGTGACGCGCACGTCGGCAACTACCCCGGCATCACCGTCGACATCCTCGAGGGGAGCGTGACGCTGCCCTCGGGCGCCGCCGCGGTGGTCGCCGATCTCCCGGGCTTCTATTCGGTGGAGGCCACCGTCGACAAGGCGACCGACGAGGGCGTCGCGCGCGCCTTCCTCGACGCGCTGAAGGGCGGCCAGCGCCCGCACGTGATCGTCCAGGTCCTCGACCCCACGCGCCTCGCGCTCGGCCTGCGCCTCACCAGGGAGCTGCTCCGCGCGAGGCTGCCGCTGGTCGTCGTGCTCACGCACCGGGACGTGCTCCAGGCAGAAGGCCACACCATCGACGTGGCCGCGCTCTCCGAGGCCATCGGCGCGCCCGTGGTGCTCGTCAACGCGCGCGAGGGCGCCACGAAGGCCGCCGTGCTCGCCGCCGTCGAGGATCGCCAGCGCGAGGGCGACGAGGCGCAGGGCGCGGGCACGTTCGACCCCGCACGCATCGCGAAGGGCGCGGTGAAGGACGTCGGCGAGGCCACGCAGCTGCGCCGTCGCCAGATGACCGAGCGGCTCGATGCCGTGCTGCTCCATCCCGTGATCGGGCCCTTCCTGTTCGTCGGCATCATGGCCGCGGTGTTCGCGGCGGTGTTCCTCGTCGCCGATCCCGCGGCGAGCCTGATGGACCTGCTGATCGGGCTCGCGCGCGTGAAGATCACGGCGCTGGTCGGCAAGAACCTCTTCTCGTCGTTCCTCGCGGACGGGCTCCTCGGCGGCGCCGGCACCGTGCTCGCGTTCATGCCGCAGATCGTGATCCTCACGGTGGCCCTCGAGCTGCTCGAGGCGAGCGGCTACCTCGCGCGCGGCGCGTTCCTCGTCGATCGCATCCTGCGCCTCATGGGGCTCAGCGGCCGCAGCTTCCTGCCGCTGCTCATGGGCCATGCGTGCGCGGTGCCCGCCATCGCCTCCACGCGCATCGTGCGTGACCCGCGCGAGCGCCTCACCACCATCCTCGTCATCCCGCTCATGACGTGCTCGGCGCGGCTACCCACCTACGGGCTCGTGCTCGCGACGTTCTTCGGTCACCGCTCCGCGCTGTTCAAGGCCCTGCTCTTCGTGGGGTTGTACTTTGCAGGCATCCTCACGGCGCTGGTGGCGTCGCTCGTGATGCGCCGCACCGCCACGCGCGGCAAGAGCCTGCCGCTCGTCATCGAGATCCCCTCGTACCGCGTGCCGCAGCCGCGCGTGGTGGCGCGCAAGGCGGGCCAGGCGGCGCGCCGCTTCCTGCGCGACGTCGGCACGGTCATCCTCGGCGTCTCGGCGGTGCTCTGGGTGCTGCTCACGGTGCCGATGCCTGGCTCGAGCCAGCCCGAGGGCATCGAGCGCAGCGTCGCCGCCACCATCGGCCGGACCATCGAGCCCATCACGCGCCCTGCCGGGTTCGACTGGCGCATCAACGTCGGGCTCATCGGCTCGTTCGGCGCGCGCGAGGTCATGGTGGGCACGATGGGCGTCATCTTCGGCGTCGAGAACGCGACCGACAACCCGGCGCCGCTCACCGAGCGCCTGCGGGACTCGAAGAAGGCCGACGGCACGCCCGTCTACACCACCGCGAGCGGCCTCGCGCTCCTCGCGTTCTTCGTGCTCGCCTGCCAGTGCATGAGCACCGTTGCAGCCATCCGCCGGGAGACGGCGAGCTGGCGTTGGCCGGCGTTCGTGGTCGCCTACACCTACGTGCTCGGCTATGCCGCCGCGGTGCTGGTTTATCAGGTGAGCACCGCGTTCGGTATAGGCTGAAGGAGTGCCGGCGGCCGACGTCGATCCCAGACCCTCGCGGGTCGGTCCCGGGTTGCGCGTGCAGATCCTGCTCGCGCTGGGCGGGGTCATCCTCGTCGCGTACGTGCCGCTGTTCTTCGCCATCGCGCAGGTGACCCGCGCGACGTCGCTCGCGTATCGCGAGGAGTCGGCGCGGGCGCTGGGGCGCGCGGTGGCCGCGCACGTCGGCGACCTGGCGACGAGCGATCCGCAGGTCGTCGCTTCACGGCTCGACTCGCACGTCGGTGAGGGCGGTGCCCTGGCCATCGCCGTGTACGGGCGCACCGGCGCGATGGAGGCGAGCGCCGGCCTCGCGCCCGAGGTGGCCTCGCTCCACGCGCCAACGCAGCCCTACGGCGAGGCCGCATCGCGTGTGGCCACCCGCTCCGGCGCCCGCGCGCTCGACGTCGTGCTCCCCGCCGGCGGTCGCGCGGTGCTGGTCCGTGTCCGCACCGACGAGAACGCCGATCGCAGCGCCGACGTGGTGCGCGGCATCGCGCTCTACATGGGCGTCTTCGCGCTCGCGCTGCTGGTGTTCGCGTACAGCCTGCTCACGCGCGGGATCGTGAAGCCCATCGAGCTGCTGGCGCGCGCCGCGGACCGCGTGGCGAACGGCGCGCGCTCGCTGGAGCTGCCCACCACGGGCGCGCGCGAGATCGCCGACCTCGGCGCGAGCGTCCGGTCCATGGCCTCGCGTCTCATCGCCGACGAGAAGAAGCTCCGCGCCAAGGTCGACGAGCTCACCACCACCACGCGGCGCCTCGGCGAGACGCGCGAGCAGCTCGCGGGCAGCGAGCGCATGGCGAGCGTGGGGCGGCTCGCGGCCGGCGTCGCGCACGAGATCGGCAATCCCATCGCCGCGATCATGGGGATGCACGACCTCATCGAGGACGCGGGGACCCCCGAGGAGACGCGCGCCGACTTCCTCAAGCGCATGCGCAAGGAGACGGAGCGCATCAACGTCGTCGTTCGCGATCTGCTCGACTACGCGCGGCCGGAGATCGGCCCGCCCTCGGGGCGTCCGGCGCTCGCGAACGTGGCCGAGATTGTGACCGACGTGCTGGCGCTGGTGCGCCCGCAGAAGGAGTGGAAGGGTATCGACGTCGCGGTCGACGTGCCCGCTTCACTCCACGTGATGCTGGCCCCGCAGCGCCTCACGCAGGTGCTCCTGAACCTGGTGCTCAACGCCGCAGCCGCGCTCGCCGATCAGGCGGGCGCGCGCAAGCTCACGGTGCGCGCGGCGCCGACGGGCGAGGCGCTCGTGCGCATCGAGGTGGAGGACGACGGCCCGGGCGTGCCGGAGGCGCTGCGCGACCGCATCTTCGATCCGTTCGTCACCACCAAGGACGTCGGCTCGGGTACGGGCCTCGGCCTCGCGGTGTGCCGGGGCATCGTGGAAGGCGCGGGCGGACGCATCGCGGTCGATGCAACCTACACGCAAG
>JAYTHX010000215.1:0-4880 GCA_043732195.1 Polyangiaceae bacterium
GCGCTGCTCCTCCTTCCCGATGGCTTCGTGGTCCACCGGTGGTCGTGCCCGTATCGCTGGCTCGCTGTCGCGCAGCTCGAGACGCCGGCGGCGGCAAACGTCGCGCTCGACGGCTTATGCGCTGGCGCGCGGCGACCTAGCGCTCACTTCGCGGCGGCGCGGTCGACCTTCGAGTGCTTCATGCCGTAGCCGAAGTAGATCGCGAGGCCAACCGCGAGCCAGACGCCGAGGCGGAGCCAGTTCGTCCAGCCGAGGCCGAAGACCATGGCGGCGCAGATGAGCGCGCCGAGGGTCGAGACCACCGGCACGGCGGGTACGCGGAAGGGGCGAGGGAGCGCGGGCTCCCGCCAGCGCATGACCCACACGCCGAGCGAGACGAGAATGAACGCGAACAGCGTCCCGATGCTGGTCATGTCGCCGACGACGTCACCCGGGACGAACGCCGCGAAGAGTCCGACGAATCCGAGAAAGAGAAAGTTTGATTTGTACGGGCTCTGAAAGCTCGGATGCAGATCGGAGAAGAGCTTGGGGACGAGGCCGTCGCGGCTCATCGAGTAGAAGACGCGCGACTGGCCCATGAGCATCACGAGGATGACCGACGAGAAGCCGCCGAGGATCGCCACGGTGACCAGGTTCGAGAGCCATTTGTAGGCGGGCATGGCGTGTTCGATGGCCTGCGCCACGGAGGCCTCGCTGCCGGACGTGCGGAAGAACTCGACCGGCACGAGCCCGGTCAAGACGTGGGCGAAGAGCACGTAGAGGATCGTGCAGATCCCGAGCGAGCCGAGGATGGCGATGGGCATGTCCCGCTTGGGATTCTTGGCCTCCTGAGCGGCGGTGGAGACGGCGTCGAAGCCGATGAACGCGAAGAACACGATGCCCGCCGCGCCGAGGATGCCCATCGCGCCGCCGAATGCGTGCTTGACGCCCTCCTTGTCGACGTACTCGCTGGCGGGCGGGATGTACGGCGTGTGGTTGGCGGGATCGATGTGCCCCCAGCCGATGGCGATGATGAGGACCACGATGACGAGCTTCACGATCACGATCGCGATGTTGACGATCGCGGACTCGTGGATGCCGCGCACCAGGAGCAGCGTGAGGACCACGAGGATGCCGAGCGCGGGCAGGTTGAGGACCCCGTGCGCGTGGGTGATGGGATCGACCTGGAACGGCGAGTGGCAAAGCGTGTAGGGGACCTGCACGCCGAAGATCTCGAGCAGCTTGTTGAGATATTCGCTCCACGCGATGGCGACGGTGGCGGCACCGAGCGCGTACTCGAGCGTGAGATCCCAGCCGATGATCCAGGCAACGAGCTCGCCCATGGTCGCGTACGTGTACGTGTACGCGCTGCCGGAGATGGGCAGCATGGCGGCGAGCTCGGCGTAGCAGAGGCCGGCGAAGGCGCAGCCGATGGCGGCGACGATGAAGCCGAACGTGACGGAGGGCCCGGCGCTGGTGGCGGCCGCGGAGGCGGTGCGCACGAAGAGCCCCGCGCCGATGATCGCGCCGACGCCGAGCGCGACGAGCGAGCTGGCGCCGAGCGAGCGCTTGAGCCCGCCCTTCTCGTTGCCGTGCGCCTCGGCCTGCAGATCAGCGATGGGCTTGCGGTTCCAGACGGACTTCATCGGCGTGACGGTTGTACGCCGACTGCGGCGCGGCGCCGTGCGGCGTGATGCCCGGGCGGGGTCGAAGCGATGCGCGGCCGATCGGCCAAGGTGACGCACGAGCCCGTCCCCCTCCGCAGGTCGAGATCCAGCTCGGCTACGTCTTCTGAGTCTCCCTCACCTCGCCGCGGTGACCGTAGTACGTGCCCGAGACATCCGCGCCGTAGTACGCGTCGCGCCCCAGTCCGGTCGGCTCGATCTGGAGCACGGAAGCGTCGCTCGCCGTCAGCGTGCGCGCAGGGCACGCCCAGAACTGCTGGTCCCCGCTCTGCTTGCCCTCGATGATCGCGATGCGGATCTCCTCGCCGGCCGCGAGCACGAACGAGCCGTCGAGCTGCTCGTGGCCTTGCTCGTCGGAGTCGTCGTCGACCACCAGCACGTAGTCGCCGCAGCCCGTGAGGATCGACGCGAGCACGAGGAAGAGGAACACGAGGTCGAGGCGGGGCATGCCCAGCCATCAGCAACGGCCATGCCGCGTCGCGCGTGCGGGAACAGCGGAAATTCGCGCGATTCACGCGATTCGCGCGCGTGCAGCGGGCTGCACAGACCGCGACTCCGCCGCCACGCGTGACAATGAATACACCATTGTTTTATTAACCACCAGCATGGCGCGTCCGACCACCAACACCGAAGTCGCGATCGACGACGTCATCGCCTCCGCGGCCGCCGTCGTCGACGACGAGCTCGCCGCGGACGGCGTTCCTCCGCGACGGGTCACGGCGAAGGACGTACCGCAGCCCGTTCATCGCTGTCCGCCGCCGCGTCCTCCTTCGCCGACCGTGCCCGAGCAGCCCACCGAGCGCGTTCCCGTGGTCTCGCTCGAGAGCCTCGCGCGCCGGTCCGCCCAGCTCGATCTCCAGACGCCATCGCTCACGCCGTTCGAGGTGCCCGGTCGTCAGGTGTTCGCGCGCGCCGTGCACGACGCACCGACACGCCGCGCCGCCGATCCCTATCCGCGCTGGCTCCTCGCCGCGACCGCGCTCGTCGCCACCGTCGCGGCGGTCACCGCGGTCACCGAGCTCCCCGCGGTCGATGCCGGCCGGGCGCCCCCACGCCGCCGCCTCCGCCGCCGCGAGGTCGGTGTGCCCGACCGGTGAAGATGCGATCCGGGGACAACGTAGGCAAGCCCGGCTCCCCGTTTCGCCCGCGCGCATCGGCCCACGGAATCCGCTCTCGCTGCGCTCCCGCTCGCCGCCCGAGCGCGCGGCACGCACGTTGCTCGTGCACCATGCACATGCGGACCTTCGCTTTTCTCGGTGCCTGCAGCGCGCTCCTCGTCACCGCGCTCCTCGCATGCTCGTCGACCCCCGAGCAGCCGCTCGGCGGCGGTGACGAAGAGACCGATGCCGGGCCCCAGCGCGACGGCAGCACCTACGACTCGTCCGTGTCGCCCGAGTCGGGCCTCGGTGAGTTGCTCTTCCGCCCCGACAAGGTCTACACGGGCACCGACGGCACGCACACGTTCCGCGTCCCGGTCGCCGTCTACGACGCCGCCGACGATCTCACGGTCACCGCGAGCGACGCGACGGGCATCACGCTCACGAAGACCACGCTCAAGAACCCCGTCAACCCGGACGGCCTCGCCGACAACGGCAAGTACTTCCTCATCACCGCGAGGAAGGCGGGAAAGTACACGCTCACCGCCTCGTCGAAGGGCCGTACCACCACCGCGACGGTCACGATCGCGAGCTACGATGCGAGCCGCTACGCCGCCGGCGAGACGCGCTACACGGCGACCGGCACGGGCGCCGACCGGCCGTGCACGACCTGCCACGGCGTCGTCGGTGGCATCGACCACTCGCCTGCCGCGCTCGGCACCGCGACCGATCAGGAGGTCGGCATCATCATCACCACGGGCGTGAAGCCCGGCCCCTCGATCATCAAGATCTCGAGCGAGCCCGGCACGCAGCACAAGTGGAACGTCACCGATCCCCAGAAGGAGGGGCTCATCACCTACCTCCGCGGGCTCGACCCGAAGGGCTTCCAGTAGAGGCGCCAGTAAGGCTTGCGCGCAGGTGGCAGGCGCGGTCTATTTCGCGCCGCATGAACAAGCCGATTCGTCGTACCGCGGTCATCGGAGCCGGAGTCATGGGCAGCGGGATCGCCGCCCACTTTGCCAACGCAGGGCTCGAGGTGCTCCTCCTCGACATCGTCCCGCCGAACCTGGCCGATGCCGGCGCTCAGGACGAGACGCGCAACAAGGCAAAGCGCGACGCGTGGGCCGCGGGCGGCCTCGAGAAGGCGCTGAAGGCGCGCCCCGCCGCGTTCTTCCACAAGGACAACGCGCGGCTCGTGAAGATCGGCAACGTCGAGGACGACCTCGACAAGCTGAAGGACTGCGACCTCGTGATCGAGGCGATCATCGAGAAGATGGAGGCCAAGCAGGCCCTCTTCGAGAAGCTCGAGAAGATCGTCCCCGCGCACTGCATCGTGGCGTCGAACACGTCCGGCCTCCGCATCTCGGAGATGACCAAGGGGCGGAGCGACAACTTCAAGAAGCACTTCCTGGTGCTCCACTTCTTCAACCCCGTTCGCTACATGAAGCTGCTCGAGATCGTCCACGGTCCCGACGCCGACAAGGACGTGGTCGCGCACTGCACGCGCTTCGCGGAGGACACGCTCGGCAAGGGCGTGGTCTTCGGCAAGGACACGCCGAACTTCGTCGGCAATCGCATCGGCGCGCACGCGATGATGTCGACCATCCACCAGATGCTGGAGGACGGCCTCGCGCCCGAGGACGTCGACAACATCACCGGCTCGCCGATGGCGCACCCCAAGAGCGCGAGCTTCCGCACCGCCGATCTCGTCGGCCTCGACACGTTCGTGCACGTCGCCGAGAACTGCTTCAACAGCCTCACCGAGGACGAGGATCGCAAGGTCTTCGAGGTCCCCGCCTACATCAAGGCGATGGTCGAGAAGAAGTACCTCGGCGACAAGACCAAGGGCGGCTTCTTCAAGCGCGGCGCGGACAAGCAGATCCAGACGCTCGACCCCAAGACCCTCGAGTACCGCGCCAAGGGCGGAGACGAGTCGATCAAGGCCGCCACCAAGGGCCTCTCGAAGATCGAGGATCCGAAGGAGCGCGTGAGGAAGCTCGCCGCGGACGCGGGCAAGGCCGGCGACTTCGCGCGCAAGGTCCTCTACAAGAGCCTCGCGTACTCGGCGCGCCGCATCGGGGAGATCGCCGACTCGGTGGTCGCCATCGATGAGGCGATG
>JAYTHX010000216.1:0-4862 GCA_043732195.1 Polyangiaceae bacterium
CGCCGCGCGCTCCAGCTCGTCGCGCACGGTGCGGAGGCCGCCCATGGTGATGAACGCGGCGAGGATGTCGATCGAATCGGCCGACGCGATCTCGCGCGAGAGCTCGTGCCCGAGCGCGGGATCCTTGGGCGCGCGCGTGAGGAGGGTGGTGGTGGAGAGCGGCGAGGCGGGCCGGAGCGGCGGCGCGGTGCGAAAGAGCGAGCGCAGGAGCCGGGCGGGCGAGGCGACGCGAGCGTCCTCGGCCTCGCTCTCCGGCGCGATCTCCCCGAGGCGATCGAGCAGCGCGTGCGCGATGACGAGCTGATCCTCGGGCGTCTTCGCGTCGCGCAGCGCGCCTTCGATCTCGCGCGCGACGTGGCGCGCGAGGAGGGCAGGGAGGTCGGCGCGCGCGAGCTCGCTCAGCTCACCGCGCGCGGGGGCGGCAGCGAGCAGCCCGCGCTCCATGACGGCGGTGAGGAGGTGCTCGTAGATGCCTTCGCGAAGGGGGAGGGGCACGATGCGTCAGGGTACCCGGCGCGCCGCGCCGCGCGGACAGTATCCCGGCCCGCCGCCTCGCGAGCCGGCCAAAGCCGCCGCGAGTGCGTGCGCCGCGGATCGAACGGCGAGGCTCGTGGATCACCCGGGGGAAATTCTACAGCAGCGTGGCGAGCTTCTCCCGTGCGAGCCTCTTGTCGAACGTGAAGAGCTCCTGCCCTGCGGCGCGCGCGTGGCCGGCGATGAGATAGTCGGCGAGGTCTGCCTTGCCAGTGGCGAACGCGTCGAGCGCGGCCTCGACGTTCTCGAGCTCCTCGACGATGACGCCGCGCGTACGCACCAGACGTTGCAGGCGCGCTCGCAACGTGGCGCGATCCCACCGGTAGGCCGCGGCGAGGACCCATGCGATCTCGCAAAGGACCATGACCGACAGCACCACGCCGTCTCCGTTCGCGTGCCGGACGAAGGCACGCTCGGCCTTCTTCGTCTGCACCGGGTCGTCGCCGACGAGGACGCGAACGAAGACGTTCGTGTCAAACGCGACCACGCGCACCCCCGTGGATGGCGGCGATAGCGGCGATCGCGGCGTCCATTTCCTCGAGCGACACCACGCGTTTCACCGGCGGCCGGTCGGCAAAGAGAGCCTCTGGTTCCTCCAGCGCGGGGGTCAAAACAACGCGGCGCTTCGCATCGACCGTCACTTCAACGCGACAACCAGGGTGCAATTTCAGCTGCGCACGGATCGCCCTCGGCAGCACGAATTGCCCGTTGGAGCTCATCTTGATCGTCGACACAGGTGAGGCTTAGCACGCGCTGTATTAGATTCCAGGCCAGCTCGGTGCACACGGTCCGCAGGCCGAGCCTGCGAGCTCCGAGCTACTGCTTGTTCGCGGACAGGTTGCTTCATCGACAAAAATGGTCATATTGGTCGGATGCGGAAGGCGTCCCTGGCCGAGGCGAAGACCCATCTCTCCAAGCTCGTCGACGACGCGGAGCACCGCGGCGTGTCCACGCTCATCCAGCGGCACGGCAAGCCGGCTGCTCTGCTCATCCCGGTGCCCGACAAGCCGAGGCGAAAGGGCATGACTCCCCAGGAGATCGCCGCGCTGCACAGGTCGGTCGAGTCGACGGATGAGCCGGGGGTCTCGGCGGTCCGCGATCTCATCGAAGGCCGCCGATGAAGTACGTGCTCGATGCCAGCATTGCGGTCGCCGCGGAGAAGCTGAACGAGCCGCTGCATGCGGCGGCGCGCGCCCGCGTGGATCGCGTGCTGTCGGGCGTCGACGAGATCTGTGTGCCTGCCATCTTCGCCGGAGAGGTGGCCTCGGCGCTCACGCGGAGCACCACGCGCTCCGCGGCAGACATCCTGGGCTACGTGCGAGCGCTGCTTGCGGACGCCGAGGTCATCACGCTCGGACCAAGGGCTGCGCTCGCCATCGCCGCGGTGGCGACGCAGAGCCGCCTGCGCGCCGCCGATGCCGCGTACGTGTGGACCGCGCGTCGTGCGGGGGTAGCGCTCGTGACGGCGGACGAGGAGCTGGTGAAGCGCAGCGGCGCCCTCTGCTCGGTCGAGCGGGCCTGACATCCGATGCTTCGAGATCACCCGCGGCGTACCGTCGCGAGGTGAGGGGCACACCACACTCATGGGGCACGCCACGACCACGACCACGCCCGCGCGCGCCGGTGAACAGCCGCGCAGTCGCGTCTATCGGGTCTACCCGATAGACGCGCGCCATGCGTCATGCTGCTCTCTCATGACGCCGCGCCACTCTCCGCGACTGATGAACGCGTTCTCCAGTCGTGATGCCTGGCGGAGCCCCTCGTGAACCCCCTCGTCGGATGGGCCCTCGCCGGCCCGGTCGTGCGCCCACCGCCCGCGAACGGCGCCCGCGGCCGCCTCGGCGAGCCCTCCTGGTCGCCCTCGCAGCTGCTCCGCGACCTCGAGCTACGCCTCGGCCTCCCGCAGCTCGTCCCCACCGCTGCGCAGCGCGTGCCCGCGTACGCCCAGCGCCTGCTTGACCTCCCGGGCGCCTTTTACGCCCGCTCCCTCGCCGCGGACTCCCTCGGCACCGCCGCCACGCTGCTCGCCTGGCGCGACGCCCTCCTCGACGCCGGCTGGAACGGCCTCCCCATACCCGGCGGCGGCGATCGCCTCGACGCTCTCGCTGCGCTCGAGAGCAACGATCCGCTGCCGCCCGGGGACAGCGATCGCCTCGTCAGGGTCGAGAACGAGCTCCGCGCCTGTAGCAAGCACGCCATCTACGAGAGCCTCACGCTCGTCGAGCCGCGCGCGCTCTGGTCGGTGCGCTGGCAGCGCGTCTTCACGCTGCTCGAGGAGCGCAAGGCGCGCATCGCGCAGCTCACCACCGACCTGCCGGGCGCGCCCGCCGGCAGCGACCTCGGCGTCCTCCAGCAGATGCTCCGCGGCGAGCGCCCCTCCTGCCGCAGCGGCGATCCGCCCGCCATCCGCGGCGACGGCACGCTCCTCCTCCTCCGCGGCGACACCTCCGGCGATCTCGCCGAGCTCACTGCCGCGTTCCTCTCCGCGCACCGCGAGGGGGCCATCGTCGTCCGCGGCAGCGACCACGCCTCGCTCGAGGCCGCACTCCCGCGCCACGGCCTCCCGCACCAGGGACACGCGCCCGCCTCCGCCTGGCGGCCCGCCATGCAGATCCTCCCGCTCGCCCTCGAGCTCGCCTACGCGCCGCGCGATCCGTACCGCGTCCTCGAGCTGCTCACGTTGCCCGTCGGGCCGTTTCGCGGCGTGTACGGCACGTACCTCGCGCGGGCGGTCGCGAAGCAGCCTGGCGTCGGCGGCAGCGAATGGCTGCGGCAGAAGGACAAGGCCGAGGCGCGCGCCCACGAGCTCCACGTCCTCCTCCGCATCGCCGAGGGCGCCACGCCGCTGCGCGCCACCACCCTTGCCGACGCCCACCTCGCCGAACGCCGCCAGCGCCTCGCCGATTGGATCGAGGCCGAGGGCGCGCCCGAGAACGGCGCCGCGCGCGAGGCGCTGCTCGCCGTCGCCACGCGCGTCCGCACGTTCCTCCACCGGCGCCTCGGGCGCGACGACCTCCGCGCGATCTACGCCGCCGCCCACGACCAGGCGAAGGATCTCGAAGGCGCCCTCGCCCGCGATCACCGCGCCACGCTCTCGCGCGAGGACATGCGCCATCTCCTCGACAGCGTCGTGCGTAACGCGCAGGCGCTCGATCTCACCGTCGAGCGCGCCGGACGCATCGATCACGTCGACCACCCCGCGGCGCTGCTCGCGAGCGCGCGCTCTGTCGTCTTCTGGGGCTTCGTCTCCGGCACCGAGCGCCGCGCGCCGCTGCCGCCGTGGAACCGCGCCGAGCTCACCGCGCTCGAGCACGCCGGCGTGCGCTTTCCCGATGCGGGCGAGCTCCTCGCCGTCGAGTCGCGCGCGTGGCGGCAGGGGATCCTCGCGGCGCGCGAGCGCGTCGTCTTCGTCGTGCCCGCGACCGTGAAGGGTAGCTCGTGCGCGCCCCACCCCACGTGGGACGAGATCGCCGCGCGCCTCGGCCTCCGCACCGAGCAGGCGCTCGCGCTCGTCACGCGCACGCCGCACGCGCTCCTCGCCGGTCGCGGGGAGGCGCTCGTGCCGGTACTCGTAGCGCCCGTGCCCGCGCTGCTGCTGCCCGCCGCGCGCCACACGTGGACGCTCCCCGCCGGGCGCATCGCCGCCGAGCAGACGCTCCAGTCCTCGCCCTCGCCCACGGCGCTCGGGGCGCTCGCGAGCTGTCCGCTGCGCTTCGTGCTGAGCCATCACGCGCGCCTCCGCGGCGGCGCCCTCGCGCGCGTCGCCAACGGGCCGCTCCTCAACGGCAGCCTCGGGCACCGGCTCGTCGAGCTGCTGTTCCGCGAGGGCGCGTTCGATCTCGAGGAGACCGCGTTCGAGGCGCGCGCGGGCGTGGTGCTCGAGGCGCTCCTTGCGACCGAGGGCGCGACGCTCCTCCTCGGCGGCGCCGGCTTCGAGCGCATGCAGCTCGTCCCGCAGCTGGTGCGGGCGATGCGCGCGCTCCGGCAGTACCTCGTCGACACGGGGTGGCGCATCGCGGGCGTCGAGGAGGCCGTCACGACGACGTCCACCCTCGGCATCCTGAAGGGCCGGCTCGATGTGCGCCTCGTGAGCTCGACGCACGCCGGCAAGGAGGCGGTGCTCGATCTGAAGTGGGGCGACTCGCACTACCGCACGCTCCTCGAGGAGGGCCGCGCCGTGCAGCTCGCGGCCTACGTGCAGGGGCGGAGCGAGCTGGGCGGCAAGACGTCGATCCCGCCCGCCGCGTACTTCTCGCTCTCGAACGCGCGCGTGCTCACCGCCGACGGCCGCATGGGCATGGACAAGAAGACCCTCGAAGGCGCGACGC
>JAYTHX010000217.1:0-36192 GCA_043732195.1 Polyangiaceae bacterium
CCGAAGTCCGCGGTCGCGGGCGCCGCTCCGCCCGTGGCCGAGCCGCCGCCGCCCAGCGAGCCGCCGCCCGCCGAGCCGCCGCCGCCCGCGGTCAGCACGCGCCCCATCGACCCGGCGTTTGCGCCGCCCGCGCCGCCGGCCCCCGCGGCCCCTCGCGCGCCCTCCGCCGCGGCCACCGCGCCGGCAGCCCCGGTGGTGCGCGTGCCCGCGGTGCCGGCGCGGCCGCTCGCGGTCATCGCGGCGGAGGCGGCGACGTGCACGAAGTGCGCGCTCGCGACGACGCGCACGAACGTCGTCTTCTCACGCGGCAACCCCGACGCGAAGCTGCTGTTCATCGGAGAGGCGCCGGGCGCGGACGAGGACGAGCAGGGCCTGCCGTTCGTCGGCCGCGCTGGGCAGCTGCTCGATCGCATGATCGGCGCGATGGGGCTCGATCCCGCGAAGGACGTCTACGTCGCGAACATCATCAAGTGCCGACCGCCGGGCAACCGCAAGCCGGAGCCGATCGAGGTCGAGACGTGCATCCCATACCTGCACGAACAGATCGGAGCGCTCGACCCGAAGGTCATCGTCGCGCTCGGCAACACCGCGGTCGCCGCGCTGCTCAACACGAAGCTCGGCATCACGAAGGTGCGCGGGCAGTGGAAGCTCTATCGCGGCAAGATCCAGGTCATGCCCACGTACCATCCGTCGTACCTGCTCCGCCCGAGCGCGCAGCAGGTCGAGGCGAAGAAGCAGACGTGGGAAGACCTCCAGGCGGTCATGAAGGAGCTCGGCCTCCCCCCGAAGAAGTGAGCGCGGTCGCGTCCCGGATCAGGTCGCGTCCGGGCCGATCGACTGCAGGCGGCACGACGATTCGGCGCCGAAGCCCAGCGTGTAGACGAAGCCGCGCGGGACCGAGGAGGCCGCCTTCGTGCGCAGCACCTCGTCGTTGGCCTTCGTGACCGACTGGAGCTGGCCGTACCAGCCGTCGACGTATGCGAACGTGATGTCGAGCGGACGGTGATCGGCCGCCTGACCGAGGCCCCGCTACCGGCGGCTGTCGGCGGCCGGGACCTCGCGCGCGGCGACGTTCGGCTCGCGCTCGGCGGCCATGAAGGCAGCCTGCGCCAGGCGCTTGTACGCGTCGACGCGGGTGTACACGTGGTTGCCCGAGGCCGAGCAGCTGCCGCCGCGCGAGACGATGCCGACGATCTCGCCGGTCATCACGTCGATCGCGGGGCCGCCGGAGTCGCCGCGGCACGTTGCGCGATCGACCTCGAACTCGCGCGGACCGAGGACCGCGCCCGTCGCCGCGTTCGCGCTCGGGCCAGTCGCGAGGACCGTGCTCTTCGCGCGCGCCACCTTGAGACCAACCACGTTCTGCACGCCGCCGCCGAAGCCGACCGGCATGATGAGGTCGCCGGTCTCGACCGGGCCGTGGAGGCGCATCGAGAGGACCGCCGCGTTCGTGATCGGACGATCGAGGACGAGAAACGCGACGTCGGCATCGCACAGGACCTGGCCGGTCGGGTGCAGCGTGCGGACCGCGCGTGCAACCGGCACGTCGACATCGGGACGAACGTGGGCGCCGGTGTAAATCGCAATCGACGACGGGTCGACGTCCTCCGCCAGGTGATCACCGTTGTGCGAGCGGCCGCGCGCATCGCACGACGGCGTCGCCGTGACGGCGCGCGAAACGCAGTGACGTGCGGTCACGATGAGGTTCGGCGCGACGAGCGCGCCGCTGCACAGCGTGATGTGCGTGGGGCTGTCCGCCATCGTCGTCGCGATCGCGACGACGCCCGAGGAAGCCTCCTGCTCGACCGCCCGGAGACTCGCTGCATCCGGAGACTGCTGCCGCTTCACACAGCCGGCCCCGAAGAGCGCGAGGCTCGCGGTCACGAGCGTGATGACGAGAGGCCCGAAAGTGGTGAACGCGTCGGCGCGATACGCACGGCTGGTCTCGAGGAGTCGCTTGGTCATGTTCGGGGCGGAGTGGCGTGCGAGGGAAGCGGGCAATCGCTCTCCCTCTCGCTCTCTCCAATGTGCACGATCGCCACGCTGTGCGCGAGGGCTCACGGAACGATTTAACGTCGATATTCCAGGCCTACCGTGTGTGCGACTACCGCTCATCGGATGTACGTGCGCATGGATCGGAAGCGCACCACAGCGTGCACCTCAAGCGTGTCGAACCTTGCAACTCCCGATGGAAATCACGGCCGGCCGAACCGTGAAGTTCAGTCGCGGAGCCCTTCGAGTTGCGAATTGAGCTCCGCTCCGACGAGGATCGCAAAGCTGGTGAGCCACAACCACACGAGCAGCACCGCGACGGCTGCGAGACTGCCGTAGAACGCGGCGTAGTCGGCGAGCGTGCTCACGTAGAGCCCGAACGCCCAGGAAACGACGAGCCACAGGACGACCGCGAGGATCGCTCCCGGTAGTACCCGACGTGCAACTCGCTTCGAATGTCGGACCGAGAATCGATAGAAGGTCGCCAGCGCGCCGGTCGCGAACGCGATCGAGAGCGTTAGCGCGAGCGCACGCTCTCCGCCCGGACGGACGAGGCGCGCGCGGCGACGACGCGTCGGATCCTGTGGCGGCGGATCGCCCACCTGCGGGCGCGCATCGGGCGAATGGCCGTCGGGCGAGGCTCCAAGGGCGCGCGAAGATCTGCTCGAGCTCACGGGGAAGGATGTCACGCTCGCGCTGCCGCTCGGCGATGCTGCGCTCGACGTGGCGCGCCCGCGTTCCTGCGGATGCACCGATGCATCCCAGCGCACGATGGCCAGCGCGGCGAGCGCGAACGTGGCGATCGACGCGAGCACCCACGCGACGGCGAGAAGGCGCTTCTGCCACCACGGCCGCTTCGGCGCGCCGACCACGTTCTCGACCGCGTTCATCAGTCCGTGCGTTCCGCCTGACGCGATCCACAGGAACGTCGCCGCGGCCACCGGACCGAACGCCATGCCGCCCGCGCCGGCGAGCCGATCGACCTGGCTGCGCACCATCGCCTCCGCGGCAGCCGGGAGGTTGTCGAGGATCGGCGAGAGCACGGCGTCGACGCCGCGCCGCCGCGCGATGAGACCGACGACGTAGCCGACGAACGCGAGCAGCGGCAAGAGGCTGAGGAAGAAGTGGAACGCCATCGCCGGCGCGGCGATGAGCCCGTCGTGGAGCACGAGCCCGTGCCCGAGGCGGAGCGCGCCGCGCAGCACCCGACGCCAGCGCGGCGCGCTCGCGGGGAGAGGCGGAGCGAGCTGACCGCGCGGACGCATCATCGCCGCGGGCCGGCCACGCGACGACGCCACCACCTCCTCGGGCCCGCTCGTCACGAGCGCAAGGAGACGCGGCTTCGGCGCGGACGTCAAACGGACACGTGGCAGCGGTGGCCGTGGCGAAGTATGGTTTCGCCCGTGAAACGCCCTTCGCTTCTTCTCCGTTCGCTCGCGCTCGGTGGCCTCGGCACCGCCGCGCTCGTGATGGCCTGCAGCGACAGCTCCGACAACGACGCGGGGACGACCCCCACCGGCGAGGCCGGGCTCGTCGATCGCGGTCGCCTCGCGGCGCCGATCCATCCCCTGGCGTCGTGCCCGGTGACCATCGACACGCCGGAGCTGCTCGCCGGCATCCACGTGCCCGAGGGCACCGCGATCACGTACAGCTCGAACCCGCCGTCGAGCGGACAGCACTATCCTCAGTGGGCGAACTTTCAGGAGTTCAGCGTCACGTTCGACGACGGCTACCTCGTCCATAGCCTGGAGCACGGCGCGGTGGCGCTGCTCTACAAGTGCAGTCCCAAGGAGGCGAGCTGCGCGCCCACCATCGAGGCGCTACGCAAGGTCCGCGACGCGGTCGCGACCGATCCGAAGTGCGATCCCACGATCCGCGCGCGCGTGATCGTCGCGCCCTACCCGAAGCTGGACGTGCCCGTCGCCGCGGTGACGTGGGGCTGGACCTACAAGGCAGACTGCGTCGACATTCCGACGCTGACGCAGTTCGCGAAGGACCACTACAACCAGGGCACGGAGGACATCTGCGCCGCCGGCCGGACATTCTGACCGGCGCGCCAGCTCCCTGGCCTCGGCCCGCCGCTCAGCCGACGCGCGGTCCCCTCGGGGGCGTGGTGGGCTCCGGCCCGTAGGCGTCGTCGAAGCGCTCCGGGGGCGCATTCTTCTTCGCCTCCTCGGCGTCGTGCTGCTCCTTGGCCTGCGCGATGCCCTCCGCGGTCGTGGGCTCGGGCGGCTGCGCGGGCGGATGCTGCCCGTGCTGCGGCTGCGTCACGCCATGCGTGAAGACCTTGTCGACCTCGTTCGCGACGGTCTCGAAGGCCTTGCCGACCTCCTTCGCGCCGTCCTTCAGAACGCCCTCGATCTTGTCGGTGGGAATCTTGTCGACGGCGCCCTTCGCAGCACGGAACAGCAGGTTCAGGCCCTGCTTGAGATCGTCGACCGGCGTGGGCTTCTCGTCGCTCATGGTGATGGTTAGCGTATCAGCCGGTCTTCACGCGCGCGAGGGATGACGGTTGGTGCGTGGTGACGCGGTTTCGACCGTTCCGCTTCGACGCGTAGAGCGCGTCGTCCGCCGCCTTGAAGAGCTCGTCCCAGGTCTGGCCGCACTCCGGGAAGGTCGCGATGCCGACCGAGCACGTGATGCTGAGCGGGCCGATGGGCGTGTGGAACACCGTGCGCTCGACCTCCTCGCGGATGCGCTCGCCGAGCAGCTCGGCGCCGGCCTCGTCAGTCTGCTCGCAGAGGACGACGAACTCCTCGCCGCCGAAGCGCGCCACGACGTCGGTGGTTCGCTTCTGGCGCTTCAGGATGTCACCGATGCCCTTGATCACGACGTCGCCCACGTCGTGGCCGTACGTGTCGTTGACCTTCTTGAAGAAGTCGATGTCGGTGATGAGCACGGAGAGCTTGCGGCCGAAGCGCGTCGCAGCGGCGACCTTCGCGGTCGCGGCGTCGAGCATCGCGCGCTTGTTGAAGAGGCCGGTGAGACCGTCGGTGGTCGCCATGGTCTCGAGCTTGTGGACCATGCGCGCGTTGGAGAGGCTGACCGCGAGATGGCTCGCGAGGACCTCGAGGGTCGGGCGCACGGTGTCACCGAACGCATGCCGGCGCTTCGCGCCCAGGATCAGCGTGCCGAGCGGACGCCCGTGATGGAGCAGCGGCAGCACCAGGAGCGAGGGGATGGTCGGCCACGGCAAGCGCTTGGACAGCACCACCTGGTGGGCGGGATCGAACTCGCCCTTGTAGGGCAGCGGGAACTTGTTCGTCACCACCATGGAGACGAGGCCGGTGTTCTGCTTGAAGCGCTGTCCGACGAGCGCCTCGACCTTGCCGTCCTCGCTGCGCGCCGCACAGACCTGGTGGGTCTTCGTCGTCTCGTCCCAGATGGTGACCGCCGCGAGCTCGAAGCTCGCGATCTCGCGGGCCGCCCGCACGCCGGCCTCGACGACGTCCTTCTCCGAGAGCGCTGCGCCCAGCGCCTGCGCGGCGCGGTAGAGCTTGCCCTGCTCGACCTTTGCGCGCTCGAGCTGCACGAACACGCGCTCGTTCTGGATGGCGCGGAGACAGTAGCGCGCGGCCTGCGCGACGAGCTCGTGCTCGTGCGGGGTGAAGGCGCGATTCTCGACGCGATCGAGGGCGAGGACGCCGCGGACGATCCCGTCGTCGATGACCGGGATGGCCGCCAGCGCCCGGATCGGACAGGCGCCCGCGTAGTAGGGAACTTTGTACGAGGGTCGGAGGTTCTCGAGGAGAACGGCCTCCTTCTTCGCGATCACCGCGGCGAGGACCCCGTCTCCGATGGAGAACGGCGCATCGTGGATCTCATCGGACCCCGTCGAGAGCTCGCTGATCCGGAGGTGCGTGCCCGAGTCGGTGCGCCAGAGCAGGACCGCCGTGTGGAGGTCCAGGGTGCGCCGCAAGAGCTCCAGCGCGTAGTGCACGGACTGGTGGATCTCCTCGACGCTCGAGCGCGCGAGTCGCTCCTCGGCGTCCTCTTTCTGCGCAGCAGCCTCGCCGGCGCCCAGCAAGCGGTAGCTGCGGGCGTCGTCGCGAAGGCGTTTCAGCTCCACCTCGACGCGCGAGCGCGCGGTCAGGCGGATCCGCGCGACCTCGCCCCGGAGCAGCAGCAGGTTGAGGAGCGCGAACGACAGCGCGAAGCCGGCCTGCGTGGCCAGGGCCGCCCAGCTCGTCTCGCCGAGGGTCTTGTGCCGGATGACGGAGTCGAGGGCGACCACCCAGGCCACGACGGCGAGGCCCGACGCGGGGCGCCCGAAGGAGGCGACGAGCGCCACCAGGACGTACGTCGCGGGGGCGAAGCGACCGGCGAGCGTGCCGTCGTAGCGCAGGAGCGCCGCATCGAGGCCGACCGCGAGCAGCGCACCCAGCTCGAAATCGAGGATGAAGCGCGCGTCACCCGTCAGCCGGAGCTTCTTGCGCAGGCGCTTCACGAGCAGAAGCGCCCAGACCACGGCAGCCGCGACGGGTAGCGCGCCGAGCGGCGCGGTCGCTCCGCCGAGCACCACGTACGTCGCGAGCGCGCACGTCAGCACGATCCCGTATCCCCCGCGGGCGATCCGCCGGATGAGAAGTGTCGCGCGGACGAGCGAGTCCATCTCCCATGGCGGTATCAGGCCGACCCTCCGCGGGCCAAACAGACGGCAAATCCAGCAACTTGGTTGACATGAACCCACACCCGCCCGCGGCGCGTGCAAACCGGCATCCGCCTGCGTACAACACTCCCGTGACCGAGCCCGCCGAGCCCGCCGAGACCTCGCGCTCGGCGCTCAAATCGGAGATCGCCGACAACGCGGAGGTCGCGCGCGGCTTCACGAACGCGCCCGTCGCCGGCGCGCTTCTGGCCACGAACATCGGCGTCTTCATGGGGCAGGTCTTCCTCTCCGGCGACTGGCACGACGCGCTGAGCATGCCCGACCGCGTCCTGCGCTGGCTCGGGGCGAACGCTTCGCTCTGGACGATCGCCGACAATCGCTTCGAGACCCTCGTGACGTCGTGCTTCCTCCACGGCTCGATCCTGCACATCGCGCTGAACCTGCTGCTGCTCTGGCAGGTCGGGCCCTTGCTCGAGCGCGCGATCGGCTCGGCGCGCTTCCTGCCGCTCTATCTCGCGACCGGGATCGTCGCGAGCGCCTCGAGCGCGATCTGGGGTCGGTTCTTCGGGAGCTACGTGAGCGTCGGCGCGTCGGGCGCGCTGTGCGGGCTCGTCGCGGCAGCGATGGTCGTCGGCGTCCGCACCGAAGGTTGGAAGAGCGAGCTCACGGTGGGCATGGGCCGCTGGCTCGCGCTGATCGTCCTCGTGGGTCTCATCCGCGCATTCAAGCCGGGCATCGCGCAGATCGACAATGCTGCGCACATCGGCGGCGCGCTCGCGGGCGCGATCATCGCGGCGACGTGGGAGCGCGGCTACACGTACACGGTCCGCGCGCAGCAGGTGATCCTCGGGCTGTGCGTGGCGGTGGTGATGGCCAGCGGGATCACGGTGTTCATCCGCAACCGCACCGATCCATTTCTCTTCATGGACGTGCAGGAGCGCGTGGCCGCCGCCGACCTGGCGTTCCGGGCGGGCCGCTGCGACCGCGCCCGCCAGGCAATCCAGCGCGCGATCCAGATGGACGCGACGAACCGCGACGCGCGCGTGGGTCAGCAACGCATCGAGCGCGAATGCTGGGACCCGAACGAGGACCGCGGCTCCACCCCGCGCCTCGGGCGGTGATCGCGATCGCACGAACAATCTCAGGAGCCTCGGAGAAGGCGGAGACGTGAGAAAGAGAATCGCGAAATCGCGAAAGTGCCTCACGTCTCGATCCGACCGGCCAGCTCGCGGCCTGTCGGATCGAAGACGAGGCCCCTGCGGATTTCGCGATTTCGCGATTCTCCTTCTCACCCTCCGATTCTCCGGGCCTCCGGTGATTCTTAGCGCTCATCGAGCAGCGTGCGCAGCGACAACGACGCGTCGTAGAACGCCGCCAGCGCGGCGGAGACCGCACGCGACGTGCGCGTGCGCGCGGCCACGAGCTCGCGCGGGATGCGCATGGAAAGCAGCGACGTGCGCGGGACGCGCGGATGGTGGCCGCCCTCCTGCGCGCTCGCCAGGAGCGACTGTGCCGCAGGCGACAGGAAGTACGGAAGCAGAAACGCGAGGTCGTCGTCTCGCCCGCGCGGCGAGAGCACGTAGAACTCCGTCGACAGCGCGAGCGGACGCTCCGCGATGGCGGCCAGCGCGCGCGGATGGATGAGCGCGATCTGGCGCAGGTAGGGGCGCAGACGCGACACCACCAGGTCCCCTGGCAGCGCCCGCTTCTTGGCGCTCTTCGTCCCCGCCACGTCGCGCAGCGCCCCCGCCACGTCGAGCAGCCCGTCGCGCGCATGCGACGTGTCGAGCACCACGGCGTGGCGCTCGACGCCCGGGTCGATCCGCTCGTTCCGCTCCTCCACGAGCTCGCCCAGCGCGACGCCGTCGCCCGCCTGGACGAGCGCGACGTGACGCTCCGGCGCCAGCACGTAGTCCGGTGCGAGCTCCGAGAGGAGACGGATCGCCACCTTCACGACGCGAAGCCCTCCTGCGCGAGGAACGGCGCGAGCTCCGCGAAGACCTCGTCCAGATCGTGGTCGAGCCCCGCGCCGTCGGCGCGCAGCACCGGGTCGCCGGCGGCGTCCTTCCCTGCACGCTCGCTCACGGCGAACAGCGCGCGCTCGTCGGGCCGCGCACGCTCGCCCGCGACGCGGCGCTTCGCGAACAGCACGAACGTGCGCTGCGACGTGTGCGGGAGGAACGTCTCGCGTGGCAGACCGACCACCGCGAAGATGCGCGCCCGCTCCAGCAGCCAGCGCCGCAGCGGCGCGAACGCGGTGCCCGCCGCCTTGTTGTACGGCAGCACGATCCCGAGGCGCCCGCCCGGCCTCAGCAACGCGAGCGCGCGCTCGAGGAAGAGCACGTCGCGCTCGGGCGTGCGCACCACGCTGCCGACCTCGAACCCTTCGGCCTCGGCGCGACCGGCGAACGGCGGGTTGGTGGCCACCACGTGCGCGGTCGGGAGCTCGCCGCGCAGTCCGTCGGCGCGCACGATGCTCGCGGGGTCGCGCCCCTGCGAGAGCGCGATGAGCCGCGCCACGCGCACTGCGCGCGGGTCGAGATCGGAGCCGAACGTCTTCACGTTCGCCAGCGCGCGCGCATGCGCCAGGAACGCCCCCGAGCCGCACGCGGGGTCGACCACCGTCTCGCGCGCTTTCGGAGCGAGCGCGCGCACCACGAAGTCGACCACGGGCCGCGGCGTGAAGAACTGCCCCTTGTCCCCCTTCGCGAGACGCGGGACGAGCGACTCGAAGACGGCGTCGAGCACGGGCAGCCGCGCATCATCCGCGTCGAAGGCGGGCGTCAGCAGCGCGTCGATTCGCGCGAGGAGCGCCTCGCTTGCGTCACGCGGCAACGTGATGCCGAGCTCGGGGTGAGCGCGCGCAACCCGTGCGATGTCCTTCGCGGTCGCGCGAAGTTCGGATTTGCCCGTGTCGCTTTTCGCAACGACACGCGTCGCAGCGACGCCGAACACAAGCTCGAACGCGTCCTCACCGCTGGTGGCGAGTACGACTTCCTCGATGTGGGCGACCACGCTGGTCGCGCTCACACCGGGTCTGTGCCGCTTCGGCATGTCCGGCGAAACTACCAGACGGCGCGTGAACCCGGCGCGCGTTCCGCTACTCTCCAACGATGCGCTTGGTCCTTGGCCTTTCGTTCGCGACGGTCGTCCTCGTGGCTGCGAGCTGCACGGACCAGCAGAACCCGACGCGCGAGGCGCCGCCGATCGACGCCCCCGACGGCGGTGACGACGCCGAGGCAGGCGGTGGTGACGGCTCGGTCGTCACCGGCGATCCCTCGAAGGGCATCCTCATCGAGGGCACGATCCTCGGTGAGACGGGGCCGTACGAAGGACAGGTGCTCACGCTGCCGAGCGGCCTCATCGGCTGCGCCGAGCCGGGCAAGGTGTGCGAGGCGGATCCGGCGGCGGCGCGCGTCGCAAAGGTGCTCGTCGACGGCATCGTCGCGCCCGGGCTCATCGACACGCACAACCACATCCTCTTCGACATCTTCGACAACTCGGACTGGCTGCCGAAGCAGACGTACCTGAACCACGACGACTGGACGAAGGACGCCAACGAGCCTCGCTACACGGTCATGGTCGACGTGAAGCAGTGCCTGGAGGACGCCTCGCAGGGCAAGCCCGTGTGGTGCCCGCCGAAGTACGACGGCGCGGGCACGCTCAAGTGCGAGATGGAGAAGTGGGGCGAGCTGAAGGCGCTGGTGGCCGGCACGACCTCGGTGGTCGGCCTCGCCGGCACCGCCGTGCCTTGCTACGCGTCGCTCGCGCGCTCCATCGACACGCAGTTCAACGGCCTCGACAGCGACAAGGTGCAGACTGCAGCCATCGCGCCGTCCAGGGCGACGGCCGACGGGGTCTGCGCGAACTACGCCTCGGGAAAGACCGCGGCGTACCTGATCCACGTCGGCGAGGGCCTCAACCAGGCCGCACGCGACGAGCTCACCAAGCTCGGCACCATGACCACCACCGCCGACTGCCTCTTCGCTCCGCAGACCGCGATCACTCACGGGACGTCGTTCGGCGCCGCCGAGTTCGCGATCATGAAGGCAAAGAGCATGAAGCTCACCTGGTCGCCGGCGTCGAACATCGCGCTCTATGGCGCGACCACGAACATCCCGCTCGCGCTCGACAACGGCATCCTGGTGGCGCTCGCGCCCGACTGGTCGATGGGCGGAAGCCAGAACATGCTCGACGAGGTGCGCTTCGCAAAGAGCTACAGCGACACGACCTGGAAGGGCCGCCTCACGTCGCAGAACATCGTCGACATGGCGACGAAGAACGCAGCCGTCATCCTCGGACTCTCGGACAAGATCGGCACCATCAAGAAGGGCCTGCTCGCCGACCTCTTCGTGCTCCGCGGCACCCGCACTGCGCCCTACGACGCGGTGACCAAGGCCTCGGCGAAGGATGTCATCCTCACGATGGTCGGAGGCAAGGTGCTCTACGGCGACAAGGACGTGAGCGCGGTCGCCTACGCCGGCTCGGCCTGCGAGGACTTCGACGCCTGCGGCAGCCCCAAATTCCTCTGCGCCACCGAGCCCGGCAAGACGAACGACAAGCTGAATCAGACCTACGCCGAGATCCACGGCATCCTCGAGGCTGCCATGAAGGACATCGACACGGTCCGTCCCGCCGCGATCGGTGGCAGTTTCAGCCCCGTCGCGCCCGTCGTCGCCTGCGCCAAGTGAGCCGGAGGTGAGCTGAGCGCCGCGCGTCTCGCGTGCGTCACGACAGCCGCCCGCCTCGGGGCCCATGCCGCAGCGTGTTAGAGGCTCCTCCCATGGGGTCCCGCGTCTCTCGCTTCTTCCGCTCGCCGCCGGTGACGGTCGGTCTCTTGCTCACCACCACCATCGTCGCGTGCGCCGCCGGCGGACGCGCGGGCATCGACACCGCCGACACGCTGCCCACCGCGGACGCCGCGCCCTCCTCCCCGCTTCCGCCGTCCAGCAGCAGCGGCGCCTCGAGCTCCGGCTCGAGCGGGACGAGCTCCGGCGGGACCGACGGCGGCAAGGACGCCGGGCTCGACGCCGCCAAGGACGCGACCGTCGACGCCGGCAGCACGTGCCTGACCGTGGCCCCGACCAACGCCTGCGGGCTCGCTCCGCAATGCGGCTGCGCCGCGAACCAGACGTGCGACGTCACCGTCACCGCGAGCGGCGGCGTGAGCTGCGTGCTCGCCGGCGGCGGGACGCCCGGCTCGTTCTGCACCAGCACCACGCAGTGCGCGAAGGGCTTCACGTGCGGCTACAACGCATGCCGTCCCTACTGCGCGAGCATCGGCACGAAATGCATCGGCGCCGGGCTCGGCACGTGCGCGCAGTACTACGATCCCTCCGCCGGCACGCCGGTCGCGAACAGCAAGGTGTGCTCGGTCACCTGCGATCTGCGCGCGCCGTCGGCGGTATGCGGCTCCAACAACTGCATCTTCGACACGACGGTGAACGCAACCGACTGCGACAAGAGCGGCGCGGTCGCGCTGTACGGCGCCTGCACGCGCTACAACGACTGCCAGCAGGGCCTCGCGTGCGCGAAGCATCCCGCCTTCGGCTTCGAGTGCGAGAAGTGGTGCCGGCTCGGCCAGAAGGACTGCGGCCTCTTCGAGGACTGCACCGACGTCTACCGGGCCACCGCGCCCAGCAGCGGCGGCGTGAAGCTCGGGCACTGCCAGTAGCCCCCGCGCGCGTCCTTTCGCGCTAGCATTCGCGTCATGAAGCCCGGGCTCGATCTCGACCGAATCACCGATCTCGACGAGGCGTGGTCCATCCCGAGGCACGGACCTCAGCTCCGCGCCGTGCGGCGGGTGGCCGAGCGCCTCCGGGAGCGCTTCGTCGCCGGTCCGCGCTGCGTCTCGGTGCGCACGCTGCCCATCTCCACCCTCGCCTACCCGACGCGCTACGCGTTCTGGGCGGCGGCGCTCGCTCCCGCGCCGTTCGTGGTGATGACGCACCGCTGCCTGCTCGTGCAGTTCCAGCGCGAAGGGCAGCTCAAGAACCTGCTCTTCAACCCGACCGACGTGGAGGCTGCCAAGGCCACGCCCTTCTTCGCGCGGTTCATCGCGGCCGTCGGGACGCGCATCGCGGACCTCGCGGCGGGGACGTTCGAGCCGCTCGAGGCGCAGCTGCTGCGGCTCGGCATCGCCCCCGAGGACATCGACTACCTCGCGTTCGATCACTTCCACACGCAGGATCTCCGCGGCCTGCTCGGCACCGAGGACGGCGCGCGCGCGCCGCGCTTCCCGAACGCGAAGCTGCTGGCCTCGAAGTCGGAGTGGGACGACTGGGACGACCTCCATCCCTTCCAGAAGGCCTGGTTCGTGCGCGACGGAAAGCTCGGCGTGCAGACCGGTAACCTCGTGCTCACCGGCGGCGACCACCAGCTCGGCGACGGCGTGATGCTGCTGCGAACCCCCGGTCACACGTCCGGCAACCAGACGCTCTTCGTCAACACCGCGTCCGGGGTCTGGGGCGTGAGCGAGAACGGCGTCTGCGCCGACAACTGGTCGCCGCTCGAGAGCCGCATCAAGGGCCTCGCGTTCCTTTGCAAGAAGCAGGATCTCGACGTCGTGCTCAACGCGAACACGCCAGAGTACGGAGCGCTCCAGTACACGTCGATGATCCTGGAGCGCACCATCGTCGATCGCGTGCGGCGCGCGCCGGCCTTCGTGCAGATGTTTCCGTCGAGCGAGGTGACGCCGAGCATGATCGCGCCGGGGCTCACGCCTTCGCTGCTGCATCGGGCGATCACCCACGGCGAGGTCGCGCGCGGCGCGAAGAGCGTCGCGGCGCGCGCGGTGAGCGTGCAGGCGAGCGCATGACCGAAGACCAGAAGGACGCTGCTGCTGCTAACGGCGAGCGGGGCTGGGGGTTTCCAGCGTTTGCGCACGATTTTCCTCGTGACGCGGAGCTCGATGCGCTCGTCGCGAAGTTCGCCGACGGCGACTACCTCGCGGTGCGCGAGGGCGCGCCGCGCCTCGCCGCGAAGGACGGCGTCTCCGACGACGTGAAGAAGGCCGCCCTCCTGCTGCGCGCCCGCGTCGAGCCGGACCGAACCGCCCGCACGTTCTTCGGGCTCGCCGCTGCGCTGCTAATGTTCCTCACCGTCTGGTGGGTCACGCACGACGGGCCGGAGCAACGCGGGACCATCGCCCCGCCGCCGCCGCCGGCCGTCGAATTCGTGAAGTGAGCGCGACGCGAACGACCGCTACTCGAGGGTCTCGACGCAGGTGGTCGGGTTCGCGATGCAGTAGCCCGCCGTTCCTTCCGTGACGCAGGTCGTGAACGCCGTGCGCCCCGTGGCGTTGAGGCCCTTCGCGAGGCCGATGCAGATGTCGAAGTCGAGCGCCGCGGTACCGCCATCGCTCGGGCAGCTCTCGACGATAGGCGTGCAGAAGCCGGTCGCCGTGGTGTCGTCGCACGCCTTGCCGAGCGCGAGCTGCACGCAGGTCGCCATCTGCGCCTCGGCGCCCGTACCCTCGCAGGTCGGGAGGCCGTTGAGGCACGAGATGATGTCGCGCGCGACGCCCTTCTTGTAGTTCGGGAGGTAGTGCTCGCACGCCGCCGCGCAGCCCGACGAGGCGCCGGTGCACGCGGGCGCATCGCCCGTGTCGTCGTGGCACGCGCCGCCATCACCACCGTCGGGATAGTAGGCGTCTCCGCCGCCGTCCGTGTTCCCGCTGTCCACCGTGGTGACGGGCGGGGTCGTCGTCCCCTTGTCCTTGCTGGTGACCGTGCAACCGGTGGCCATGATGCCCACCGCGCTCGCCGCAGCCAACGCCGTCGTGAGCAGCAAGAAACGACTCCGGTCAACCTTCATATCAAGTCTCCTTATATCCGCAGGCAAAGTTGGTCCAGCGATCCTGTTCGTCCCGGGCGGAGTGCTATACCCCCATGCGCGATGCGCCACCTTCTCCGCTCCGCAGGCCTCGTCCTCATTGTCGCCTGTTCTTCGTCGTCGAGCACGCCCGCAACATCCTCGACACGTTCGGTGTTCGTCGTACCCACATCGCTCGCGGCGCTCGACGGCAAGGCTTTCTACGACCACCCTTTTCCGAGCGATCTGAGAAAAGACGCGAACGGGGCAGTCGTATTCAAGGGATTCCCCAATCCCCAGGGATTGCCACTCCTGGCTCAGTACGTGACAGCGACCGACGGGCTCCTGAAGGGGTTCTCGACGGCCGCGGCGGCGGGCCTGCGCTTCGACGGTCCGCTCGACCCGCAGACGCTCCCGGCCGACCCCACGGCGGCGCTCGCGGACGATGCCTCCGTGCAGATCGTCGACGTCGACCCCGCATCGCCGGAGCGCGGCAAGCGTCGTCTCGCGCAGATCCACTGGCAGGCGGCCGAGGCGGTGTACTGGCCTTCGAACACCCTCTCCGTGCTCCCGATGCTGGGCCGGCCGCTGCGACCGAAGACGCGCTACGCGGTGGTCGTCACGAGCAAGGTGCGCACCGCCACCGGCGCGCTCGTCACGCCGGCCGACGCTCTGGCCGAGGTCCTCGACCTCAGGCCGGTCACGGAACGCACGCGCGCCGTCCACGATCTCTACGCGCCCGCGATCACCGAGCTGCGCGGCGCCGGCATCGCCACCGCCGACATCGTCCACCTCACCGTCTTCACCACCAACGATGCGACGGAGGAAACGTTCGCGGCGATGGACGACGTCGTGCAAAACGTGCCGCCGCCCGCTGCGCGCGACTGGGCGCGCAAGGACGAGGGCGCGGACATGGTCGTGTACGAGGGCAACTACGGACCCTCACCGAACTACCAGGCCGGTGACGTGCCGTTCCGCAGGCCGGAGAACGGCGGCGGGTTCGTCGTCGAGAACGGCAAGCCGAAGCTCCAGAACACGTTCGATCTCCGCTTCGCGCTCGCCGTGCCCGATGCCGTGAAGTGCCCGGCGCCCCCCAGCGGCTACCCCATCGTGCTGTATTCGCACGGCACCGGCGGTGACTACCGCTCGTTCGTCGACGACGGCACGGCAGCGGTCCTCGCGCAGAAGTGCCTCGCCTCGATGGGGATCGATCAGATCTTCCACGGCACTCGTCCCGGAGCGCCCGCGCTCGGCGAACCGCAGGCCGAGACCACCATCCAGCTGCTCTTCTTCAACCTCGACAACATCCTCGCCGCGCGCACCAGCAACCGGCAATCCGCGATCGACGTCGTGCAGCAGGCGCGCCTCTTCACGCAGACCAAGATCAAGGTGCCCGCCATCACCGCGAAGGGCGCGCAGGACATCGCGTTCGACGGCGCGCGCGTCACGTTCTTCGGCCACTCGCAGGGCGGGCTCAACGGCCCTTTGTTCCTCGCCGGTAGCGATCTCGCGCGCGGCGCCGTGCTCTCGGGCGCGGGCAGCGACCTCGCGCTGAACCTCCTCGAGAAGACCAAGCCGGTCGACGTCGCCGCGGCCTTCCGCCTCCTCGTGGGCCTCAGCGATCCGGACAGCGCGACGGAGCTCAACCTCTTCCACCCCGTGATGACGCTCGTGCAGTCGATCGTCGACAGCGCCGATCCCCTGCAATACGGCGGCTTCATCGCGCGCGCGCCGCGCGCCGGATACATGCCGAAGAGCATCTACCAGACAGAGGGCGTCGGCCCGGACGGCGTGGGCGACTCGTATGCGCCACCCCACGGCATCGAATCGCTCTCCGTCGCGATCGGTCTCCAGCGCCAGCTGCCGGGCGTGCACACCGTCGTGGAGGCAGGCTGGGCCGGCCTCACCGACGTGAGCGTTCCGCCGGAGGGACTGAGCGGCAACCTCGGGGACGGCCGCGCGAGCGGCATCCTCGCGCAGTTCGTCCCCAAGAAGGGCAAGGACGGCCACTTCGTCGTGTTCAACGACGCAGGCGCGCGCAACCAGGCGGCGACGTTCCTGCTGAACCTCTCCGCCGACCCGAAGGGCCGCGTGCCTCCGCTCTGATCCGAGCGAGCACGCAGCACGCCGCCGCTTCGCGCGCCCGACTACTCGACGATCGTGAGATCGCGCGGCTCCGCCGTGCCCGCCCGCAACTCGGTGACGTAGGTGGGGTTGGTGGCGATGTCCCGGAACACCACGACCCCGTCCTCGTCGGCCACGTGGAGGCGGCCCTACGCATCGACCGCCAGCCGACTCGGCCTGGTCATCGCGGGGTGGGACAGCGTGAAGGTGGGGGCGCGAGGGGCGTCGACCGGCGTGGCGACGCGAGTCAAAGCTCTCCCACGGTCGGCGCCAACTGGCGGAACCAGGCATACCTCGGGTTCGTCACGCCCCGCGCCGCGGAGCAGGATCTCCTGGACGGCGTCCGCCCGGAGAGCGACGACGACCCCTTAGCCGCTGACGGATCGATCCCCTCAGACCGGATCGCGGGCCTTCAGCAGGATGAGGAGCAGCACCAGCATCACCGCGGTCATGCCGAGCAGGACCGAGATGGGCAGCCAGACCTGATCGTACATCGTGAAGCCCCACGCACCCTTCAGCGTGTCGGAGCCCATCTGCGCGATCGCGCACTGGAAGTGGCCCGCGAACACGTAGTCCGGGGCGTTGTTGAGCGCGGGGTTCTGGAGGTCGATCCACCACGCCGGCTCCTTCTCGATCGCGAGCCGTTCGTGGGCAATCGAGCCCTCGAAGCCCCAGCGCGCCGGCATGATGTACATGAGCGGCTTCAGCATCGGGTTCGTGGTCATCGGGACCATGAGCCCGCCGAGGACGACCTGCGGAATGAGCGCGATCGGCGTGAGCGCCATCGCAGCCTCGGCCGAGGCGACGACCGTCGACAGGAGCAGGCCGAGCGCACAAGCGTTCATCGACACCGCGACCATGACCGCGAGCTCCAGGAGGAACGCGAGGATGCCGCCGTGGAAGCCGAGCGTGAAGAACACGATCCCCAGCAGCATCGAACACTGGAAGATGCAGATGAGCGTGAGGATGATGTACTTCGAGAATACGTAGTTGATGATCGAGAGATTGACCATCCGCTCACGCAGATAGATCGCTCGCTCGGTGACGATCTCTCGCGCGGAGTTCGAAGTACCGAACCAGACCGCCGAGACCACGACGAAGAACATCGCCGCGGTGTTGTCCTTCGTCGCCAGCATGCGCGCGAGCAGATCGGTGGAGCCCTGCGAGCTCTGCGCCTTCTTGCCGAGCTCCTGGAGCGCGCCGAGGCACCAGAAGGGCACGGCCTCCTTCTGCCCCGCGAACACGAACGCGAGCATGAGGCCGATGACCGGCGCCTGGAGGAACATGATCGCGGCGCCCGCGCGGTCGCGGACCTTGATCTTCCAGTAGCGCGACATGAGTAGCATCAGCTGCGTCACCAGCGCGACGTCCGCCCGGTGCGGAACGCCGCGCGCCGCAGGCTCGGTGCCGACCGCGCGCCGCCCCGAGTACATCTGCTGGAAGACGGGATTGCCGTTCGCCATGAACTCGGCGCGCCACTCCCGGGCAGCGGCGAGGCGGGCGGTGTTGCGCGAGACGTTCGCGTCGGTGCGCTTCATCGCCTCCTGGACGCCGCGCTCGCGGATGTTGAGCATGTCGAAGAGATCGCGCGGGTTGTCGACGCTGCGCCCCTGCGCGATCGACATGTTCCGGAACGGGCTCTGCGGGTTGTCCAGGATCGAGCGGAAGAAGCGATAGCTCGGCTCGCCGGTTGGCCCGAAGTACGTAGGGATACCGCCATAACCCATGATGAACGCGAGATTGAATTTCTCGTATTCGTCTTTCGCGGGCTGGTGAATGGTCATGATGATCGTCTTGCCGGTCTTCTTCGTGAGCTCGTGCAAGAGGTTGATCAACGCGGTGGTGTCGTCGGCGGCCAGCCCGGAGGTCGGCTCGTCGAGGAAGAGGATGACGGGATCGGTGACGAGCTCGAGCGCGATGTTGACGCGCTTGCGCTGACCGCCGGAGAGGACCTTCTTCTCGGGCTTGCCGATCTGGAGATGCTGCTGGGCCTCGAGGCCGAGATCGCGGAGCGTCTGCTCGACGCGCGCGTTGATCTCGGCGTCCGAGTAGTCGTTGGGGAGGCGGAAGCGCGCCGAGTACTTCACGGCCTCGAACACCGTGAGCTCGGGATGGACGATGTCGTCCTGCGGGACGTAGCCGATGACGCCGCGGAGCGCATCGTAGACGGCGTAGAGGTCGTCGCCGTTGATGCGCACCTGGCCGCTGGTGGGCGGCAGATAGCCATTCAGCGTGAGCAGCAACGTGGTCTTGCCCGCGCCCGACGGGCCCATCAGCGCGATCATGTCGCCGGGAAGAGCCTTGAACGACACGTGGTCGAGCAGGATCTTCATCGTTGCCTTGTTGTCGCGGTCGGGGACCTCGAGGTAGAGGTCCCATGCCTCGATCTCGTAGAGCGGCTTTCCAGCCCACGAGGCCTGCTGGTCCTCGACGACGACGTTGACCTGTTGACCCGCGATGTGGATCAGCACGGGCATCGGGCCGATGTAGACCTTCTCGCCGTTCGCGATCGGGACCTTCTGGCCCTTCGCGATGCGCGCGCCGCGCACGAACGTGCCGTTGCCGCTGCCGAGGTCCTCGAGGACGAGCGAGCCGCCGAGGTTCGTGATCTGCGCGTGGCGCGCGCTCACCTGAGGATGCGGGACGACGATCTGGTTGTCGGGCGTGCGGCCGATGGTGATGATCGCGCCGGCCTGATCGAGCTTCAGCTCGCCGATGACGGTGCGGTGCTTCGGGCGCGTCGGCGCGTCTTGATGGGGGACCATCGCGCCCGGTGGCGGGCCCTGCATCGCGGCGCTCGTGCCGCCCATCGGTCCGGCGCCCGGCGGACCGTTCACCGGCGCGCCCATCGGCATGTGCACGGAGCCCGCTCCGCCGCCTGCGAACGACTGCGCGAGCTGGCCGAGGAGCGAGACGGGCACCGGTATGGGACCGAACGCCACGACCCCGTTGGGATCGAGCGGCACCGCCGTGTTCGGAGGGATCTTCTGCCCCGCGACGTACGTGCCGCTGGTCGAGCCGCTGTCCTGGACCATCATGCGGTCCATCATCACGGTCGCGTGCGTGGCGCTGACCGCGGAGCTCCCGATCACGAGCGAGGCGGTCGCCGCCTCGCGACCGATCACGAGATGGCCGGGCGGCGCCGTGACGTTGCCCTTCGCCATCACCATCAGCACGATCGCGGGATGCGACAGCGGCACCGGGATGCCCTGGCCGATCACGAACTGCGTGCGGAAGTCGAACGGCACCGGCTGGTTCGGCGCGACGGGCGCTCCGTTCGCGAACGAGAGACCCGCCCCGCCGTCGAGGAACGCGAGCGCGCCGCCCTGCTTGACGATCCGCGCGTGCCGAGGGGCGATCCCGGGTCCTTGCAGGACCACGTCGTTGTCCGGCGCGCTGCCGATCGAGATCTGTTCCTTGCCAAAGCCGGGGATCATGCGGGCGTCATCCTAACCCAACCGGCGCAGGGCCATCTCAGAGCTTGCCGCCCGCGGCGCGGCACTTGACCTCGAGCGGCTCGTAGCTCGCGGCCGGACGCCCGTGCTCCTTCTGCCACCTCGCCAGCGCGCAGTCGCGCGGCTCGCCGGTGGGCGTCGCAGCGTCCGGATCCTTCCACCAGGGCACCTTCACGCCGCTCGGCGGGGCCAGGACCGGCGCGAGCGTGACCTCGGGACTGGCGGTCGCGGCGTCCTCTTCGTTCAACGACGTGGGGGTGCCCGCCTCGGGGATGACGAGCGGCACGCCGTGGTGACGCGGCCGCTGCTGCTCGTAGAGGAACCAGCCCGCCAAGGCCAGCGCGATGACCGCGAGCACGATGCCGCCGATGACCGCGGCGCGCCCGGCGTTCCCGCGCGTCGACGGGGGCGGCGGCGCGATGGGCACCGCCGCTGCCGGAGCGTGATCGCGCGGCGCCGCGAGCGGCGCTTGCAGCGCGGTGCCCCCAGCTCCGCCGCGAGTGCTGACCGGCGCCGCAGAGCTCACGTGGAGCGGCTCGGTGAGCACGGTGGCGCGCGGCCCCGAGCCGCGATCCGACGACACCGGCAACGGCTCGTGCGCGGTGAGCGGGATCGTCTTCACGATGGTCGCCTGGTCGGTGACGGTCGCCGAGCCCTTCATCCGCATGAGGAGCGCGGTGATGTTGTCGTGACCGCCGCGTGCGTTCGCGAGATCGACGAGCTGGCCCGACGCCTGCGCCGCCGAACGCGAGCCCGCGAGGTCGAGGATCTCGGAGGCGCCGACGAGATCACTCAGCCCGTCCGAACAGAGAACGAACACGTCGCCTGCGGTGTACGTGATGGGCTCGGGTCGGAGATCGACCTCGACGTCCTTCGCGATGCCGAGCGCGCGCATGATCTTGTTGGCGTCGGGATGGCTGGCGGCATCCTCGGCCTTGATGATGTTGCGGTCGACCATCTCCTGGACCATCGAGTGATCCTTCGTCACCTGAGTGATCGCGCCGGCGTGCAGCAGGTACACGCGGCTGTCGCCGACGTGCGCGACCTCGGCGCCCGCGGCGTGCGCGAGCACCGCCACCACGGTGGAGCCCGGGCGAAAGCCGCCCTCGTCGGTGGGCATGCCCCAGACGCGACGGTTCGCCTCCTCGATCGCCACCTTGAGCGCATCGCGCGGCGAGGTGACCGCGGGCGCGGCGAGGACGATCTCGCGGATGGTCTTCGTCGCGAGCTCGGAGGCCTCCTTGCCCCCGGCGTGGCCGCCCATGCCGTCGCACACGACCGCGAGGAGGCCGTGCGGCGTCTCCACGTGGAAGACCGCGTCCTCGTTGACCTGCTTCTCCGGATCGCGCCCGGGATCGGTACGGAACGCGATCTCGACCGCCGGCGTGTTGGGATTCTCTGCCACCGTCGTACCTCGCCTATTCGAGCTTCACGGTGAACTCGACGGGGCCGAAGCGGAGCGATCCGCCCGACGCCACCGAGGTGTACACGCCCGCCGGGATGCGCTGCCCGTCGACGTGCGTGCCATTGTTCGATCCCTCGTCACGCACCAGGAGGACGCCGTTCTCGAACTTGAGCGTCGCATGCACTCCGCTCACGCGCGGCTCCGTCAGGGTGATGGGACACTGCGCCGGATCGCGACCCACGCGGACCTCGACGCCCCCGCGAATCGCGAACTGTCCGGCGACGCCGAGGATCGACGCGCCGCTCGCACCGTAAGGATTAGGTGGTGGCTCGAGCGGCGACGCCATCGCGCCGGTCAGCGGGAACGCGCCGGGCGCCTCGGGAGGTTCGGCCGCGACGGGCAGATCGCGCGGGAGCGGTTGCCCGCACGAGAAGCACACCGACGGCTGCCCGGGCGTGGCCATCGTGAGCATGCTGCACGCGGGGCAGCGCACCTGAATCGGTGCGCCCCCCGCTGATGCTAAAGGGTGAGCACCTCCTCCCCGTTCGGGAGGTGGTTGCGGCACCGGCGCGACGTGGACCGGCGGGGGAGCGACCGGGCCGGGCGCGGGAGCGACGTGCACGGGCGCGACGTACGCGGGCGAGGGCGCGGGCGCGTGCTCGAGCGCAGAAGCGCCGTAGCCACCGCCACCACTACCCGGGTATCCGCCTCCGGGCGGCCCCTGCTGGTAGCCGCCTCCACCCTGGTACCCACCACCGCCGCCAGCGACGACGGGCGCCGGAGGAGGCTGGTTCGAGCGCTTGCCCTTGCCGCCGCCACCGCCGCCGCGAAGCAGCACGATGACGAGCAACAGGATGACGACGATGATGCCGGCCGCGCCGAGGATGATCGGCAGGTTGAGCGGCTTCTTCGTCGCCTTCAGCGTGAGCACGGTCTCGGCGGTCACGCTGCTCGCGCGCTTCGCCTTGTTGTCGTAGACGACGACGCGCGCGACGGTGTTGTCGCCGGTGCCCTCGAGGATCTTCTCCTCGTCGGGGATCTGGAGCGTCACCGACGTGTCCGACGAGTCGGTCGCCACGCCGCGCATGTTCTGCGCGGTGAGGTTCTGCATGACCTTCTTGGCGATCTCGGGATCGTTCTTGTTGATGTTCTGGTTCGGGTTCGTGCCCGCGGGGACGAAGTACGCCTCCGCGCGCGTCTTCTCGCCACCCCAGCAGAAGTCGCCGTAGACGCGGAACGTGCCGCCGGGATGCAGCGGATTCGCGTCGGCCTCGGCCTTCGTCTGCGCGATGTTCACGTCGAGCGGCCAGGACGTGGGGTCCACGCCGATCGGGACGTCCTTGAACGACGCATCGGGCGTGACCGCCGGCGAGACGTTCCGGACGATGAGGCGGAAGGACTGCTCGACGGTGGGCGCGAGACACGCGAGACGCCACTTGACCACCCACATCTGGGCGAAGCGCGACTTCACCAGAGAGAGGATGATCTTGGACTTGTCGACGCCCTGGCCCGCCTTGACGATGTCGAAGAAGCCGCCGATCTCCGGCGTCGACAGGTCCTGCATGAACTGGAGGTCGTTCGACGCGAGGATGTCGTTCGTGAAGCCCGCGGCGTTGGGGAAGAAGATCGAGATGACCGGCAGCGGCGTCTTCGGCGCGGCGGTGTTGTCCTCGGGGAAGCGGCCCTTCACGAAGAACTGGTGCATCACGTCGGCGCCGACCGCTGCGCTGCCCGCGTCCTGACGACCGGCGCCGTTCGAGAGCACCACCATCGCCTGCATCATCGGGACGTTCTGGACCTGACCCGTGTTGCCGAGGTCGGAGAACGCCTTCGTGATGCCCTTGATCTGCCCGCCGAACGGCCGACCTCCGCCGCTCGAGGGCGCGGTCTTGTTGTTCGCCTGGAGGAGCGTCACGAGCGCCGCCTTCTGCGCCGCGGGCACCCACTGCGAGGCCGCGGTGTACGTGTTGAGGCGGTCGTCGAAGATGATCAGCTTCGCGATGTCGTTCGGGCCGAGCGAGCCGATGAACTGGTTCGCGACCTCGCGGGCGTCGGCGTAGCGAACGCCCATGGCGCTCGACGCATCGAGCGCGATGAGCCACGCGGTGCCGACGAGCGGGTCCTTGCCCGCCGCGCCCCAGCTCGTCTTGCTGACGAACTTGGCGGGGTTCTCCCCGGCGTCGACGCGGACGAGGAGGTTCGTGTTTCCCTCCGGAAAGGGCAGCGCCTTGAAGAGCGCTCCCTTCTCCTCGACGGCGGTCGAGATGCAGTCGAGGAGCGCGTTGCCGCGCACCGCGCCGCAGCCCTTGGCCGTGACGACCTCGCTGAGTGGGCTGAACTGCACGAGCTCGATGACGCTCGTGAGCACCGGTTGGCCATCGCTCACGCCGGCGCGTGGATCGATGCGGAGGATGTGCGCTTCGGGAGCCGCGCTCGAGACCCGCGCCAGCAGCAGCGACGCGAGACCAACGAGCGTGGTGACCCACGCGAGAAATACGCGCTTGTTCACGCGCGCGAGCGTACTACGGGGAGAAGCTGACAGCGAAGAGCTAACAGCCAACAGTCGGAGAACGCTCGGTCCGCTCCGACTGCGAGCCGTTGGCTGTCAGCTATTGGCTTCCCTCACAGGCGGGTGACGACCTTGATGACGGTGGAGAAGCCGCCGAAGCGGACCTTGTCGCCGTCGCGGAGATCGCGCTTGCCGTTGAAGCCGATGTGCTCCTCGTTGACGAAGGTGCCGTTCGTCGAGCCGGTGTCCTCGACCTGCACCGAGCCCGCCGTCGCGTCGACGATGAGCGCGGCGTGGCGCGAGGAGATCGTCGCGTCGGCGAGGGGGATGTCGACCTGCTCGCCCGAGTTTGCGCGCCCAACGGTCTTGCGACCGCCGTGGAGCGGCCAGAAGTCGCCCTGGGTGTTCGACTGGTAGGAGAGGAGGAACCCGCGGAGCGCGTTCGGGGGGAGGTTGATCGGGGCCGCGGGAGCCGCAGGCTGCGGGGCGCCGCCGAAATCCTGCGCGCCGGGCTGACCGGGGAAGCCGCCGGGCTGGGGGCCGCCGAAGCCAGGCTGCAGAGGAGGAGCGCCGAAGCCGCCCTGTTGCGGCGCGGGCTGCTGGCCGTAGCCGGGCTGACCGCCGAAGCCGCCCTGCTGCTGAGGAGGAGGAGCGCCGAAGCCGCCCTGCGCGGGTTGCTGTCCGTAGCCGCCGCCGTACTGCGCGTTCGGGTCGGCGAAGGGCTGACCGCCGTAGCCCGGCGGCTGCTCGGTGCCGCCGTACCCCTGCTGACCGCCGAAGCCGCCCTGCTGAGGAGGAGGAGCGCCGAAGCCGCCCTGTTGCGGCGCGGGCTGCTGTCCGTAGCCGCCGCCGCCGTACTGATCGTTGGCGAAGGGCATCGCGTCGAGCGCGATGGGATGGCCGTGCGGACAGTAGCTCGCGCCGGGCGCGATCTCGTGGCCCATCTGGCAACGCAGCGCCTGCTGGGGAGGCGCGCCGTAGGCGCCGGGAGGAGGCTGACCGAAGCCGCCTTGCTGTGCGGGCGGCGGGAAGCCGCCCTGGGCCGGAGCGCCATATCCGGGAGCGACCACGGGGGTGCCGCAGATGTTGCAGAACTTGTCCGACGGTTGAGGGATCGCGCCGCACTGCGGACAGGGATTCATCGGTCTGTCGTCTCCAAGCGCCGGCTCCTCCGGCGCGCGAGGCGAGCATATCGGAGAACGAAGGAAAAGCCGAATACGTGCGTGTTCTACCCGCGCTTCGAGCGGGCGTGGCTCGCCAACAGCGCGGCCTCGAGGACCTCCCGGACGGTCACGCCGTGCTCGCGGGCGAGGGCCAGACACGCGTCGAACTCGGGTTTTCGCTGTTCGGCGCCGAACGGCCCGCCGGCGATCTTCACCGGAACTCGACCGTAGCGGGTCTCGACCTGCTCGAGGTGGCGGGGGCGCTCGACCCGCGTGACGTCGTGGCGGCGGACGCCGAGGCTCGTGCTCTCGCGGAGCATGACCCCCGAGAGACGGTCGGCGAGCGCGACCGGGGCGATCGCCCCGAGCAGGTACGCGGGCCGACCCTTCTTCATGGTGAGCGGGGTGGCCCAGGCGTCGAGCGCGCCCTCGGCGAGGAGCGTCTCGATGCAGGCGGCGAGCACCTCGCCGGTGGCGTCGTCGAGGTTGGCCTCGAGGACCGCATGCGTGGCCGTGCGGGCGAGGCTCGTGTCCGCACCGAGGACGGCCCGGAGGAGATTGGGACGGTCGGCGAGGTCGGCGGTGCCGGAGCCCCAGCCGGTGTGCTCGGGGCTCATCGAAGGCCAGCGCGCCGCGCTCTCGGCATGCGCGCCGACGATCGCCGCGCCGGTGGGGGTGACGAGCTCGAAGGCGATCCCGCCGTCGTATGTGGGGAAACCGCGGAGGCAGTCGACGACCGCGGGCGGCGGCAGCGGAAGGATCCCGTGGCGCGCCTTGATGCGGCCGTGGCCCATGGGGAGCGGCGAGACGACCAGGCGAGCGCCGAGGTGCTCGAGTGCAGCGGCGCTGCCCACGACGTCGACGATGGCATCGACGCCGCCGACCTCGTGGAAGTGGACGTCGTCGAGGGGCATGCGGTGGACCTTCGACTCCGACTCGGCGAGGCGCTTGAAGGTGGCCTGCGCGCGGGCGCGGACGCCCGTGGGCAGATCGGCCTCGTCGAGCATCGCTCGGATCGAGCCGTAGGTGCGCTCGGGCTGCGGGCCGTCGACGTGAACGTCGAAGGAGGTGGCGACGATCCCGGAGCGCACGCGGGTACCGAAGTGGAGATGAAACCCCCGGAGCGGGAGCTTTGCGACGGCGGCGTGGATGACGCCCTCGGGCACGCCCAGATCGACGAGCGTGGCGATGATCATGTCGCCGGCGAGCCCGCTGGGCGCGTCGAGAAAGAGGATCTTCCCCTTCCCTGCCCCGCGCGGCAGATCCGCGCGCGTCCGCGCGGCCCGCGCATGCGCGGGGTCGTGATGATGGTCGTGGTCGTGGTCGTGGGAATGCCCGTGGTCGTGGTCGTGGTCGTGGGAATGCCCGTGCGAGGCTGCGCGGCCGGGGCGAGATTTGACACGGAGGCTCGGAGGCACGGAGAGCTTCGACGTGGCCGAGCGCGGGCCGGCAGGGCGCGCCGACCGCACGGCGGTGATACGAAAATCGCTCCGAGCCTCTGGGCCTCCGTGTGAAGTCTCGGTCTCGGTCTTGCGCGACCGCTTCTTCGGCTTCGCCTTCACTTCTTTTTTCCTGCCCGCAGGATACGCGCCGCCGCGAAGGCCGCGCCGAAGCCGTTGTCGATGTTGCACACCGTCACGCCCGACGCGCAGCTCGTGAGCATGCCGAGCATCGCCGCCACACCCTGGAACGCAGCGCCGTAGCCGATCGAGGTCGGCACCGCGATGACCGGGACCTGTACGAGACCGCCCACCACGCTGGCGAGCGCGCCTTCCATGCCCGCGATCACGATCACGACGCCAGCCTCCTCGAGGAGTGGGCGCTTGTGGAAGAGGCGATGGATCCCGGCGACGCCGACGTCGAACACGCGCTCGAACCCGACGCCGAGCATGCGCATGGTCTCGCCACACTCCTCCGCCACCGGCAGGTCGCTCGTGCCGGCGCTCACGAGCGCGACCTTCAGATCGGACAGCGAAGGAATGGGCGACTTCTCGAGCGTGCAGGTGCGGGCGGCGACCGAGTGCTTCATGCCCGGCACGTCGCGCACGACGATGGTCGCCTTCTCCGCATCGATGCGCGTGACGAGGACGTTCTGTCCCATGCGCGCGAGCTCGTTCGCGATGCCCACGATCTGCTCGGCGGTCTTGCCCTCCCCGAGGATCACCTCGGGGACGCCCTGGCGGATCGCCCGATGGTGGTCGACCGTCGCGAAGCCCAGGTCGACGAACGGGAGCTGGCGCAGCTCGGCGAACGCGTCGTCGATCGGCGTGCTGCCGGTCTGCACGCGCGCGAGAAGATCCTTCAGTCGTGCTTCATCCACGGCTCGTTCTTAGCCCAAACGAGTCGCGACTACATCCTCCACGCATCCTCGTGCTCGTACTCGCACGCGGTCTCGTATTACGGTCCGTTCCGGCGCGCCATGCCCCTCCCCCTCGCCCTCCCCGTCGGGCTCCTCCTCGGGATGACCCTCGCGTGGCTCGCGCGCGGCGAGCTCGCGCGCTCCGAGGTCCCGCTGCTGCTGGCGCGGCCCTTCCTGATCGCGCTCGGGCTGGGCGTCCTCGTCTACGCGCCGGCGGTCGGCTACTTCACGGCCTGGCACGGCGACTGGACCTACCTCTATCTCGTGAGCGCGAGCCGCGTGCCCTCCGCGGTCGACCTCTTCTTGGTGCTGCTGGCGGCGCTGCAGATCCCGCTCGGCTTCGCGATCGCGGCGCCGTGGGCCATCGCGCGCCGCGGCCTCCGTCTGTTCCAGGTGCTGGGGGCGATCGGCGCGCTGATCGTGGTGGCCGGCGGGATCTTCGCGCGGCGCCTCGCGGTGAGCGCGACGTTCGCGCAGTACCACGGCAACTTCGGCGGCCTGCCGCTCGGCAGGAGCCCGCTCGGCCGCGGCATCTTGCTGAGCTGGATCGCGGTCGGCCTCGCGTACGCGTGGAGCGCGCGCGCCCTTCGCGCCTCGCGCGAGCGCTGATTGCGCTAGCATTCCTCCTCGAATGTGGGTCCGCGGCGCGGCCATCCGTCCTGTTCCTCCGTACGCGGTCGTCGACCGTGAGGTCCTCGATCGGATCGAGGACGAGCTGGCCGAGAACGGCACGACCCCGAAGCCCGATCTCGACGACGCCTTCAGCCGCTTCGAGCAGACGCAAGCCGCGCTCGCGCAGCTCGCGGCCCTGACGCTCGCGCGCCCGCTCGACGAGACCGCCCTCGCGCTCGGCTACTTCCTCACCATCGCGGTGTGGCTCGGGTTCGAGCGCGCATTCGGAGCGCGGCTGTGCGAGGTGACCGACCAGGAGCTCGAGGCGGCGCAGAGCGCGCTCGATCTCGAAGAGGAGCTGCGCGCCTCACATGCGCACGAGCCGCTCGATCTCGACGACGTGATGGCCATCGAGCAGCCGGGCGTCCTCGCCTTCGTCAACGAGCACGTGGAAGCGGCGCTCGAGCCCGGCGACGGCGAGCCGCGCGAGGTCGACGTGGACGACGTGCACGCCGTCTATCGTTGCGTGCTGATCATGACGCTCGCGCTGTCTCACGCGGTGTCGCCTGCGACGGGCGCGCGACCCCGCGAGATGCTCGCGTAGGACCGCGCGCGGGGCGTCTCAGAGCCGCGTGTACGTCGCGACCACCGTGCCGGCCGGGCCCGGGGTGATGAACTGCACGGTGTTGCTCGTCGCCTTGTACTCGACGGACGACGACTCCGGACCATCGTTCGCGACCGGCGACGCGCACGTCGTCGTCGACAGCGTGATCGTGCCCGAGGTGGTGCGCTTCACCGACGTGCGGCGCATGTGGCCTTCCGCGTCGGTCTTCACCAGCTGCGCCGCCCCCGACTTGACGATCATCGTGATCTTGCCGAAAGTGACGAGCTTGGTGCCCGCCGGCGTGTCGCGCGTGTGCAGCGTCGACTCGGTGAGGACGTAGGTGCCGTCCTCGATGATCCCGCCCGTTGCGCGCGGCGGCGCGGTGCGGGAGGCCATGAGATCGACCTCGGTGCCCTGCTGCTCGAGATCGTTGCACGGCGCAGCGTCAGGCAAGCCTTGGCGGACATTCGCGAGCCCTCCTCCGCTCACGTACGAGGTCGTGCCGCGGCAGGCGGTCAGACCGAAAGCGAGGACCGTACAGACAACCGGAATGCGCATTCGGAGAGCTCCTTCTTCGCGGATGGGGTGCTGAAAGCATGACCCGGATCTCGCACGTGCGCCTGCACCGAAGGCGAGCTCGAGAGCTGTACGGAGAGGAGATGTGGTCTACGTTCGGGCGATGCAGACCGAAGCGATGGTCATGAATGCGACCGGCGGTCCCGAGGTGCTCGAGCGCGCGACGATCGAGCTGCCCGACCCCGGCCCGCGCGAGGTGCGGCTCCGAGTCCGCGCCGTCGCGCTCAACCACATCGATCTCTGGGCTCGGAAGGGATTGCCGCACGTCAAGTACGAGTTCCCGCACCGCCTCGGCGCCGATGTCGTAGGCGAGGTCGAGGCGCTCGGACCGGGCGCGTTGGCGAAGATCGGCGAGCGCGTCGTCGTGAATCCGGGGCTGTCCTGCGGTGCTTGCGAGCGGTGCCTGCTCGGGCAGGACACCTTCTGTCGCAGCTACCGGATCTTGGGCGAGAACACGCAGGGCGGCTATGCGCGACACATCGTCGTACCGGACGCGAACCTGCTCCCGATGCCGAAGGGCCTCTCGTACACCGACGCGGCGGCGATCCCGCTCTGCTACCTCACGGCGTGGCAGATGGTCGTCCGCAAGGCGCAGCTCAAGCCCGGGCAGACGGTGCTCGTGCAGGCCGCGGGCAGCGGCGTCTCGAGCGCGGCCATCCAGATCGCGAAGATGCTCGGCGCGCGCGTCATCACCACCACCAGCACCGACGAGAAGGCGGCGCGGGCGCGTGCGCTCGGCGCCGACGAGGTCATCAACTACACGACCCAGGACTTCGTTGCAGAGTGCAAACGCCTGACGGACAAGAAGGGCGTCGACGCCGTGATCGAGCACGTGGGCGGCGACGTCTTCGTGAAGAGCGTCTTGGCGACGGCCTGGGGCGGTCGGGTCGTGACCTGCGGCGCGACCGCGGGCTTCACCCCCACCATCGATCTGCGGCACGTCTTCTTCCGGCAGGTCGAGGTGCTCGGCTCGACGATGGGTCCGAAAGGCGATCTCTTCTCGATCCTGCGCCTCGTCGAGGCGGGGCGCCTGAAGCCGGTGGTGGATCGCGTGCTCCCCTTGTGGAGCGCGCGGGAGGCCCACGAGCTCCTCGAGGCGCGCAAGGTGTTCGGGAAGATCGTGCTCGAAGTGGACTGAGGAACCCGCGCAGATCCTCGTCACCTCGAACTTCGTGGGCGCCCAGGTGCTCGTCAACGAGGCCGACGTCGGGCTCACGCCGGTCGAGAAAAACCGGCCCGCGGGCAAGTTTCACGCGGTGGTGAAGAAGCCCGGGTACCTCGTCTTCGACACGAGCACCAACGCCGACCCGGTCAGAACGTCAACGTCAGCGCCGCGCTGCGCGAGGACAAGCCGGCGCTCACGCAGCGCTGGTGGTTCTGGACGGACGCGGGCGTCGTCGTCGCCGGCGCTGCCATCACCACCTACGCGCTGACCCGGCCCGACCCCGAGCGGCCTGCCGTCGACGGTGGGGGCCTGGGCTGGGCGGTTCGTTCGCCGTGACGGCGGGTCGTCGACCGACGACGGCGCGTAGCAACAGCTATGGCTGCGCCGGCGCCCACGCCGCGAAGGCCTGCCGCGCCTCCACGGCGCCGTGGTGGAGGGAGCTCCTTGCGGTCGGCGTGCGCCGAGAGCGCCTTCAGCGTGGCGATGCGCGCGCGCACCGGCGGCAGCGGCCTCCTGGATGCGCCGGCCGGTGTGCCGACGCCCTGGTAGCCGACGAAGAGCACCGCGGTGCGGTCGCTGCTACTTCACGCCCGATTCGCCGCACTACCGCGCGTACCTCAACGCGCTGGCCGCGGGCGGCAACTTCGCGATCCTGAACCGCCTCGTCATCTTCGAGCAGATCGCCGAGGCGTTCCGGAAGGTGTTCAAGGAGGACCTCGAGCCTCCGTGTGATCTTGGTCCCTGGCTCGGCGTCCGGAGGAGTCGTAGCTGGACCGTGGCCCGGCCCCCGTCTCGCCTCCGAGCTCGGCGCTGGAAACGCGAGCGATCTTGCAGTAAGACTACGCGTCATGCAGCGCGGCTCCGCGGAAATTTTCCTGGCCCTCGGCCTCATTCTCATCGGGATCTTCGGGCTGAAGCTCTTCGACATGAACCTGTTCTGGGCCGTCATCGCGGTCGGGGCAGCGGTCGGATGTCACGGGGGCATCTCGATCTCGCAGCGCGCCAGGGTCTAGCGCGGCTCGCGGCTGGGAATCTGCCAGCCACTTCGGTGGTTTGGGCCTTACCGTCCCTCGTGGTAGGACCGCTCCCGCATGCAAGACGCCCGAGAGCTCAACGAACTCATCGCACGCGAGAGCGCGTTCGCGGATCGGATCCAGGCCGAGGTCGGCAAGGTCATCGTCGGCCAGACCTACATGATCGAGCGCATTCTCATCGGTCTGCTGACCGGTGGACACGTGCTGCTCGAGGGCGTGCCCGGCCTCGCGAAGACGCTCACCGTCCGCACGCTCTGCGAGGCGGTCAGCGCGAAGTTCGCGCGCATCCAGTTCACGCCCGATCTCCTCCCGGCGGACGTCATCGGCACCGTCATCTACAACCAGCAGAAGGGTGAGTTCACCTCGAAGCTCGGACCGGTGTTCGCGAACCTCGTCCTCGCCGACGAGATCAACCGCGCGCCGGCGAAGGTCCAGAGCGCGCTGCTCGAGGCGATGCAGGAGCGTCAGGTCACCATCGGCGACCGCACCTATCCCCTCCCTGATCCGTTCATCGTCATGGCGACACAGAACCCGATCGAGCAGGAGGGCACGTATCCCCTGCCCGAGGCGCAGGTCGACCGCTTCATGCTCATGTGCAAGGTCGGCTACCCGAGCCGCGAGGACGAGCGGAAGATCATGGACCGCATGACCGGCATCATCCCGGCGAAGGCGGAGCACGTGGTCACGCCCGCCGAGCTCATCGAGGGCCGCAAGATCATCAATCAGATCTACGTGGCCGACAAGATCAAGGACTACATCGTCGACGTCGTCTTCGCCACGCGCGAGCCCGCGAAGCACGGCCTCAAGGACCTCGCGCCGCTCATCGAGTACGGGGCCTCCCCGCGCGCCTCGATCGCGCTGAACCTCGCGGCGCGCGCGCACGCATTCCTCCGTCATCGCGGCTACGTGACGCCCGAGGACGTGAAGGCCATTGGACCCGACGTGCTGCGCCACCGCATCGTCCTCACCTACGAGGCCGACGCCGAAGAGGTGACCTCCGAGCAGGTCGTTCGCCGCATCTTCGAGGTCGTGGAAGTTCCGTGATCCCGCGAGAGATCCTCGCCGCATTGCGGACCATCGAGATCCACACGGCGAGGCTCGCGAACGAGCAGCTATCGGGATCGTACAAGTCGAGCTTCAAGGGCCAGGGTCTCGCGTTCCGCGAGGTGCGCCCGTACCAGCCCGGTGACGACATCCGCACCATCGACTGGAACGTCTCGGCGCGCATGAACGACACCTTCGTGAAGGTGTTCGTCGAGGAGCGCGAGATGACCGTGATGATCGCCGTCGATCTCTCGGCCAGCGCGCGCTTCGGCACGCAGCGCGCCCCCAAGGCCCGCGTGGCCTCCGAGGTTGCCGCGCTCCTCGCGTTCAGCGCTATTCGCAACAACGATCGCGTCGGGCTCATCCTCTCGACCAGCAAGGTGGAGCGCATCGTGCCGCCCAAGAAGGGCGAGAAGCACGTGATGCGCGTGATCCGCGAGATCCTCGGCTTCGAGGCGCCGCCGGCGGCCTCTGCGCAGACCGACGAGACGCGCCGCGTGCCCAAGCTCGGCGCGGCCACCGATCTGAAGAGCGCGCTCGAGGCCCTCGCGCACGTGGCCCGGCGCCGGAGCGTCGCGTTCGTCATCTCCGATTTCTTCACGACCGGGTACGAGCGCGCCCTGTCGCTTGCCAGCGCGAAGCACGACGTCATTCCGGTGGTGCTCACCGATCGCCGCGAGCTGGACCTGCCCGACGTGGGGCTCGCGACGTTCGAGGATCTCGAGAGCGGCGAGATGATCGCCGTCGACACGTCGGACAAGCGCGTGCGCGCCCACTACCGCGCGGAGATGACGAAGATCCGCGCCGGTCAACGCCAGCTGTTCCTCAAGCTCGGGATCGACTCGGTGGAGGTCGAGACCGGCGGCTCGTTCGTGAAGCCGATCCGCGACCTGTTCGCGCGCCGCGCGCGCCGGGTGCGCACGCGATGAGGCTCGCGAGCATGGTCCGGGGACTCGCGATCGGCGCGGTGGCGGTGTGCGCCTCGCTGCTCGGGATCGCGCGCGCCCAGGGGCCCGCGCCGAGCAGCAGCGCAGCGGCGCCTCCGCCGCCGACCACCGGCGATGCGGGCGGCGAGGTCGGAGGGTGCGTCGAGAGCGTGCCCAAGGGCGGCACGCGGCCCGTGGTCAGCGAGAGCTTCCCGCTGCACGGCACGAGCGGCTGGGCGGCGGCGCTCTCCATCACCGTGAAGCACGGCAAGGGCGAGCGCGTGTTCCGCTCCGGCCTCGATCTGGGCAGCGCGACCGAGGCCAAGAAGTACCTCCAGAAGGCCGGCTTCGTGCTCCCCGACCAGGACGGCGGCGCCGCCGCGCAGCTCTGGACCGAGCCCGAGGAGACGGACAAGGCGCAGGCCATCACGCACCTCGAGCTGCCGCTGGTCATCCTGCCCGAGAAGCCGGGACGCAGCACCATGGAGCTGCCGCCGCTCCCCATCGCCATCGCGCGCGCGAGCGGCGAGGTGATCACGCTGTGCACGCACCCGCACCTCATCCAGGTCGAGGATCCGACGGCGAACACGCCGCAGGCTGCGCCGAAGCTGAATCCTCCGCCGCGCCCGCAGCGCGAGGAATGGACGGCGATGAAGAAGGCGCTCCAGTGGGGCAGCCTCGGTCTGGTCGTCGGCGCGCTGCTCGCGTATTTCGGGTATCGCTACGCCACCAGGCCGAAGCCCGTGCCGCCGCCGCCCCCCCCGCGGCCGCCGTGGGAGATCGCACTGGAGCGGCTCGACGAGGTGCGCCACGCCGGCCTCCTCGATGCGAAGCGGTACGCCGAGTACTTCGATCGCGTGAGCGATGCCGTGCGCGGCTATCTCGGCGCGCGGTTCGGCTTCGACGGCCTCGAGTCGACGAGCGACGAGATCCTCGCCGCCCTGCGCAAGCAGGCGAGCGGCTTCGTGCGTCTCGAGACGGCGATGAACGACGCGACCGAGCCGGCGGGTCCGTCGACGGCCGCGCCGTCTCCGTCACCTGGCGTGCCGATCGACGAGATCCGGCGCTTCCTCGGCGACTGCGACCTCGTGAAGTTCGCGAACCTGAAGCCCGCGCCGGAGCAGTGCTCGTCGGCGCTGGCGCTCGGCGAGCACATCGTGCGGTCGACGATGCCGTTCTCGCGCGCGTTCAGGACGGAGAGCCGAGCGGAAGCACCCGAGGGCGACACATGAGTCGGCTCTCGCGCATCACCGGGATCGTCGTCGGGACGCTCGCCTTCCTCTCGCTCGGCCTCGTCTATCCGGCGGTCGCCCGCGGCGATGCGTGGTTCGGCTCGATATGGACCGTGCCCTTCCTCTCGTGGCTCCCGCGCGAGGCACGGCTGCCGGTGTTGCTCTTCGTGATCATCGCCGCCTGCAGCGTCGTCTTGTGGCGCATGACCATCGCCGCCGATACGCGCACGCCGCGCCTGCGGCTCGCCACCGTCGCGCCGCTCGTGACCGGGCCGCGCGGCTTCCGCACCAAGCTCCGCGACATGCCCGGCATGATCCGCGCGGCTGCGCTCGCCCTCGCCATCCTCGCCATCGGCCGTCCGCAGAACGTGCTGCGCGGCGAGAACACCGACGAGAAGGGCATCGACATCGTGCTCGTCCTCGATCTCTCGGGCTCGATGCGTGCGCTGATGGACTCCGACTCCGCGCCTGCGCGCCAGCGGGGCGGACAGCTCACGCGCCTCACGCGCCTCGACACCGCGAAGGAGGTCATCCTCGACTTCGTTGCCCGCCGTCACAACGACCGCATCGGCGTGGTCGTGTTCGGACGCGCCGCTTATATCCTATCGCCGCCCACGCTCGACAAGCAGCTGCTCGCGGCGCTCGTCAGCAAGATGGAGCTCGGCCTCATCGACGGCAACGGCACCGCCATCGGTGACGCCGTGGGCACCGGCGTCGCGCGGCTCCGCCGCTCCAGCGCGCGCTCGAAGGCGATCATCCTCCTCACCGATGGCGATTCGAACGCTGGCTCGATCGCCCCCGACTACGCCGCGCACCTCGCGCAGACGCAGGCCGTGAAGGTCTACACGGTACAGATCGGCAACGGCGACGACGTCGACGTGCAGGACGGTACCGACATCTTCGGGCAGCCGCGCTTCGTGCGCGAGCACTTCCCGGTGAATCCCGAGCTGCTGAAGCGCATGGCGCAGACCACCGGCGGCGACTCGTTCGTGGCGAACGACAGGAAGGGGCTGGAGCAGAGCATGCACCAGATCCTCGACAAGCTGGAGAAGACGCGCTTCGAGTCGCAGGTGGCGACCATGGAGGATCTCTTCCCCTTCTTCTTGCTCTCTGCCGTGATGCTCCTCGCGCTCGAGGCGCTGCTCCGCGTGCTCATCGTGCGGAGGTTCCCATGAGGCTCTTCTACGACCTCACCTCGCTGCCGTACCTGCTGGCGGCGCTCGCGTGCGTCGCGGTGGTCGGGCTCTTCGCGGGCGCGCTGGTGCTCGCGTCGATCCGCCGCGGTCGCGCCACGGCGGTGTTCGGCGATCCGGTGCTCGTCTCGAAGCTCGAGTCGTTCGACGCATCCGGGCGGCGGGCGTTCAAGGGCGTGCTGCTCGTGGTCGCGCTCGTCTCCGCGTTCCTTGCGCTCGGCCGCCCGCAGTGGGGCCGCGGCACCAAGCTCGTGCCCGCGACGAACCTCGATGTCGTGGTCGTGCTCGACTACTCGAAGAGCATGTACGCCCGCGACGTCACGCCGAGCCGCATCGCGCGCGCAAAAGCCGAGGTCTCGAAGCTGGTTCGCGAGCTCC
>JAYTHX010000218.1:0-4846 GCA_043732195.1 Polyangiaceae bacterium
CGCCGCCATGGGCGCGATCACGACGTGATGCGTGGGCCGCACCGGCGCGGTCGCGAGCGGATGCGAAGGCTCGGGAGGACTCGCCACGAGCGCGCGCTCGCACGCGGCCACCACCGCGGCCGCGTCGATGGTCTTGCGGAAGAGGACGACGCGAGGATCCGCAACGAATTCACCGCGCGCGTGCCGTTCGTCGACGCACAGGACGATCGGCACCGTGGCTCCTCGGAGGAGCACGGCCTTCTCGGCGAGATACTCTGGCGTCCAGAAACCGACCACCTCGACGAGCACTCTTCTCTCCCCCGAGACGAGCACGAAGTCGGGATAGAACGTGCGCGGACCGATACGCACGGCGCCGCCTTCTCTGATGATCGACCACGACGTGCTCAGCCGTCGGAGGTCCTTCTCGAAGCGGGCCTCGAGCTTGCTGTCGTGAGCACGCGCCATCGCGTGGGTTCGCGGCAGCGGCGAATTGCCGTCCAGCGCGAGACGCAGCGTCTCGTCGCCGAGCACCACGCGAGCCACGAGCGACCACCCCGGCGTCGCGATCAGCGAAGGTAGCCAGGTCGCGAGCGCCCGGCCGTACTTCAGCGTGTCGTGGAAGAGCGCGAGCGGACCCGAGATCGAGACGCGCGTGACTCCCTCCGCATTCTCATCGAAGCTCGCCATCAGGCGGTGCAGCTTCGCGTAGCCGATGACCGCGCGCATGTTCGCCCGCACGAGCGCCACGAGTGCTGACGAACGCGCCAGGAAGGCCTGCGCGAGCGCGAGATTGTAGAGCTCGACGAGGCTGGCCGGCGAGGACGGCGCCTCTGGCGGCACGAGACGCCGCGCGCCCGCGCGATCGGCGAACAGCGCCGGCACGATCGCGTCGACCGCGATCCCCAGCTTCGTCGCCGCCAGCGCGAGGCAGTCCTCGCGCGTGCGGCCCACCGCCAGATCGAAGACGACCTCGCGGATGCGCTCGGGCGGCAGCGGCGCGTCGACGCGCGATTTCCAGCGCCGCCGTTCGATCGTCCAGACCGCCTCCACGACGCGTCGCGCGCTACCATGCCGGTGCGCGAGCGGGGCGACGCGTTCGAGGATCCGCTCGTTCGCGTCGTCCGATCGCCGTTCCGCGGAGGCCTCCGCCTCGGCGACGAGCTCCCGGAGCCAGACCTCGTCCCTCGCGCCGAGCCACGTGGGATGGATCGCGCCGTCCTGCGAGCGACGGTAGCTAAGCAGTCGCGTGGGCAGCACGCCGACCTCTCAGGGCAGCGCGCCGCGCGTCCGTCGTCCCCGCGGTGAGCAGCTCGTACACGAGCGCCTGCTTGCCGGGCGCCGGGCGGAGCACGCGTCCGATGCGCTGGACGTGCTCGCGCTCGCCGAGCGTCCCCGCGACGATGATCGCGACCCGGGCCTCGGGCACGTCGATGCCCTCGTTGAGCACGCGCGCCGACGCGATCGCTCGCAAGGTGCCCGCCCGAAAGCGCTGGAGGATGCTGTGCCGCTCACGCGCGCTGGTCTCGGCCGCGATCACGGCGACGAGGTTGTCGACGGCCACCTCGTACGCGCTCTCGGCGAGCGCCGTGAAGACGATCGTTCGGTCCTCGCGGTGGCGCTCGAGCAGCGTGCGGACGAGCGCGCGTTTCGCGCGAGGAAAGCTTGCCAGCTGGCGCGCCTTCGCGTGGTCGCGCAGCGCCTGGAGTCCTTCCGAGCTGCGCCCGAGAGCACGCAGGAGCGTCGCGAGGTCCGCGCCCGGATAGGTCCGGAAGAAGGACCTCCGTAGCTCACCGAAGGCGCGGGTCTGCGCCGCGTACGCGCTACCTTCTTCGTCGTCGAGGCGCACCTGGATGCGGACGATCTCCACCGGCGCGAGATGCGTTCCGACGAGCTCGCCATAGCCCATCTCGAACACCACCGGCCCCACGAGATCGTCGAGCCGGGCCGACGCTGGGCTCCCACGCTCGGGTGCGGTCGCCGTCAGGCCGAGACGCGCGATCGCCGGCGAGGCCTCGAGCGCCTCGACCCGGGCGCCCGAGCCGAAGTGATGGACCTCATCGACCACGAGCAGCCCGAAGTGTGCGCCGAGCGCATCCATCTGCCGGAAGGCGCTCTCGAACGTCATCACCGTCACGCGTTCGATCCTGCGCTCGCCGTCTCCCACCATTCCGATGGGCTCCTCCAGCCAGCGGGTCAGCTCCGTCAGCCAAGCGGCAGCGAGCGCGCGCGTCGGGCACAGCACGGCCGTGGGCAATCCCGTCGTACCGATGGCCGCGAGCGCGACGCGCGTCTTGCCCGCCCCGGTGGGCAGGACGATGACCCCTCGACGATCGAATGCGCTCCATGCCGCGAGCGACTCCCGCTGGTAGGAACGAAGCTCGAGGGGCGCAGTATCGCGCGGTCGCGCGGGCCAGCCGAGGCGAAGCTCGTCCGCCACCGGCTGCCGCGCGGCCTCGGCGCAGGCAACGAGCTCCGCGAAGCGATGGGCGGGGAGGCGCCTGCTCGAGGAGCGGCGGTCCCATTGCTCGCCGCGGATGTGCGGCACCTCGGGCCCGAGCTCGAGGGTCCCACGATCGAATCGCACGGCGCGCGCTGCCAGCATCGAACGGCGCCCTAGCGAAGCTCGTGCCAGCCCGCGAGACCAGGATATCGCGAGGAAAGCGCGCGTGACCCTATGGCCTGGCCAGCTCCTGGCCTGGCCTGGCCAGGTCGTTCAGGCGGGTGCCTGCGCCTTCGCGGCGCGCGGGGCCCACGGCACGTCCTCGACGTTCGCCTTGAGGTTCGCGTGGCGCGCGAGCGTGAAGAGCAGATCGCTGAGGCGGTTGAGGTAGATGACGACCGCGGTGCGGGGCGTCGCGTCGTCGATGGCGAGGATGGCGCGCTCGGCGCGGCGGCAGACGGTGCGTGCGAGGTGGAGCGCGGCGGCCTGCGTGCTGCCGCCGGGGAGCACGAAAGTCTTGAGGGGCGGGAGCTCCTTCTCGGCGTCGTCGATGGCGTGCTCGAGGCGCGCGGCGTCGTCGGCGTCGACGAGGCGCATCGACAGCTTTTCCTCCCTGCCGGGCATGCAGGCGAGCTCGGCCCCGACGGTGAAGAGGTCGACCTGCACTTGCGCGAGCACCCCCTCGGCGAACGGGTCGAGCCCGGTGGCGCGAGCGACCCCGAGGGTGGCGTTGAGCTCGTCGACGGTCCCGTAGGCCTCGACCCGCGAGGATGCCTTCTTGACGCGCGCCCCCCCGAACAGCCCGGTGGTCCCGTCGTCTCCGGTCTTCGTGTAGATCTTCACGGCGGGAGTCTCGCATCCAGACGCCTTGTTTGCGCGCCTTTTTGTGGCCGTTTTCGAGGCGCCGTCGTTTTGTGCGGAACTGGCCGGCGCTCTGCCCGACCGGGGGGAGCATGACCGACCTGGAACTCCTCACCGCCGAGCTCGAACGACAGAACCGCGAGCTCGACAGCTGCTTCGAGCAGATGCGCGCCCTCGATCCCGACCTCGTCGTCTCCGTCTCTCCGGAGTGGATCGAGGAGATTGCGCCGAGAGCAGAAGCCACTCCGGCCGCGGCCCCCGCGCCGTGGGCGATGAGGGCTTGAGACGCGAACGCTCCTCAATCACCAAGAACACTGGAAGTCATCATGAATACGTCAGGACCGATCGGAAAAAGAGACTTCGCCCACGTGGAGTTCGCTCCTCTTCGACACGACATCGCGGCCGCCAACCAGTACGTGCCTCTCACCATGGACACGGTGCTCGCCTACTGCGCCAAACGGCTGCGCGAGATGGACACCCGCATCCAAAATAAGATGGACGACCAGAACGTCTACAACAGCCTCTCGGAAGACATCGGCAACATCAAGGCGACGCTCAAGACCGACGGCAAGGGCGGTGGCAATGAGGTTGCCTTCAACGACGGCGACCAGATCGTCAACGTGAGCAACGCATCTCGATGCCGCCATCAAGAAGGCGGACGACAGCGGTAACTTCAAGGTCGCCGACAACTTGAAGGACGTGAAGACAAAGCTCCTGGCCGGCGGCGACAACAAGGTTGGAAATGACGAGCTCGAGTCGATGAACTCCATCCTCGACCACGCTGCCAACACCTGCCATACGGCCGCCGAGGCCGGCCTCATCGAGATTCAAGCGGACATGGGCAAGCGGGCCAACATCATCCAGGTGTCGACCGGTTTGGTGAATGGCATCAACGAAGGGCTCAAGTCCGTCGCTGGCAACATCGGTCGCTGAGGAGCGCGTTCATGAACCCCCTTGTCGACGGTCACGCGGCCAGCGATGCGCTCTACGCCGCAGGTCACTACATGCTGGAGCGCGATCGCGTGAAGGACGCCGCCGTGCTCTTCCGGACGATGCTCCTCGCCGATGCGCGCGACGAGCGGGGGTGGCTGGCGCTGGGCGCCTGCCATGAGCGTCTCGAACAGGACGCGATGGCCGAGGAGCTCTACAGCGCCGGCGCGCAGATGGCTCGGACGCGAGTCCGCTGTCTGCTCGCCGTCGCCCGGCTCTTCGAGCGCATCGGCGACGACCGCGCCGACGAAGCCGTCGACACCGCCTGTGATCTCGCCGCCACGGACGAAGAGCAAGAGCTCGTCGAGTACGAGAGAAACCGCAGGGCCGCATGACGTACGCAACCAGCATCGGAAAAGTCAGCGCGCCATCCCCGGTCGCGCCGCGGGTAGGGCCGGCTCCGCGTCCCGCTGGCGCCGCGGTGGGCCCGAACCTCCCGGCGCCGACCATGAGTCTCTCCGCGGCTAGCGGTGACGTCATGGCGATGCTCTACGCGCTCACCGCGAAGCAGCGCGATCAGGGAGCGAGGCAGGGCGCGTTCAATCGGCAGCGCGAGGAGATCCAGGCGGCAAAGGA
>JAYTHX010000219.1:0-4841 GCA_043732195.1 Polyangiaceae bacterium
AGCAAGGTGCGCATCGTCTGGAAGAACCAGCCGCTGCCGTTCCACACGAACGCGAAGCCGGCCGCCGAGGCGGCGCAGGTCGTGTTCTCGCTGAAGGGCTCGGACGCGTTCTTCACGTTTCATGATCTGGCATTCCAGAACCAGTCGCAGCTCTCGCCCCAGAGCTACCGCTCGTGGGCGCTCGCCTCGGGCGTGCTCGCGAAGGACTACGACCGCGGGATCGCCGCCGGTACCGCGTCCTCGAAGGTCGACGAGGACATGGCGCTCGCCAGGCGGATCGGCGCCACCGGAACGCCCACGTTTCGCATCAACGGCGTGCTGCTCTCGGGCGCGCAGCCGTTCGAGAAGTTCAAGTCGGTGATCGACGAGGAGCTGGCCAAGGCCAACGCGAAGATCGCGACGGGCACGGCGAAGGATCGCGTCTACGTGGTGATGTCCACCGAGAACTTCGCGCAGCCCGCGGCCGCGAACAAAGACGACGACCCGCCGGCCGACACCACGACGGTCTTCCGCGTTCCGGTGAAGGGCTCGCCGGTCCGCGGCAACGTCGATGCGCCGGTGACGATCGTGGAGTTTTCCGACTTCCAGTGCCCGTTCTGCAAGCGCGTCGAGACCACCATCGACAAGGTCCGCGACAGCTACGGGGACAAGGTCCGCATCGTGTGGAAGCACAACCCGCTGCCGTTTCACGCGCGCGCCGAGCCGGCCGCGGAGCTCGCGCTCGAGGCCCGCGTGAAGGGCGGCGACGCCGCGTTCTTCCGCGCCCACGACAAGCTGTTCGACTCCGCGCCGCGCCTCGAGGACGCCGATCTCCAGCGCATCGGCGTGCAGCTCGGCCTCGACGGCAGCAAGGTGAAGACCGCGATCCGCGACAAGACGCACGCGCGCGAGATCCAGACCGACGTCGACCTCGCCGACGACGTGAAGGCCAGCGGCACGCCATACTTCTTCGTCAATGGCCGCCGCCTCAGCGGCGCGCAGCCGTTCGAGCAGTTCCAGAACATCATCGACGACGAGCTGAAGAAGTTCGACGCCCAGAAGCGCACCGTCCCCGCGAAGGACTACTACGACCACCTCATGCGCGACGCGCAGGGCACACCCGAGCCGGAGCGGAAGATCGCGCCGCCCGTACCTGCGGGAGCGCCCTTCCACGGCGGCAAGAACGCGAAGGTCGTGATCCAGGAATGGGCGGATTTCCAGTGCCCGTTCTGCGTGCGCGCCGAGGCGACGCTCGTGGAGCTCCAGAAGCTCTATGGCGACAAGATCAAGCTGGTGTGGCGTGACAAGCCGCTCCCCATGCACCCCCAGGCGGAGATCGCCGCCGAGCTCGCGCGCGAGGCGCTCGCCGAGCGCGGCCCCGACGCCTTCTGGAAGATGCACGACAAGCTCTTCGCGAACCAGCAGCGCCTCCGCCGCGAGGATCTCGACGGCTACGCCATCGACCTCAAGCTCGACGCCGCGAAGGTGGCGCGCGCGCTCGACGGCAAGACGCACAAGTCCGTGATCGACGCCGACGACAAGGTCGGCACGGACCTCGGCTTCAGCGGCACCCCGACCTTCATGATCAACGACTACGTGCTCACCGGCGCGCAGCCGGTGGCCAAATTCCAGAAGCTCATCGACCGCGCGCTGTCCGAAGCCCGTTGACGCTCCCGCTACCGGCCTACCGGCGGTCGACGAACACGCCGAGGTCGCGCCCGGGATCCACGACGGGCAGCGCGGGCGACGTGACGGTCGCGCGCGCCTCCGCGCTCGTGAGGCCGCCGCGGAGCGTGCGCGCGAGCAGGCCGTAGGGGCCGCCGAAGACCGCGTCCTCGGGCCAGGGCTGGTCGTCGAGAAAGAGCTGCCAGGTGAGGTTCGTGGGACCCGGATCGACGATGAGATCGAAGCCCACCGCCACGTCCGCGCTCGTCGTGAACGCGAGCTCGGCGCGCGTGCCGGAGATCCTGAACGCGTCGCCGCCGAGCTCCACGGGCGCGAGCGAGAGCGCCGCTCCACTGGGCACCGAGAGAAAGCCGGTGACCCGGCGACGCCGCCCCGCGGTGACGAAGCGAAGATGCACGATGCGCGCGGGGGCTGCTGGACCGAGGTCCGCGCCGGCGACGGGGACGTTCGCGAGCTCGGCCTCGAGGTAGGCGCGCAGGAGAGCGACGCGGTCGGGCTCCTGCTTCGCGAGATCGCGCCGCAGCTCGAGATCATCGGCGAAGAACAGCTGCGCGCGTCCGTCACGCACGACGAGGCGATGCTCCTCGAGGAGCAAATACTGCGCGCCGGGCTGCACGGTGAGGATGGGGCGGTTCTCTCGCCAGGGGTGCCCGGTCGCCGGAGCCACCAGCGATCGGCTGCCGGACGGCACGTCGAGATCGCGGCCGAGGAGCTCGGCGATCGTCGGCACGAGGTCGACGTCGCGAACGCGGGCGTCGATCGTGGCCCCGGCAGGCAGCTTCCCCGGCGCGACGATCACGAGCTGCGAGGGTCTCCAGCCCTGCCCGCCGATCACCGCGACGACCAGCGAACGCGGTGAATCGGCGGAGGCGCCCGGCATGATCGGGAGCTGACCGCGCAGCAGCGGCGTGCCCGCGGGGAACATCTGCGTGAAGCGCACGCCACGCTTCGCGAGCGCGTCGATCGCGGGCGTGCTCTCGCGCGCGTCGATCCAGACGAGGTCGTAGGGGAGCGGCTCGCTCGGCACGACGAGATCGTTCTGGAGGCTGCTGCGCGGGTCGTCGAGCATCCAGCGCAGGAGCGCGGGCCGGAGCCGGTCGACGACGTCGAGGCGCTCGAACAGGAGGTCGCGGCTCTCGGCGGCATCGCGCAGCGTGTCGAACAGCGCGTAGACGGCGCGCTTGCGGGTCGGTGAGTAGACGAGCTTGAAGCGATCGTCGCGGATCATGCGCTGGTGGGAGACGAGCCCGAGCACCGCGGGCAGCGGAAGCGCGGGATCCGCGGCGGCGGTGGTGGGCGGGCCGCCCTCGGCGAACGCGTAGCGCGGCTCGTCCGGCTGGCGGTCGAGCAGCGGCACGAGCGAACGGCCGTCGAGGTCGCCGGGCGGCGCAACGGCGGTCAGCGCATAGAGGGTGGGCGCGAGATCGACGTCGCGGACGATCGCGTCGCTGCGCAGCGGCGCGGCGCGGCGCGGATCGAAGACGACGAGCGGCACGTGCAGGCCCTCGTCACCGAGGAGCGAGCCGCCGTGCCCCTGCCCGCGGCCGTGCTCGAAGAGGCGCTCGCCGTGATCGGAGGTGACGACGACGATCGTGCGGTCCGCGACGCCCTCGTCGGCGAGCGCCTCGAGGAGGCGCGCGACGCCGTCGTCGACCGCGCGCACCGAGCCGTCGTAGAGCGCGCGGATCTGGGCGATGTCCGCCTCGTCGCCCGGGCCTTGGCCGTCCTGGCCGTGCTGGCCGTAGCGGAAGCGGCCGCGGTAGCCGCGATCCATGTACTTTGCAGCATACGTGGCGGGCGCGACGTACGGCGCGTCGACGGTCGAGAACGTCACCGTGAGCAGGAACGGCCGCTGCTTGAGCACCTGGAGGCGGCGGGCGGCGTCGCCGGCGAGGCGGCGAGGATCGTTCGTCTCGCGCAGCGAGCGCATGGCGGGAAAGAGGCGCCGACCGAGAGGCGACGTGAGGAGCGGCAGCAGCGGCGTCTGGCGCGCGAGGGCTTCGTCACGAACGCGGGGCGCGGGCGCGTCGACCTCGGCGAAGCCGAGATCGAGCCGGCGGAGGACGGAGCCGTCGTCAGCGAGGGCCGCGGTGGCGTAGCCGGCGCGCGCGAGGCGTGCCGGCAGCGCGTCGAGGTCGCGCGCGAGGGCGTCGGCGGGGGGGTCCTCGGCGCGCAGGCCGTGATGGTGCGCGTAGCGTCCGGTGAGGAGCGTGGCGAGCGCCGGGAGCCGCTCGGGGCTGGAGGCATACGCGCGATCGAAGCGCGCGCCGCGGGATGCGAGGCGCTCGAGCGTGGGCGCGGTGCGCGCGTCGAGGCGGTCGGCGCGGAGACCTTCGACGACGACGAGGAGGATGTTCGGCGGCGCGGTAGCGGGCGGCGGCGCGTCGCTGCGGGCGGCGGACGGCGCGGGCGCGTCATGGCTGCGCGCGGTGTAGATCCAGGTGCCCACGAGCAGCGCGAGCGCGAGCGCGACGACCCCACGCGCGCGGCGCGCCAGCCGACGCGGGCCCACGTAGAGGATCGCGAGCGCGAGCGCGACGAGCATCACGCCGTGCGCGCCGAGCACGTCCGCCGCGACCAGCTGCGCGGTCCGCGCGGCGCCGCCCTTCGCGTACCAGCGCGGCGCATAAACCGCGGGGCTCTCCGCCATGCCCCACGCCACGAGGAGCGCCTCGATCGCCAGGCACAGCGCAGCGGCCTCGACGAGGGTGCGAACGCGCACGGGCCGTGATGCGCCGAGCGCCGGGCCGCCGTGGCGCGCATGCATGAGGCCCGCCGCGCCGAGGCCGATCACCGCGCCTAGCGCCGCCGCCGCCGCCGCCGCGAGCGACAGCGTGAGCGTCCCACCGCCCGCGAGCGCCGCGAGCGCGAGCACCACCACCGCGCCCACGCCGACCGGCACGGCGACGCCGAGCGGCACCCGCGCCGCGCGCGCAGCCTTCATCCGCGACGCCGCCGCGCGTCGCCGCGCTCGTCCCACGCTGCCGTGACCTTCGAGAGCGGCCGCGGGCCGGCGTCACCGGGCGCGAAGCGCGCCGACAGGTCGACGATGCTCCGCCCGAGCCGCGTGATCTCGTTCTTCGGCATCGCCCGGCTCGCCTCGCCGGCGGGTCCGTGCCCGCGCTCGCAGAAGAACGTCCGGCAGCCGAACGGGCGCGACGCGTACACGAGGCACT
>JAYTHX010000220.1:0-4831 GCA_043732195.1 Polyangiaceae bacterium
TCCTGCTGCCACTCGAGGTAGGCGCGCAGCGAGGCCGCGACGGTCGCGAGCTCCTCGCGCAGCTCGCTCGAAGGGTCTCCGGACGTCGTCATCGCCCTCCTCGTGTAGAGCGCGTCGCGGCGCGCCGCAACAAGCACCGCGCATCCTCGCGGCGGGTCAGCGCGTGAAGCGGAAGCGAACCACGTACGTCCCGGGCATCGGGTTGCCGTCCACGTTGAGGGCCGGCGTGTAGGCCTCGCGCAGCGCGCACTTGCGGGCTTCGCGCGCGAAGCCGTGGCCCGGGTCGCCCGTGATGGCGACGCTCGCGGGGCGCCCTTCGGCAGTCACGCTGACGCTGATGCCGACGACCGCCTCGTCGATCTGCTCGGCGTCCGCCTCGGCGGGGAACGGGCAGCGCTCGAGGTTCGCGACGTTCGTGATCTTGGCGGCGCGCGAGCGATCGACCTTGGAGGCCGGCGCCGCCACCGTACCCGTACCGCCCTGGACGCCCGTCGCCACGGCCGCGGGGCTGCTCGTCGGCGTCTTGCTGGTGCCGCCGATCTGGGTGGTGCCGCCGACCGCGGTGGCCGCGTTGCCGTTGAGGAACGTGTTGCCCGTGAGATCGACGGGCTCGTCCTTCGCAGGCTCCTGCATCAGGACCTTCGCCGCGTCCGCCGCAGCGGGCGGGGGAGGGGGCGGCTCGTCCTTCTGCGCCTTCACGAGCTTCGGCTCCTCCTTGGGCGGCTCGGGCGGCGGCGGCTCCTCCGGCTTCGGGGGCTCCGGCGACTTCACGAAATCGATGTCGTACGTCTGCGCGAGACGGCTCGCGACCGCGCCGCGCACGTCGTGTGCCCACGAGGCAAACGCGTGGAGCACCGCGGCCTGAACCGCACCGACCGCAGCGCCGGCATGCACCGTCACCGCGAGGACCGCCGCGAACACCATCACCGCCACCGGAATGCGCGGGCCGAGCGTGTAGACGCCCGCCATCGGATCGCGCCCGCCGAGCGAGGTCGCGGCCACACGCTTCTTCGTTCCGGTGCCGTTGACGGTGGTGCTGCTCATCGTGCGGGTGCTGCCTGCTGCAAGGGGTCTGCCGTCGTCTACTTCGGAGCGGGAGCCGGGACGGGCCCAGGCGCCAGCACGCCGGGAGCCACGGGCGAGACGCCGAACGCGATCTTCGCGACCTGCGCCTGCTTCAGGAGGTCGAGCACGTGGATCACGCGGCCATGCGGCACCGCGCTGTCGGCCTTGATGATGGCGCGCAGCTCGGGGTTCTTGTCGCGTGCGGCCTTCGCCGAGCCGAGGATGGCGTCGTCGCTGGGGACGGTCTTGCTGTCGATCTGCGTCGTCCCGTCGGACGCGAGCACGATGCTGAACACCGTCTGGATGTCGGACCCGGTGGCTGCCTTCGGCAGGTCGAGCGGCACCGACTTCGACACGATGAGCTTCGCCGTGACCATGAAGATGATCAGGAGCACGAGCGTGATGTCGACCAGCGGGGTGACGTTGATCCCCGTGATCGCGTCCTGGTTCTCGTCAGCGCCGCCAGCCATCAGTTGTCGTCCGCGTCTTTGGGGGCGCGCGTCACCTTGCTCGGGCGCTCGCCGCGCGAGGCCGCAGCCTCCATCGCTGCCTCGACGTCCGCGCCGCCCGCGCCCGTCGCCTTGAGATGCGCGAGGAGGACGTGGCTCAGCGCGTCCGTGTTGGCGAGCGTGGCGCGCACGATGCGCTGGAACCAGTTGAACGCGGCGACGGCCGGGATGGCGACGAGCAGACCGACCGCCGTGGCGACGAGCGCCTCGGAGATGTTGGTCATGACCGCCTCGGGCGCGACCTGCGCCGCGGCTGCGGTCATCGTCGCGTTCTTGCCCTTACCGAGCTCGTCGAACGCGCCGACGATGCCGATGACGGTGCCGAGCAGCCCGATGAACGGCGCGTTGTTCCCGAGCGTTCCGAGGAACGTCAGCCGCTTCTCGAGCTTCATCTTCTGGAGCGCGCTCGCGCCGAGCATCGCCTCCTCGGCCGCGTCGCTGCCCATGGGGGCCTCGACGATGCCCGCGATGACCACCGCCGCCTCCGCGCTCGGGGAAGCCTCGAGGCGCTTCCGCGCGCCATCGAGATCGCCGCTGCGGAGCAGACGCCCGAGGTCGCGCATCAGGGCCGGCAGGTCGTCGCGGAGCGACCAGTACAGCCACGCGCGCTCGAGCATGACGGCGAGCGAGACCACGCTGAGGACCAACATCAAGACGAGGACCCAGCCGGCCCCGAGGCCGACCATCGCGCTCTTCACTCTCTCGATCATTCTTCCTCTGTCTTCGCGTCCGTCAGGGAGCCGTCTTCGCCGTTCGGACCCATGCTGCCTGGCCCGCCGGAGTCGGCGTGGGGGAGCCCGTCGCGCGAGCCATCGATCACGTCGAAAGCGTTCGCGAGGACCGTCGTTGCGTAGGCACCTTTGGGTAGCACGAATTGAACACGCAGGGAGCGGGTCTGTTCCCGATTATCGCTTTCATCTGGACCGGGAACGCCTTTACTATTCAGCACTTCTGCAACTGAGCAGGCGGTCACCCGGAGTCGCAGCGCCCGGCGCGTCCCTTCGCCGAGCGACCGCGCTCGCTTGAGGTCGACACCCTCCAGGAAAGGCGCGGCGATCTGCTCTTCCAGATCCTTCACCGGGCCGTCGGGCCACCTCATCTTGTCTCCGACCATGGGCCCGGTAGGGCAGAGCTCGCCCTTCACCGCGCGCTCGCGGTCCGCCTGAACATCCGTACAGACGAACATGCCGCCCGTGTCCTCTTTCTTCAGCAGGTCGCCCAGCACGGGCAGGCGCCAGGTCCCGTCGGCGATGCGCGCCTCCAGGACGGCGTTGAAGACCGTCGACTGGAGCGCCGAGAAGTGAAAGCGACGGAGCCGCGGGTCGTTCGGCGCGCGCTCCTTCCCGGTCAGCCAGGCGCGCGCGCGCGTGGCGTTGTCGCCCTCCTTGCCGAAGCGTTGCACGCCGAACGCATTGGGGACGCCCTCGGTACCGAAGCGATCCATCGCCGCGAGGATGGTGGCCAAGGCGTCGGCATCGACGTCGCGAACGATGATGTCGAAGCGGTTGCCGCGCAGATGACCGGTCTTCAGCTTGTTGGCGTGCCGCTTCGCCTCGAGCACGCGGATGCGCGTCTCGCCGGCCTCGAGGACGAGCGCCTTGGCGCGCTCCTCCAGCGAGGGGTCCTTGGGCGGCGTGGGCACCGAGACCCACTGCGTCGTGACCGCGACCTTGTCCTTCATGCCGGCGATGCCGACGTCGCGCATCTCGATCCCGAGCGCCTTGGTGATGCTGCGCACCGCCGCGTCCGTGGTGAGCCCCTTCTTCTCGAACTTGAGGAAGAGGTGCGTACCTTCGCCGCTCGGTTCGTACGCCGGGATCTCCTCGACGACGAAATCTTCGGGACTGCTCTTGATCCGTCCGCGCGGCAGGCTCATGCCGAGAGGACGTACTACATCCCGATCTCGTGGGCCATCACGTCACGCGGGCTGCGGAACGTCTGCTGCGGTGAGTACGCGAGGAAGTTCGACACGCGCGACGTGTAGAGGCACGCGTATTCGTCCACCTGCTTGCCGAAGCTCGATTGCTCGGCGCCCTCCTTGAGGAGCGAGCCCCAGTAGGGATGGAAGCGCAGGTCGATGCGGCGCTCCATCGAGGTGATCTCGGCGTCAATCTGGCGGAGCTTGCCGCGGATGCGCTCCACGGCCCGCTTGAAGCGCATGCGATCGGCCTCGAGCTCGGGGGTCGGAGTGGCGTTCGGTGCCGCAGCCACGGCCGCGAGATCGCGCGTGCTGCTGTCGTTTCTCGCGCGTCCGCCACCCGCGTGCTCGATGTTTCGCGTCAGCTCCTTGATGCGCGCCTGGTAGTAGCGAAGGTCGTCCTCGAGGTGCTCGCGCTGGTCGTCGGCGATCTCGATGGCTGCGAAGTCTTCCTTGCACGACTCGTAAGCGGCGATCTCCGTCTCGAGCTCCTGCATGATCATCACGGTCCGCCACGCGCTGTCCTTCTTCGAGCGCAGGATGTCGCCGTAGATGTGATCGCCGACGTACAGCACCTCGTCGCCCGTGGCGCCAAGCAGGCGCTCGACGTCGAGCAGGTTTCCGCCCTCGTAGATCTTGCCGCGCTCGAGCGGTGCGACCGCCGGCTTCGTCATCTCTCCGTCGCGCTCGAGCAGAGGGCGGCGCTCGGTGAAGAAGACCGGCTTCGTGGCGGCGACGATCACGACGTCGAAGAAGTTCTTCCAGTGCGGGTACTCGCTCATCGCGCCGCCGAGGAGATAGGTCATCATCTGCTCGGTGTAGCCGGCGCGCGAGTTGGTCAGGAGGAAGAGCTTCTTCCCGGCGCTCCGCAGCTTGTGGAGCGCGGGCGCGAGGTTCGTGTCGCGGTGCACGAAGTGGGGGAGGTTGTTCATCACCTCGTCGAGGATCGTACCGTCGCGGTGCGCCTCGTCGATGCACTCGCGGATGTCGGTGAAGAGCTTCGCGTAGTCGACGGCGTAGCCCTTCTTCTCCATCGCATCTACGAGCGCGGCGTACGTCGCCACTTCGCTCAGCGCGTAGAGCGTGTCGATCCAGTGGTAGCGCGGCGTCGCCGGGCGGATCTTCTTCGAGTGGTAGAGCGCGCGCAGCTCCTCTTTCGTGAGCTCGCGAAAGCCGTGGTAGCCCTTGTGGACGTGCTTGTAGCGGTCCATCTTCAGGACGTGGCCGAAGCGCTTGTCGATCAGCAGCCCGCGCACCGGGAACTGCGTCGACACCGGCACCGTCTTGATGAACTCGGGGTAGCCGCGCTTGATCAGCTTCGCGATCGTGGCGCGGATCG
>JAYTHX010000221.1:0-4828 GCA_043732195.1 Polyangiaceae bacterium
TCGTACTCGAGGCCCTTGGCCTCGAGCACCGAGAACACCAGGGGCGTGGAGAAGCGTCGGCGCGCCTCCACCTTCTGCTCCTCCGTGAGGACGATCACGGCGACGCGCGCCGAGGTCTTCGCGACGCGATCGAGGTCGCGGAGCACGGCGTCCTTCTTGACGAGCCCCGCGACCTTGCCGGCGAGATCGCTCACCGGCCGGACCAGGGCGGTGCTCTCCTTGTCGATCGAACCGAAGCGCGCGTTCTTGATCTTGAGCAGGCCGTTGGCGAGCGAGCAGACGCTGCGGCTGCTCCGGTAGTTCGCGTCGAGCACGTGGACCGGCGCCTCGAGGGCCTCGGCCTCCTTCGAGTAGAAGAGCGACTTGACGCGGGCCCAGGAGAAGAAGTTCGGGTGGACGACCTGGTTCGCGTCGCCGCACAGCAGGAACTGGCGGGGATCGCGCAAGGTGGCGAGGACCAGGGCGAGCTCGGCGTTGGTGAGGTCCTGGATCTCGTCGATCACCACGGCGTCGTAGCGGCGCTCGGCCTTCGCCCGGTACTCGAACGCGAGGAGGCTCGGGTCGTAGAGTTCGGCCTCGCTGAGCCACTGCCGGTACTTGGCAAAGAGCGCGTGGACCGCGGGGCGCTCCTCGGGCCGGAACATCGACTGGCGGACGCCGAGCGCGAGGTACGCGTCCTGGGTGAGCGGCCCCTCGGGCGACGCCGCGAGCACGCCGCGCAGCTCCTCGAAGAGGGCATGGGCGTTGGTGAACTTGCAGCTCGCGCGGTGGCGCTCGAAGAAGGGGCGGAAGTCACGCGGCGTGACCGCGCGCGAGGCGGGGACGGTGATGGACTCGAGCAGCTTGCGAAAGCTGAGGAAGTCGACGCTCTGGCCGTCGTTCTCGTAGCCATGCGCGAAGTAGAGGCTGGACGCGCTCTCCGCGAGGTACGGAGACTGCGTGACGTAGAGGACGTCACCCCGCAGGGCCCGCAGGCGCGTCAGGGTGAGCGCCGTCTTGCCGCTGCCGGCGCAGCCGACGAGGACGAGCGGGAGCGGCAGCGCGGCGAGCTCGGTCTGGCGGTCGTCGAACGAGATCGGCTTGTCGAGGTACTCGAAGCGCGGCCGGGTGGGGCTGAGGTAGCGGATGGGAAGCGCGGCGGCGTCGAGCGCGGCGGGGGTGAGATCCTCGGCGGCGCAGGCGCGTGACTCGTCGATGCGGGCGCCGCGCAGGAAGCGGGAGCGATCGTAGGCGTGCTGCTCGATGATCTCGAGCGCCAGGCACGATCGCACGCCGTCCTGGCGGACCATCTGGACGAGCAGGCGACTGTCGTAGTCGAGGCGCGCACGAAACAGCTCGCGCTCCGCGAGCTTCTTGAGATCGGCGCTGCGGAGATCACCCCGCTCGATGGCGGCGCGCACCTTCTCGAAGGATGCCTTGAGGCGCGGGGGGACGTGGAGACCGGAGTAGACGAGGAAGCGCATCGCTGAATGTTTGCAGGATGGCGCTAGGCGCGCTCGCTGCCCCGGCCCGATGCGCGCGGGAGACCGAGCTCCGCGCGCACCGGATCGAGGTCGAGGAAGGCCCAGCCCTCGGGATCCGGGGTGCCGTGCAGCTCCCAGTCCTGGAGCCAGATCTCGACGCGCGCTCGGCCCTCGACCGTCGTGACGAGCTCGCGCGGCGTGCCCCCGAGCGCCGGCACGACCTCGTCGATGGTGCGCAGCGGAGCGTCCTTGGCGAGCTGGCGCACGGCCGCCTTCGCGCCGCGCTTGGTGGGGGCCTCGACGCGCGCGGTCGCCACCACCAGGCGCTGCGTGTCGTCGGACTCCTCGGCCGCGCAGTCGGGCTGCTCTTCCCACGGGCGCATGGTCTGGAGATCGGTCGCGCGCACCTCGTGCCCCGCGAGCGCGCCGAGCCGCGCGAGCACGCGGGCGTAGCGCGCCGGGGAGTTGGCGAGGACGCGCCACTCGCCGGGCCGGAGGGGCGACACCGTGGCCAGGCTCTCGCCCTCCATCACGGCGCCGGCGCGCGGCGCGCCGAACATCTCGAAGCCCTGATCGGTGCGCAGGAACTCGTCGGAGGCTCCGAGCGCGATCGCGAGCGCGCGCTCGCTCGCGGCGTCGAGCATGAGGGTGGCCTGGTGCGGCTCGAAGCGCTCGCCGTCGGAGTTGACGAGGAACTTCTTCCGGCCCAGCTCCTTCGCCTGCTCCTCGGTGGGCGCGATCGCTCGGTGGAGCACGCCGTGGGCGAGCCCGGCCCAGCGCGCGAGGCTCTCCTGGGGCTTTGCCTCGTCGATCACCTCGCGGTGGCCGAACCGCGCGAGCAGCTCGTTCACCCCGGCGACCAGCTTGCTCGGCGCCACGTTGCGCAGCCACGCGTGCGACAGCAGCGTCGACGGCGGATAGTCGGTGCCGTCCTCGAGCTCCACGACCACGCCGAACATGCGCGTCCAGCGCGTGAGGACGCGCGCCGTGTTGCGGTCGAGCTGGAGGCGGCGCAGCGCGCCGTCGAACGCGTCCCGCACGGTGGCGATGTTGGCCCGGCGATCGAGCGCGAGGACGTCGCCGAAGAGGACGCGCGCCCGCGCGAAGTGATCGAGCGCGTCGGCCATGGCCGCGCCGCGCAGCGGAGCGGCGGAGCGCGCCAGCTGGCAGCCGGTGCGGCCGTCCTTCATGGGCCGGAGGAGGGCCGCCCAGAGATTCGGCAAGGAGGTCAGGTGCGCGCCGATCGCCTCCTGATCGCGCTCCGGATCGAAGGGCCGCCCGAGGATCGCGTGGAGGTACTCGGCGAAGCCCGCGACGCTCTCTGCGGCGTGGCGCTCGGCGAAGATGGCGAGCCATAGCTCGCTCGCCTGCCGCAGGCGCGCGGGCGCCCCGGAGGCGCCCTGCACCGCCGCGGCGTCGTTCCAGTGGCGGTCGAGCACGCGCGTGATGCGGGCCACGTCATCCTGGGGGCCAGGGATGAAGCGTGGCTGCGAGGGACGGGCGAGCGGCGTATCGAGGAGCAGCTCGGGGCGCGGGCCGAGGAGGTCGGCAACGAAGTCCGGGTGCGGCGCGAAGCCGATCGAGCGCGCGAAATCGACGGCGTGAAAGACGACCGACTGCGCTTCGTGGACCGAGACCAGGTCGACGCCGTCGCTGTGGACCTCCCCGAAGCGCGCCACGAGCTCGCGGAGGCCCCCCTCGCTCAGCGAGGTCTCCACGAAGGCGTTCTTCACGCCGAGGCACGTGCGGTCGATGAGGCAGGAGAGAAGAACGTACGTCTGGTCCGGCATCCGGCGCGTGACGATGACGCCGACGAGCCCCGGGGCCTCCTCGTCCGCGGAGCTCCAGGCGCCGGTCATGTACGCGGGACCGAAGGGGCAGGTCGCCGCGAGCGCGAGGAGCGCGCCCGGCGAGGACGAACGCGCCTTTGCCGCCACGCTCCGCACCTCGACGCGCTTCTTCTTTTTCTTCTCGAGGCTCTTCTGCCGACCGCGGTTGGAGGCCATGGGGAGGCTTTGCCATGAGGAGCCCGCCGGATCAACGCCCGAGCCACCAGCTCAGTCGAGCGCCGCGAGGCCCGCGCCCTCGCGGACCAGCGCCGCGAGCTCCGCGATCGACAGCTTCCCGCTCGCCGCCGAGCCCTCGAGGATCGACTCCGCGAGCTGGCGCTTGTTCGCGTGGAGCGCCATCACCGCCTCCTCGATGGTGCCTTGCGCGACGAGACGGATGACGGTGACGGGGCGCGTCTGCCCGATGCGATGGACGCGATCGCTCGCCTGGTCCTCGACCGCGGGGTTCCACCAGGGATCGAGGTGGATGACCGTGTCCGCGGCCGTGAGGTTCAGCCCCGTTCCTCCGGCTTTCAGCGAGATCAGGAAGAGATCGCCCTCGCCGGCCTGGAAGCGGGCAACACGCGCGGTTCGCTCGGGCAGCGGCGTCTTGCCGTCGAGGTAGAGGTACGGGATCTCGCGCGCGCGCAGCGCCTCCTCGACGAGCGCGAGATGCCCCGTGAACTGGCTGAACACCAGCGCACGGTGGCCGCCTTCGCGCAGCTCGCTCACGAGCTCGAGGAACGCCTCGAGCTTCGAGGACGGCGTCTTCGAGCGAGGGTCGTCGAGGCGCGGATGACACGCGAGCCGGCGAAGCCTCATCAGCTCCGCGAGCATCCGGAATCGCGCATCCTCGTCGGCACCCGAGAGCGCGGCGAGCGCGAGCAGGCGCGCGGCCTCGTACCTCGTGCGCTCGGCGGGCGAAGGCTCCACCGCGCGCGTCACCTCGGTGCGCGCCGGCAGCTCCGTCAGCACGTCGGACTTCTTCCGGCGCAGGAGGAACGGTCGCACCAAGCGCGCGAGCGCCGCGCTGCGAGACGCATCCCGATCGCGCTCGATGGGAACGACGTACCGCTCGCGGAACTCCGCTTCGGTGCCGAGGAGACCTGGGTCGAGGAACTCCACGAGGCTGAAGAGCTCCGAGAGACGGTTCTCGACCGGCGTTCCCGTGAGCGCGAGCCGGAAGTCGGCGCGGAGCGAGCGCGCAGCGCGGGCGCGCGTCGTGTCGCCGTTCTTGATGGCCTGCGCCTCGTCGACGACCAGCGTGGCGAACGTTATCGCGCGCAGCGCGTCGGCGTCGCGGGCGAGCACGTCGTAGCTCGTGATCAGGAGATCGCCGGGCCCGAGCTTCGCGAGGGCGGCGGCGCGACCGGCGCCGCGGTGGAGAATGGCATTCAGCGAGGGGGCGAATCGCCGCGCTTCCGCGAGCCAGTTGGGCCCTACCGACGTGGGCGCGACGACCAGCGCGGGCCCTTCCTTGCTGCGCGAGACGAGGAGCGCGAGCGTCTGAACGGTCTTGCCGAGCCCCATCTCGTC
>JAYTHX010000222.1:0-35538 GCA_043732195.1 Polyangiaceae bacterium
AGCCGGAGCCGGAGCCGCGGTGCGAGGGCGCGCACCGGACCTCGCACGAGACCTCTTCACCACCGTGAAGCTGTTCTAGGGATCGGTGACTGCCTTCGCGATGGCGTCGGCGGTCACGTCCAGGGCTTCGCCGTGGTCGACGTGGCGCGTCCACGCCGCCACGATGGCGGGCGCGGGCGGGTACAAGGTGTAGAAGCCCTTCTCGCCGAGCGCGCGGTGCGAGGGATCGACGAAGCGCCGCACGAGGCTCGCGGCCTCCGCGGACGTGACCGTGTTGATCGCCATCTCGGCGTTCGAGTCCGACTCGTCGATGCCGCGCTTTGCAAGGGCGGCCCGGAGCGAGTTCAGCGCGGTGGACTCGCGCACCGTCATCTCGTCGAGCGCGTGCAGCGACTCCTGGAGCACCGTCTCGGCGAGCGCGCTGCCATCAAGACCACGCACGCGAACGAAGCTCGCCATGACGCGGCCGCGGGCGTCGGCCGCGAAGATGCCTGGGTACGGCGCGTCGTTCACGAGCGTGACCACCACGGCGCGGGCGCCGTCGGGGAGGCCCATATCGCTCTCGATGGCCTTCAAAATGGTCGGCTCGAACGGGACGAGATGCAGCCCCAGGTCCTTCGCCGCGAGACCGATGGCGATCGCGTGCTCGCGGTACGGGCCCTTCTTGTACGCGCCTTCGAGCTTGCTCATCGCCTGCGCGAGGCGGAGCGCATCCGCGCGGAACGGGACCACGCGCCCGCCCACCTCCTTGCGCTCCGGAAATTCGCCGTAGATCGCGACGAGCTCCGACGCATGGCTCACCGCGCCGAGCGGGACCTCGAGATCCTCGTACGCCGTGGGATCGCCGGAGAGATCGGTGCGCAGCTCGTGCATCGCGTTGAACGCCTCGGCGAACGCCGGCGGAGCCTCGCCCTCGAGCACCTTTGTGCGGAGCCAGAAGTACTGATCCGCGACCACGCTCCGGCGAAGGGCGATCGGCGTCCCCTCGATGGTGAGCAGCGCATCGCCGGGCTCGTTGTCCGCGGCGTCGGCCATGGGTGCCTTCGGCGCGCCCGCCGCTCCGCAGCCGGCCAGCACGAACGCCGCAGCCCACGCGAAGAGCCTCACGTTGGCCTCAGGCGCCCTTGCCCAGGAATTCCTTGATGCTGGTCACGATCGCGTCCTTGTCGCGGATCTCGCTCGTGATCACGCGGTCGTCCTTGGCGAAGTGCTCGCGCAGATCCTTGATGAACTGGCCCGAGCCGTAGGGGCTCTCGACCTGGCCGTACGCGAACATGTTCACGCGCGGCAGGAGCTTCTGCTTGAGGATTTCGACGCACGCGAGCGTGTCGTCCATCGACCAGTTGTCGCCGTCGGAGAAGTGGAACGGGTAGATGTTCCACTCCTCGGCCGGGTAGTGGTCGTCGATGATCTGGGAGGCGAGCTTGTAGGCGCTCGAGATCATCGTGCCGCCGGACTCGCGCGTGTGGAAGAAGGTCTCGCGATCGACCTCGCGTGCCACGGCATCGTGGATGATGTAGCGGGACTCGAGGCCCTTGTATTGCTTCTGGAGCCACGTATCGATCCAGAAGGACTCGATGCGCACGATCTCCTTCTGCTCGTCTCCCATCGAGCCCGACACGTCCATCATGTAGATGATGACGGCGTTGGCGACGGGCTCGGGCTGGGTCTTCCAGCTGCGGTAGCGCCGGTCGTCGGGAATGGGGACGACCACCGGCTTGCCGGGGTCGTAGCTGCCGGTGCCGATCTGGCGTTTTAGCGCCTCGCGGTACGTGCGGCGGAAGTGGCGGAGCGACTCGGGACCGACACGGCGGATGCCGGTGTAGCGATCCTTCGCGTTGATGATCTTGCTCTTGCCCTTGTCCTTGATGTCCGGGAGCTGCAGCTCCTCGCCGAGGATGTCGGCGAGCTCTTCGAGCGTGACGTCGACCTCGAGGCTGTGCTCGCCGGCGCCCTCGCCGGCCTTCTTGCCGCCCTCGCCCCCCTCGCCCTCCTCGCCGCCCATCGGGTCGCCCGGATCGCCGTCGCCCTGGCCGGCGCCGCCCTGCTGCTTGTCGCCGAAGCGGAACTTCGGGATGTCGATCTGCGGGATGGGGATCGAGACGAGGTCTTTCCCCTTCCTGCCGATGAGCTCTCCCTGGGAGATGTACTTGCGGAGGTTCTGGCGAATCTTACCGCGCACGATCGCGCGGAATCGCGAGTGGTCTTGATCGATCTTGAGCGACATCGACTTGCTGAGCGTACCACCCTTCCAAGCCAGCACCGCAAGGGGTAGCGTCCGGCAGTTCCCGGTGTCGCCAACAGCGGAAAAGAAGACGCATCGTCCCGCGACCGTGGCGGCGCTCCTGCTCGCGCTCTTCATGGCGGCGATGGAGATGACCGTCGTGTCGACGGCGATGCCCACCGTGGTCGCCGAGCTCGGCGGGGCCCTGCACTACGCCTGGGTCTTCACGGCCTACATGCTCGCGTCGACCGTGACGGTGCCGATCTACGGCAAGCTCGCGGACCTCCACGGGCGCAAGCCCGTGATGATGGTGGCGATGGCTCTCTTCCTGGTCGGCTCGATGGCGAGCGGCCAGGCGCGCTCCATGCACCAGCTCATCGCGTTCCGCGCGCTCCAGGGCATCGGCGCAGGCGGGATGCAGCCGATGGCGCTCACCATCGTGGGCGACATCTTCAAGATCGAGGAGCGCGCCAAGATGCAGGGCGTGTTCGGCGCGGTCTGGGCGATCGCCGGGCTCATCGGGCCGCTGCTGGGCGGCATCATCGTCGCCACGCTCTCGTGGCGCTGGGTGTTCTACGTCAACGTCCCCTTCGGGATCGTCTCGGCGGCGATGCTCACCTTCTCGCTGGTAGAGACGGTGGAGAAGCGCAAGCACGGGCTCGATGTCGCGGGGGCGCTGGTGCTCAGCGCCGCCGTGGTCGCGCTGCTGCTCGGCACCGACGGCGAGTGGCCGTGGGTGCTCCTGCCGGTGAGCGTCGTGCTCGTCGCTGTCTTCATCGCGGTGGAGGCGCGCGCGAAGGAGCCGATCCTGCCGCTCCAGCTCTTCAAGCAGCGCATCCTCGCCACCTCCAGCGTGCTCTCGGCGCTGTCCGGAGGAGCGATGGTGGGCCTCGTCACCTTCGTGCCGCTCTACGCGCAGGGCGTGCTCGGCTCCACGCCCACCGAAGCCGGCAGCACCATCGCGACGATGGCGGTGAGCTGGCCGTGCGCCAGCGCGGTCGCGGGCCGGCTGATCGGGAGGGTCGGCTTCCGCGCGCTGGTCCGCGCGGGCTTCGCGCTCGTGGCCGTGGCGTCGATCCTCCTCGCGTTCTCGATGAGCCACGGGGCGACGGCAATGCGGGTCCGCGTGCTCGCCGGCGTGTTCGGGATCGGCATGGGCCTCGCGAACGCGCCGCTCGTCATCGCCGTGCAGACGAGCGTGGGCTTCTCGCAGCGCGGCGTCGCCACGGCGAGCACGATGTTCTTCCGCAACATCGGCGGGACGGTCGCGGTCGGCGCGATGGGCGTCGCGCTGGCGCATGCACTGCTCGCGGGGAGCGCGCGCGAGGGCGGCTCGGCGCTCGTGGCGCGCATGCTGGGCCCCGCGCGCCGCTCGATCGACAGCACGCTCCTCGCGTCGATCTCCGGCGACCTGACGGTCGGCCTCACCTACGTGATGTGGATCGTCGCGGCGATGGCGGTCGGCTGCGCGGCGGTGGCCTGGCTCTTCCCGCACGTCGGGACCGCCGAGCCGAAGACCTAGCGAGGCCTCACGCACCTTCACTCACCGCCCTTTCCGCGGGGAAATGGGCGAGTGCGCAACAGCGTGCGAGCGGTGGCCCGGTCTGCCGCCAGAGGAGCTCGACCGCGCGTAGGCGTCAGCACGATCGCGCTCTCGTGGCCGCCGAGACCCGGCCGTTCGCGGGACAGGCGGCGGATCAGGTCGCGCGGAGGGGTCCGAACGGGTCGTGGTGCTGCGACGGCTTGATCGCCGGGAGGACGCGCAGCGCCGTGGCTGGTCGGACGATCGGCTGGGGGGCGAGCAGCGCGGCATCGGCGCGCTCGGGCGCAGGCTGGCCGTCGTCGCGGAAGTGACTCGTTGCGCTCTTCGTGGCGACAGCCTTGGCGAAGACCGCGTCCTGGCCGTCCCTCGATTCGACGTCCTTCACATAGAAGAACGCGCCCTGCGCGCGCGTCTCGTCGAGGTCGAGCAACACGAACCCGTGGCGGTCGAGGTCGCAGGCGCCGAGGATGGGGAGCGTAGAAAGCGCAAAGGCCGCGGTGGCGGCCTTCAGGAGATCACGTCGTCGCAAGCGCGTGCTCGCTCGCGCTGCAACGGGCCGGGCCGCGAGCGCGAGCGTGGCATCACGCAGCGATCAGCTGCGCTTGGCATCGAGCGACATGCGCGCGACCCAGAGGCAGGCGATCACGTTCACTGCACAGAAGATGCGGAGGCCGAAGCCGCCGAGGGCGAAGAGGGTCTCGCCGCTGATCCCGAGCTGTACGAGGAGCGCGCCGGTACCGATGGCGAAGCCGCCGACGAAGGGCCGCAGGCGCTTGTTGTTGAAGAAGAACGTGGTGAGGAGGAACGCGGGCGCGACGCTCGCGAACAGCAGCCACTTGTGGAAGCTCGGCGCCAGGAGGAGATCCCACTCGCCGAACGGCCGCATCGCGAGGTCCGCGACCCAGCGCAGCGCGCCGAGGCGCGCGGGAACTCCGAGCAGCGGGAGGAACGGCAGGAGGCCGATGCCCGCGAAGAGCGCGCCCACCCACTTGCCGCCGCCCTTCTCGACCGTGCCGCCCTTCGCCTTGATGCGGCGGATCACGACCAAGGCGATCGCAAGGAGCGCCGCGAATCGGACGCCGAGGTGAGCCCAGTGCGTGGTGGCGGCGGCTTTGCCGGCCTCGAGGATGCCCGCACCGAACAGGTTCTTGTCCTCCTTGGGCGTGGCGGTCGACTGGAGGATCGCCTTCACGCTGTCGGGGTTGGTCACGCCCTGCCCGACGAGGATCGCGGCGGCGGCGGCCACATGCGGCGACGCCATGCTGGTGCCGTTGAAGACGCCCCACTGCTCGCACTTGTTCTTGCCGGCCTCGCAGATCGTCTGCTGGGTGACGCCGACGCCCGGGGCGCCGATCGAGACCTCGGGGCCGCGCGACGAGAACCACGCGATCGCGTCGTTCTTGTCGGTGGCGCTCACCGCGATCACGCCGTCGTACGCGGCGGGGAAGCCGACCGACTTGCCGGAGTTGCCGGCGGCGGCGACGACCACGACGCCCCTGGCATACGCGTAGCGCACGGCCTTCTCGACGACCGGGCTCTTCGAGGAGGAGCCGAGCGAAAGGTTGATGACGTTCGCGCCGTGATCGGCCGCCCAGCGAATGCCTTCCGCAACGTCGGCCATGGTGCCCCAGCCGCGCGCGGAGAGGACCTTAACCGGCATCAGCTTCGCGCAGTGCGCGAGGCCCGCGACGCCGACGCCGTTGTTGGTGGTCTGTGCGATCGTGCCGGCGACGTGGGTGCCGTGGCCCTGGTCGTCCGCGGCGATCTCGTTCTTGCCCACGAAGTTGTAGCCGGCGACGCACTTCGTGCCCGCGAGGTCCGTGCCCTTCATGAACCCGCCATCGTCGTAACAGGCGATGCCCGTGTCGACGACGGCGACGGTGACGCCCTCGCCGCAGGCGTACTCCCAGGCCTTCTCGGCTCCGGCGCGCTGCATGTGCCACTGCTCGGAATACTTCGGATCGTTGGGCGTGAAGAACGCGCGCGCGACGGTCTCCTGCTCGACCGCCTCGACGCGCGGGTCCAGCGAGAGGCGGGCGACGAGATCGGCCATCTGCGAGGGGTCGACGTCGGCGAGCTCGATCTTGCCGTCGTCCTTCACGCCCGGCGAGTTGTCGCGGAGCGTGAGGTGGTAGTCGCTACCGAGCTGCTGGATCTCCTCTTCGGAGAGGTTGTCCTTCACGTCGACGACGAGCTCGCCGGGCACCGTGTCCGCCACGTTCTCGACGGTGCGGTCCGACGTCGGGAACGCGTCGGACGGCGGCATGCTGCCGACCTGCAGCTGCGCGTGCGCCGGGTTCATCAGCCCGGGGGCGAAGCCCACCATGAGCGCTGCGGCGACGGCGGAGGAAGCAACGAGAATGGTCCGACGGGTGCTCATGGGGGATCCTTGTACGACGCACAGAGCGCCGAAGTTCTCTGAAGCTAAGCACGTTCGCCGGCTGTCAGGCGGCGACGGCGCAAGTTCCTCGCACCTCTGACCACCTCAACGGGCGTCGCAGCCTGCGTCGAGCTCGGCCGCAGCGAGGGCCACGGGCCGACGTGTCCGAGCGCGCCGTCATCGTGCCGTTCGCCCACCTGAGCTCGGGTGCGCGCGCGCGGACCACCCGCTTGTCGACCGCCGGACGGACGCGCACGTGGCAGCCGTCGGACGGGAAATCGCGACGGACCACGACCACCAAGCCAGCTCCTTCGAGCTTCAGCGCCTCGGGATAGGTGACGACGGCCACATCGCCCACGCCGAGCGTCTCGCCGAGCAGCGTGACCTTGCCCCTCGCGACCGCGATCATCAGGCGCGAGCAGAGCGGCGTGACGACCGCCGCGGCGCGGTCGTCACGGGCGGCACGTCGGGGGACGCCGCCTCACGAGGGCCGCCGTAGCAGGCTCGATACCGGGAGGAGCGAGGCGGTGGCGCGCGCGGCCAGCTCGCTGGTGGTGCGCGGCGCGGCGTCATCGTTGATCGCGGCGGCCGCGCGCTGCGCCTCCTCGAGCCGCTCCTTGATCAAGGCCTCGGCGGCGGCGGGGTCGCCGGGGCGGAGGATGCTGCGCACGAAGACCTCGGCCGCCTTGTACGAGCTGCGCACGAGCGGCCCGCTCGCGACGTAGGCAAAGCCCATCTTGCGCGCCTCGACGGCGTACATCTCGAACGTCTCCGGCGTGACGAACCGATCGACCGCCGCGTGCTTCTGCGAGGGACGCAGGTACTGGCCGAGCGTGACGAGGTCGACGCCCGACTTGCGCAGGTCCGCGAGCGTCTGGAGGACCTCGTCGTCCTGCTCGCCGATGCCGACCATGATCGACGATTTCGTGACGCGCGCGGGATCTCGCTGCTTCACGCGCTCGAGCACCGCGAGCGAGCGCTCGTAGCTGCAACGCACGTCGCGGATGGTGCGCTGGAGGCGCTCCACGACCTCGATGTTGTGCGCCCAGACATGCGGCGCGGCATCGACCGTGACGTCGACGTAGTCGAGGTGGCCGCCGAAGTCGCCGAGCAGGGTCTCGATGAGGATGTCGGGGCGGAGCTCGCGGAGTCGCGTGACGGTGCGTGCGACGTGGGCCGCACCTCCGTCGAGCAGGTCGTCGCGATCGACCATCGTCATGACGACGTACTGGAGGCCGAGGCGCGCGATGGCGCGCGCGACGTGCTCGGGCTCACGTCCGTCGACCGCGCCGCGTGGGTTGCCGGTGGTGACGGCGCAGAAGCGACAGCCGCGCGTGCACACGCTCCCCAGGAGCATCACGGTCGCGGTGCCCTCGGTCCAGCACTCACCAACGTTCGGGCAACGCGCCTCCTCGCACACGGTGTGAAGGTCGAGCTCGCGGAACGTCTCCTTGAGATGCACGTACGTCTCGCCGCCCGGAGCGCGCACCTTCAGCCAGGGGGGCTTCGGGGCAAAACGTGACGGCGGCGTGGAGGAAGACGAGCTCACGCCCTGGACGTAGCGTCGTGACGGAGCCCGGTCAATCCGGGTTGCTAGCGCGGGCCGGTGGTCGGGGCGCAGGTCGAGACGCCGGCGCCCACGATCTTGAAGCCGATCTTCGACTTCACCACCGTGACGCTCTTGTCCGACGGGCGGTAGCGCGTGACGTCCGAGCCGCCGGCGTTCATCGGGAGGTTGCCGGCCTCGGCGTTCGTGTAGACGAAGAAGTCGCCGCCGTAGAACGAGAAGGCCCAAGCGTTGCCGGCGTAGACCCCCGCGAGCTCTTGCGCGGACAGCACCTTGCCCGTCGCCTTCGAGATCTCGGCGACCTGCGCCGGGCTCGTGACGAACAAGCCATAGAGCTTGCCATCGCCCGTGCCGGTGAGCTCGCTGGTCGTCCCCGCGAGATCGCCGGAGTACGGCCCGATGAAGTCGAGCGCGAGGGTCTTCGTGTTGAGCTTCGCGAGGCCCTGGCCGGCGCTGTCGGAGAGGTAGAGCGTCTCGGTGGAGCCGCCGTTCGTCTCCGTCGCGAAGCCCATGCCGAACTTCGTGAAGGCCTCGGCCTGCGGCTGATACTTCGTCGCTTCGCAGGCGAGGTTCTCGGTGCTCACGCGCCATACGGAGCCGTCGCTGTAGCGGACCCACGCCACGCCCGCGCGATCGATGGCCATCGAGGTCGGCAGGGCGCCGCCGGTCGGGCAGTCGAGGAGGCCTTTGTTCTTGAACTCGAGGGTCGGCGGGTGGAACGAGTAGAAGGAGCGATCCTCGGCGATGACGAAGACGTCCTTGTTGTCGTCGGAGCAGGCGGGGCGCACCGGGATGGTGCCTCCGCCCTCCGGCTCGCCGAACTGGCCGCCGCCGTCGAGCACGGAAGGCCCGTCGCTCGCGCGGCTCTTCGCCGAGCACGCCGTCGCAACCATTCCAAGGACGAGAGCGGGCGCGGTGAGCGCGCAACCGAGATAAGCGAGCCTGCGCAAGGTCACCTCCGAGTCCGTGAATATAGCATCGCAGGCTGTGCGCGCAGCTACTGCGTCGCGAGCTTCGCGAGCTCTCCCTCGGACACGGGTTGCACCACGCCGCGCTCCGTGACGATGCCCGTGATGAGCGCGTGGGGCGTCACGTCGAAGCTGGGATTTCGCACGCGAACGCCGTCCGGCACGATCTGAACGCTGTTGCCGTCGGGTAACGGGAAGTGCGAGAGCTCGCGCTCGGCGCGCTCTTCGATGGGGATCGCGCCCCCATCGAGGCATCCGAGATCCACCGTGCTCCACGGGGCCGCGACGTAGAACGGGACGTCGTGCGCCGCGGAGATGCACGCGAGGCCGTACGTGCCGATCTTGTTCGCGACGTCGCCGTTGCGCGCGATCCGATCGGCGCCGACCAGCACGAGATCGACCGCCTTCTTGGACATGAAGTGCGCGGCCATCGAGTCGGTGATCACCTCGACGGGGATCTGATCCTTCGCGAGCTCCCACGCGGTGAGCCGCGCGCCCTGGAGATAGGGGCGCGTCTCGCACGCGAGCACGCGCACCTTCTTGCCCGCCTCGTGCGCGGCGCGCACGATCCCGAGCGCTGTCCCGTAGCCGCCCGTCGCGAGCGCGCCGGCGTTGCAGTGCGTGAGGATGGTGGCGCCGTCCGGCACGAAGGGGAGGCCGAGCACGCCGATCGCGCGGCACGCCGCGATCTCCGCCTTGTGCAGGCTGCGCGCCTCCGCGGCGATGCGCTCGGTGCGCGCCGGGTGGGCGAGCGCGCGCGCCTCCTCGACGACGCGCTTCATGCGGTCGAGCGCCCACGCGAGGTTCACGGCGGTGGGCCGCGCAGCCCGCAGCTTCTTGTCGGCCACGCCCATCGCCTCGAGGAACTCGGCGCCGTCGCCCTTGGCGGCGTAGGCCGCGGCCACGAGCCCGTAGGCCGCGGCGATGCCGATGGCGGGCGCGCCTCGCACCAGCATGCCGGTGATCGCGTCCGCCACCTGGTCGACGAGCGTGAAGAACTCGTAGCGCTCGATCTGCGGGAGCTTCCGCTGATCGAGGATCAGCACGCGGTAGCCCGGCATCAGCTCCACCGCCGAATAGTGCTCGCCGCCGATCGGCTCGGGATGCGGATGCGCCTGGCCGGTGCGGAGCGTGGGCACGGCTCCGAAGCGGTTCTTCGGGTCGCTCATGACCTTCCGTCCTTGCCGGTCTTGCTCGCCGCGAGGCGCGTCGCGATCTCTTCGGCGACGGTATCGAAGTCCTCGGCGGCGCGCTCGCGGTCGCCCTCGACGTACGCGACGAGCGCCTCTGCGGCCACGATGGCCAGGCTGACGTTGACCCCGCGCGCCGTGAGCTCGGCGCCGACCTCCGGGTTCTTCAGCAGGGTGTCGAGATCCTCGAAGACCTCGCGCAGCTCCTTCATCGCAACGGTCTCGTCGGCCATCCCGCCAATTTACTTCAGGTCGGCACGCTGGCGGGCGACGTTCTCGCGCGCCGCGCCGAGCTGCTCGGCGTGGTCGAGGGCGCGCTTTGCGTCGTCCTTGCGACCGAGCCTCGCGAGCGCCCACGCGCGACCGAGCTCGGCGCCCGCATACGACGGTTTCCTCTGAAGGATGCGGTCGTACGCCGCGAGCGCCGCCGCCGCATCGCCGCGCACCACCGCGACGCTCGCGAGACCGAGCAGGTTCTCGGTGCTCTTCGGGTCGGCGGCGAGTCCCTTCTCGTACGCGTCGGTCGCGCCCTCGAAGTCGCGGAGGTGCAGGCGCACGAGGCCGAGGGCGTGGAACAGCTCCGCGTCGTTCGCGCCGCGCCGCGCCGCCTCTTCGAGCCGCGGGAGCGCCTCCTCGGGCTCGCCCCAGCGCGCCGCGCGCATGCCGCCCTCGCGCGGGCCCGCCGCCGAGGCCGGCGCCACGCTCGCCGCCGTGTCGTAGGCCGCGAGCGCCTCGTCGTAGCGATGGGTGAGCTCGAACGCGTGCCCCAGCTCGAGCCACGGGATGGGATCGTTCGGGAGCCGGCGTTCCAGCTCTGCGACCTCGGTGCGCGCGGCCTCGAGCTGGCCGTCGAACGCGAGGACGCGCACGAGCAGGCGGCGCGCGCCCACGTCGTCGGGGTGCTTGCCGAGGTGGCCGCGCAGGAGGATCACCGCCTCCCCTTCCCGGTGCATGCGCACGAGCTGCTGCGCGCGATCGATCGGGCTCGGCGCGGCGCACGCCGCGCAGGCGGTGACGGCGAGCGCCGCCGCCGCCGCACGAACCCACGCTCCCGGCCGCCTTGTCACGTGGTAATGGTCGCACGCAAACCGCGAGGTCGGACAAGATGGATATTCGTACAATCGGCGTCCTCGGCGCCGGACAGATGGGCGGCGGCATCGCGCAGGTCGCCGCGGCCGCCGGATACGACGTGGTGCTCGCCGACGCGTCGGTCGAGCTCGCCACCAAGGGACGCTCGAAGATCGAGGCCATCCTCGGCAAGCAGGTCGAGAAGGGCAAGATGATCGCGGCCGACAAGGACGCGCTCGTCGCGCGCATCGCGCCGGCCGCGAGCTGCGCGGATTTCGGCGCGTGTGATCTCGTGATCGAGGCTGCGACCGAGAACGTCGAGCTCAAGCTGAAGCTCTTCGCCGGGTGTGACGAGGCGATGAAGCCCGGCGCGATCCTCGCGAGCAACACGTCGAGCATCTCGCTCACGCGGCTCGCCGGGGTGACGAAGCGCCCCTCTCTCGTGGTGGGCATGCACTTCATGAATCCGCCGCCCCTGATGAAGCTCGTCGAGATCGTCCGCGCCGTGCAGACGTCGGACGAGACCTACGCCGCGGTGCGCGCGGTCGCGGAGAAGATGGGCAAGACCGTCACCGTCAGCCGTGACGCGCCGGGCTTCCTCGTCAACCGCATCCTCGTCCCCATGCTGTGCGAGGCGTGCTTCGCGCTCCAGGAGGGCGTCGGCACGGCCGAGGACATCGACACGGGGGCGAAGCTCGGGCTGAACCACCCCATGGGGCCGCTCGAGCTCTCGGATCTCATCGGGCTCGACACCGTGCTCGCCATCGCCGACGTGCTGCACCGCGACATCGGCGACGACAAGTACCGCGCGCCCACGCTGCTCCGGAACCTCGTCGCGGCCGGGTGGCTGGGCAAGAAGACGGGCCGCGGCTTCTACGTCTACGAGGGCGGCACGAGGACGGCAGCGCCCCTGCGCTGACGTGCACGACGGGCGGCGGTCGCTACACTGCTCGGGTTGCCGCCACCCCCGTCCACCGGATCCGAAGGCGTGCTCGGCCTCCTCGCGCTGCTTGGCGCGGAGCCCACGGTGCTCCGCGCGCTCGGGGTGACGTTCCGCGATCCGCGGAGCCGCGGGTCGGTCGGGAGCGGTCGTGATCCCTCGCTCCTCGATCTCGCGGATAGCCGCGACGGGGACACCGTCGCGACATACCTCCACCCCGCGGCAAGGTCCCGGTGGTGCTCGTCACGCGTGGCACCGGCGAGGCGCGCTGACTGGCCGGCGCGCATGCGCCGCAGGCCGGGCACGCGGCGCTCGAGCGCCTCGGGCTGCTCGCCGATTTCCCGCGACCGGCGCCGAGCGCATGCTGGTCGCGGCGGGCGCGGCGCGCGCGGCGGGCGACCGGCGCGCGCGGCGGGCGACCGTGGTCGAGACGTGGTGACCGTGGTAATCGGCGGTCATGAGCACCGTCCTCTGCGAGCGTGAAGGCGCCGTCGCCGTCATCACCCTGAACCGCCCCGACAAGCTGAACGCCCTGAACGCGGAGCTGCTGGGCGAGCTCGATGCGCTCCTCGCGAGCCTGGCCGCCGCGTCGGGCCCCGAGGCGGTCTCCTGCGCCATCCTCACCGGTGCGGGCGAGAAGGCGTTCGCGGCCGGCGCGGACATCGCGGCCATGCTGCCGATGTCGACCGAGCAGGGCCGCGCGTTCTCCGAGATGGGCCACCGCGTCTGCTCGCGTCTCGAGAAGGCGCCCTTCCCCGTGCTCGCGGCGGTGAACGGCTTCGCGCTGGGCGGCGGCTGCGAGCTCGCGCTCGCCTGCGACTTCATCTACGCGAGCGACAAGGCGAAGCTCGGACAGCCCGAGGTGAACCTCGGCATCATCCCCGGCTTCGGCGGCACGCAGCGCCTCGCCCGGCGCGTGGGCATCGGCCGCGCGCGCGAGCTCTGTTACACGGGCGACACGGTCAACGCGGAGGAGGCGCTGCGCATCGGCCTCGTCAACGTGGTGGTCCCGCACGCCGAGCTGCTGACGAAGGCGCGCGACACGGCCGCGAGGATCGCGAGCAAGGGCCGCCTCGCGCTCGCGCAATGCAAGCGGGTGCTCTACACCGGCGCCGACGTGCCGCTCGAGGTGGCGAACGCCCTGGAGACGCAGTCCTTTGCGATGCTCTTCGGCACCGAAGACCGCGCCGAAGGAATGAAGGCGTTCCTCGAGAAGAGGAAGGCAGCGTTCACCGGGAGCTGACGGGCGCGGCCGGCCCGCGTGGCGGCTGGCACGTCTCGCACGCGTAGATCGCGCGCGCGCCGACGATCCAGCGGCGAACCGGGCTGCCGCACACATCGCACGTCCGGCGGGCGTAGATGTGGAGCGCCTCGTTGCGCTTCAGCCGGCGGCCCTTGACCGCCGGCCTCGTGATGATGCGCTTCTCCTTCACGCCGCGCGCCAGGAGCTCGCGCGCGAGCTTCCAGATCGCGTTGAACTGCTTCTTCGTGAGCTCGTTCGACGGCGTCTCGGGGTGCAGGCCGAGCATGAAGAGGATCTCCGCGCGATAGACGTTGCCGAGCCCGCTGAAGATGCGCTGATCGAGGAGCACCGCGCCGACCGCGCGCTTCGTCTTCTGGATGCGCTGCCACGCGGGCTTCGGATCCGACGTCTCCGCCAGCGGGTCCGCTCCGAGCCGAGCGAGGAGCTCGGCGCGTGCCGGCTCGTCGATGATCTCGCAGCGCGTCGGGCCGCGGAGATCCCACACGTGCGTCGGGCCCACGAGCCGCAGGCGGAGCGCGCCCTTCGGCTCCGGCGGCGGGAGCGGATGCCGGCGAAAGCGGCCGAACAGGCCCAGGTGGATGTGCACCGCCGCGCGGTCGAACTCGAGAAACAGATGCTTGCCGACCGCGGCCGTCGTCACGAGCCGCGCGCGATCGAGGAGCGCCGCGTCGCCGAAGCGCCCCTGCGGCGACGACACGCCCAGCTCGTGCCCCGCCAGATCGCGGGACAGGTCGAGCGCAAGGCGATGGATGGTGTGGCCTTCGGGCATGCCCGGAGGGCGTAGGGCCAGGGTCGTCGCCCGACAACTACCGCGCGCAGCGCAGGGAGAGCACGGCCGACGCGGACTCGTCGGCCACGATGTTCGCCGTTTCGAAGTCGACCACGTACGTCGCTGCGGGTGACTTCGCCCGCGGGGTCGACGACCAGAAGCGCGGCGACGGTCCGCCCTGCAAGCCGGGCGGCAGGAGCGGCGCCACGTCGCGCGACTCGTCGACCAGCGAGGCGAGCTCGCGCACCGTCAGCAGGCGGAAGCCGCCCGAACCGCCCAACAGCAGCGACTGGCAGGCGGCCTTCGCGTCGGCGAGGGATGTCGTCGTCGCGAGCGGCGCGACCTGCCAGACGACGCCCGTCCGCACGTCCCGCGCGGCGCCGGAGACCACGTCGTAACGCGTGTAAGGCGAGATCGTGGGCTTCCCGCGCACGCACTTGATGGGGTTCGAGATCGCGGTGTTCGCCGCGACCGTGACGAGGCCGAGCTCCAGGTTGAGCTGGAAGCGATCGTCGAGCTTGGCGGCGAGCAGGCTGAGGGAGTCGGTCCACAGGACCACCGGCGAGGACGGCAACGCGCCGTCCGGGAACACCGCCTGGTTCAGGAGGCCGAGCGTCTGCCTCTGCCCGCCGATCGCGAGACCCGCGCAGTAGGTCGCCCCGCCCGCGTAGGCGATGGTCACCGGCGTCGCGTCGTTTCGCTCCCACTCGAGGCCGGTCGTCTTGTCGGTGACGGTGTCGGTCGTGAGGACGTAGCTCGAGAGGAGCGGCTTCACCGGCGGAAGCGGCCACACCGCGAAGCGCCGGTCGACGGCGGTGGCGCCGGCGTCGAACGCGGCGTCGAAGCCGCTCGCGACGTCGTTCGCGGCGTCGGCGCTCGGGCCGCCGTCGGTCGCGGACGCCGGACCGTCCTCGAGCGAGCCGCCGCCATCGGTCCCGGTGGGGAGCAGCGCGACGTCGTCATCGATGCCGAGGATGCCCCGGCACGCGAGCAGCGCTGCGGCCGAGACCAGCCCGGCGAACGCGAGCGCGAGCCGTCCGGTCGGGCGTAGTAGCGCATCGCGCGCATCGAGGTGAAGGTCGACTGCGCGCGGAGGGCTGGCGGCGCCTGGCAGCACTGACGGTCCGCGCCGCGGAGCGGAGCGCGCCCCGCGTGCTCAGAACGTCCGGTAGGTCGCGACCACGGTACCCAGGATCGCGACCAGGACCGCCAGCGCGGCCGACGCGCAGTACGCGTGGAACGCCAGCGTGCGCAGGCGCTGGCGCGCGTCGGGCAGCGCGCGTGAGGCCGCGAAGTACGCCGCTGCGCCCGCCCATGCGAGCATCACCGCGCCGAACGCGAGGTGCTCCTTGCGCTCGAAGAGCACGCCCACCGATGGCGCATGGATGAAGATCCCCTGCTTGAGGCGCTCGCGGTACGCGACGTAGATCCACGAGCCGATCGCCGCCGCCATCGTGACGAAGCCCGTCGACGAGGCGACCGCGAGGTGCGCCCGACGCGTCCGGCTGCGCAGGACGATCGCGGGATGGATGAGCGTTGCCGCCGCCAGCCAGCCGAGATGACCGTGCACGTGCTCGAGGAGACGCACGGGGTCGAGCAACATCGATGCGCGTTACGATACACTGCTCGCCGTGCATTGCGCCGCCCACCCGGACCGAGGCTCGATCGGCTCCTGCGCCACCTGCGCCAAGGAGCTATGTGACGCGTGCGCCACCTTCGCGATGGACGGTGACTTCGGCTGCGAGCACTGCGGGAGACAGCGCGAGGCCGAGGCCGCGGAGCTGGGCTCCGGCCTCCTCGCGCTCGTGGGTGTCGGCTACCTGGCGACGCTCGCGATCGGCATCCTCCTCTTCCGGCCGCAGCCGTTCGTGGGCGGCCTCGCCGCCATCGTCGCGATCGGCCTCGGGCGCGCGCTCCAGCTGCTCGTGCAGTCGCCCGCCGTCAGCCGCCGCGCAGCGCCGTGACCCACGGGACTAGTCCGCGCGCGGTTGACGGGGCTGCGCCACACCTCTACTCCGGAGGCTGATGGCGGCGTCCCTTCTCTCGTTGGTCCGCGCGCAGGAGCCGGCGCTCCGCACGTTGCAGCGCGCGCTGGAGAACGGCCGCGTTCATCACGCGTACCTGTTCGCCGGACCGGACGGCGTCGGCAAGGAGCTCGCGGCGTTCGGGCTTGCTCAGGCGCTCGTCTGCGAGACGCGCGGGGTCGAGCAAGCCGGGCTCTTCGGCGCGGAGCCGCCCAGATTCGTCGCGTGCGGGGCGTGCTCGTCGTGCCTGCGGGCCGTGCCTCGCGTGGAGGAGCGGCGGCCCATCCACCCCGACATCGTGGTCATCGAGCGCGGCCTCTACGCGCCGCAGACCATCGGGCGGCGCACGCCGGAGACCCAGGACATCTCGATCGATCAGATCCGCACGCTGGTGCTCGCCCGCGCGGCGTACGCGCCGCACGAGGGGCGGGCGAAGGTGTTCGTCGTGCGCCGGGTCGAGGAGCTGTCGGTCTCTGCCGCGAACGCGCTGCTCAAGACGCTCGAGGAGCCCGGACAGAAGACGCATTTCATACTGCTCACCGCGCAGCCCGATGCGCTCTTGCCCACCATCCTCTCGCGCACGATGCGCGTGCGGTTCGCGCCGCTCCCCGACGACGTCGTGCAGGCGATCCTCGAGTCGCGCGGCGTGGAGCCGGTTCGGGCGAAGGAGATCGCGCGCCTCTCGGGCGGCAGCGTGGAGGCCGGCGAGACGCTCGCGGATCCCGAGGAGAGCGAGGCGCGCGCCCGCTTCGTCGCGCGCGCGTTCGAGGCGGTAGCCGCGCCAGGCGTCGAGCCGTTGCTGGCGCTCGCGGAGGACGCGAAGAAGGAGAAGGACGAGCTCCGGGTACGCCTCGGCGCGCTCGCGTCGGCGTTCGCGGAGAGGGCCGCAGCCGCCGCGCGCGACGGCCGGCGCGAGAGCGAGGTGCTCGCCGCGCGCGGCCGGCTCGCGCTCACGGCACTCGAGAACCTGGACTTCAACAACGCGCCGCAGATGGTGGTGGAGTCGATGCTGTCACGGATGCGCGCGCTGTAGCGGAGATCGGGACGTGGCGGACTGCGCGCGCGGATGCGCGGCGGCGTGCCACGGGGATGCGCGCGAATTGCATTGCCGTAGCGGCAGTGCGCCCGACCGCATCGTGAAGGATCTTCACCATTCCCGACGACCGTCCCGGGCCACCCCGGCTGCTGATAGCGGCCGTGGACGACGCATCGCGACGCACGACGCAGGAGCCGGAGAACACCCGCCCCCGCCCCCGTTTCCGTCCGCGGGACGCGTCACTCGTCGAGGGTCGCGCGGCCCGAGGCGATCACCTCGTACGACGAAGGCTCGAGCTCGACGCCGCGGAACGCATGCGAGGCGCCCGTCGTGCTGCGCATCACGAGCAGACGCTCCGAGCCCGCCGAGGCGTACTCGGCCAGCACCACCGCGTCGCCCACGTCCGGCGCGCCCACGCCGATGCGCTTCGGCCGGAGCGGGAGGCGACGAACGCGGTCGAAGCGGATCCCGCCGTGCTCCACCGAGGTCGGCGGCTCGCCGCCCACCAGCACCGCGCCGGGGTCGAGCGGCTCGAGCCAGAAGATCGCCTCACGCGGCGCCGGGCGCGCATAGATCGCGCAGTCGTGACCGGCCTCCGGCGCCACGAACAGCGCCGCCACCGGGCCTTCCTCCGACAGCACCAGGCCGCCGGCCAGCCACGCCTCCTCACCCGTCAGGCGCATGAGGACGTCGCCCAGCTGGCAAGGGAACCCCTCGAGATGCGCCTGCGCTCCCTCTGCCGTGCGCCTCGGCGTCTCGGGCTTCTTCGGCGCGTCGTCCTTCTTCGGCTCGGCCGCCGGAGGTGACCCAGGCGCCGCGTTCTGCGACGCCCCGCCCGCATCGGCGACATCCGTGGCGTCCGGATCCTTCGTGCCGTCGCGGCGACGCGCGAGCCAGCGCCCCACGAAGGCCGTCCCGCTGGCGCCTGCGATGACGAGGCCAGCGAGGATGAAGCTCACGGACGCGCCTCGACGCTCCGGGGCGTGCCGCCGAGGGCGGCGTGAAAGAGGCGGGCGCGCTCGGTGACGTCCGCGAGCGTCGCCCCCGGGAGGTAGAGATCACCGATGACGGCGCACGCGTCGGCGAGCTCGACGACCTCGTGCGCGCGCGCGAGCGTGATGCCGCCGATCGCGACGAGCGGGATGCCCGCCGCGCGCGCCACCATGGACGCCTGCCGCAGCCCTTCGACCCCGACGACCGGCGCGGCGTTCATCTTGCTCGTGGTCTCGAAGACGGGACCGTAGGCCACGTAGCGAGGGCTGACCGCGAGGGCGCGGGACAGCTGCTCGAGGCTGTGCGTCGAGATCCCGACGCCGAGCTGCGGCGCGATCCGGTGGACGAGCTCGTACGGCAGGTCCTCCTGACCGATGTGGACGCACTGGCAGCCCGTGAGCGCGGCGAGGTCGGCCCGGTCGTTGGCAACCAGCGGGACCCCCGCCTGGCGGCACATCGGGCCGATGGCGCGCAGCATGCCGAGGATCTCGCGTGCGGAGACCTCCTTGGCGCGCAGCTGGATCGCAGCCGGACGCACCTCGAGGACCGCGCGCGCGTACGCGATCGGATCGGTCCCGCGTGCTGCGAGGAGCTTCGTATCGACGATGGCATAGAGCCCCTTCATGGCGGCCTCCTCCCAAGGAAGCGCCCCCCCGTCACACAAGCAGCCAGCTACTTCCCTGTTGGCCAGACGTCAACCTCCGCCGCAGCATCGATGCGACCTCGCTCGTCGATCGGAGCGGCGCCCGCGACGGTCACGACGTCGCCGCGGCCCAGCGAGGACCACGCGGCGGTCGCGCTGGCCCCCGGTCCCGTGCTCGCGGCATCGCGATCGAGGCGGCGCATCCGCACGCGCGCGCCGTCCGCGGTGCAGGCAAAGATCTCCGTCTTGCCCTTCGAGCGCATCAGCTCCGAGACCACGCGGAGGTGCACGCGCACGCCCCCTCCCCCGGCCCCCACTGCCGCCGCCGGGGCCGGCGCGCGGTCGACGAGGCGCTGCGCATCCCGCCGAAGCACGAGATAGGCGAACGTCAGGCGCTGCCAGCGCAGGCCCGCGGCGCGCGCCAGCGGCACCACCCAGGGCGGCAGATCGACGGGGAGGTCCTCGTGGCACCACTCGCCTTCGGTGGCGAGCATCGGGCAGCCCCGCGCATGCAGGCAGGGCGCGAACACCGTCGTCCCGCCGGCGACCAGCCGGTCGCGCACCGCGTGGAGATGGCGCGTGCGCTCGCGCAGCGCGGGCTCGACGATGACGAGCGCGCCGTCCGGCTCCACCACGCGCCCGAGGAGGTCGGCGACGAGCGCAGCGTGCCGGTCGACGCGGGCGCGGGGCTCCAGCGCGACGTCGAGCTCGCTCAGGACCTGACCCAGGATCAGCAGATCGGCCTCGGGGAGCTTCATGCCGGGCGCGAGGCGCTCGACCCGCGTGCGAATGGTGAGCGGCGGGGCGCTCGCCCCGAGCTGCGCGGCGATCTCCGCACCCAGCGCGGTTGCTGCGGTGAGAGCCTCGGCGTCCTCGTCGACGAGGAGCGCCTCGATCCGGACGGGCGGCTCCCCGCTCGCCTTCGCGGCTGCGGCGAGGGCACGAGCGACGCCCCAGGTCATCGCGCCGAGCCCGGCCCCGAGATCGACGATGCGCAGCGTGCGCTCGCCGGTGGCGCGCAGGGCGCCGGTCCGCAGGAGCTCGCGCACGGCGGCGGCGCCCTTCGGCACGTCACGGGCGAACGAGAACGCGATCCGCGCCTCGAGCGGCACCTTCACCTTCGCTCCGTCCCCTGCGAGCCCCGCGTTGTACGCGTGGGACAGCGCGGCAACGCGCGGACCGAGCGCCGCGACATCCTCGGTGGTCGGGAAGCGGCGCTTCTGGAGGACGGCGTCGATCGCCGCCTGGAAAGGTGCCTCGAGAGGACGCACGAGATCGGCGGGGAGCATGGATGCGCGAGGCTAGCGCTTGCGCAAGATCGCCGCGGGCGCGTTAATGCTGGCGCGACGGGAGATCCTTGACCGGGGCCGTCCATACACTATAACAATTCATCAGATGGTGAAGTGATGACTCGTACGCCGAACAAGACCAACGGCTCGGCCAAGGGCGCCGCCCATGTCCATGCCGCCGTGCCGGGGAAGCCGGTCGCGGAGGGCCGGGCCGAGGGCCAGTGCGGACCCGAGGAGCACGCGCGCCGCGCCCGCCTCGGCACCGTGAGTGACGAGGAGCTAGAGCGCGCAGCCGCGATCTTCCGGGCCGCCGGCGATCTCTCCCGCCTCAAGCTGCTCTATCGCCTCTGCGACGGTGAGTGGTGCGTGACCGAGCTCGCCGACGCCGCGGGCGTCGGCCTCTCCACCGTCTCGCAGCAGCTGCGCCTGCTCCGCGCCGAGCGCATCGTCGCGCGGCGCCGCGCCGGCAAGCACATCTTCTACTCGCTGGCCGACGCGCACGTGAGCGCGCTCATCCACAGCGCCATCGAGCACGCCGCCGAAGGGCACGTCCACGAACGACCGCACGACACGCACGACGACTGACGCGAACCAAGGAGCGAGAACGAATGTCGAACCACAAGACCCACGACCACGTCCACGGCCCGGACTGCGGCCACAAGCAGGTCGAGCACGACGGCCACAAGGACTTCCTCCACGACGGCCACCTGCACAACGTGCACGGCGACCACGTCGACGACCACGCCCTCGCGGTGGGCGGGAAGAACCCGGCGGACTGCACGCCGGCCCACGACTGCGCGAGCCACGGAAAGGACCACGTCCACGGCCCGTCGTGCGGGCACGACGCCATCGCCCACGGCGATCACACCGACTACGTGGTCGACGGCCACCTCCACCACGCCCACTCCGGACACTGCGACGATCACGGCCCGGTGAAGATCTCGACCTAGTCGGGCGGGCGGGCGACGAGGAGCGTCAGAACATCCCGCCGCCCTGCGTTGCGCCGTTCGCAAACATGCCCCCACCCTGCGTCGCCATGTGCTGCATGAGCGCGGCCCGGAGCAACCTCCCTGCCAACGACGATCGCGCGGCTTCCCGCGCGTTCTGCGCAGACCGTGTCATCATCCGTTGACACAATCGCCGCCCGGAGTGTCCGGATGCCGGACACTCGCCGCGTCAGGCGCGCACGGGGGAGCGCAGGGAGGAGCGCAGCAGGCCGGGGCAGTCGGTGATGAGCCAGGTCACGCCGAGCGCGACGAGCGCGGCAGCGCGCGCGGGATCGTTCACCGTCCAGGCCGCGAGGCGGAGGCCCGAGCGTTGGAGGCGACCGGCGCGCGCCGGCGTGAGGAGCGACTCGTGGAGGTGCGCGGCGATCACCGCGGGCTTCATGCCCAGGGCAAGCGCGGTCGCGGCTCGCGGCGTCGAGCGGTCGACCAGGATGGCCCGCGGCACGCGCGGCGCGATCGCCGCGAGCGCCATCACCACGAGCGGGTCGAACGAGGAGAAGCGCACCTCGACGCCGCCCACGCTCTTCACCGCCGCCGCCGCGGCGCGCACCAGGCGAAGGCGGTCCGGGACATCCCCGAGCAGCGAGAGCGCCGCGACGTCGGTCTTGATCTCCACGTTGACGAGGTGGCCGCGGAGCGCCGCGAGCGCGTCGACGAGGCGCGGGATGCGCTCGCCCCCCGCCAGGAGGGGCAGATCCGCCGCGGACACGCGCGCCAAGGACTGCACGACCTCGCCCGGCGACGACCGCGCGAGCACGGGATCGTGGAAGACCACCGGCACGCCGTCAGCCGTGAGCCGCACGTCGAGCTCGACGCCGTCCGCCCCTTCGGCGACCGCACGCGCGAACGCCGCGAGCGAGTTCTCGTCCGGCCATCCCTCCCCTCGCCCGCCGCGGTGCCCCAGCACCACGACCGCCCCGGCCCCCCCGCGAGTGCTCAGGTGCGGAGCTCCTCGACGATCTCGTTCGCGATCTGCCGCGCCCGCTCCGCCTGGTCGGCTGCAAGCGCGATGGCACCGACCACGGGATGACCGCCGCCGCCGTGCCGCTCGCAGATGGCCGCGATGTTGTGGGTCCGCGTAATCTGCGACCACGGGTTGTAGCCGATCGAGATCTTGCACTTCGTCGACGAGCAGCTGAGCACCACCGAGTAGGCACTGTTCGGCCATAGCGCGTACGTCACGAATTTCGCCGCCACCTCGACGGTCACGGCGCTGAGATCCACGAAGACCACCTGCCCATGGACCTTGCCGTGCTGCCGCACGAGCTCCACGAAGCCGGCGTTCTGCGCGGCGAGCGGCGCGTACTTCTCGGCGATGTCCCGGCCGCGCGCGACGTCCTCGAGGGGCTCGGTCAGCAGGCGCGGCACCATCGTCTGGAGAAAGGCGTCGTCGCCCCCGCTCTCCACGACCGTCATCAGGTGGAGCACCGGCTGGGAGCGCGCCACCGCCATCTCCGGGCTCGGGAAGGCCGCGGAGTCGATCATGTCCGCCCAGCGCACGAGCGTCGCGTCGCCCGAGACATCGAGGCCGAACTGCGCGTGACCGACATCGGCGATGAGCTTCGTGCACGAGCCGTAGGTGCCGTCGTGGAACATCTTCCGCGCCGTGGCGTGCGAGCGCTGCTCGTAGGCGGCGCGCTCGGCGTCGGCCGGGAACGCGCTGACGTGGTGATCGAAGTACCAGGTGAGCTGCGGCGCGGCGGAGAAGCGGTAGTCGAGGATCGCGTTCTCGTCCCCGGTGAGGATCGCGGGGTCGACGCCGTTCGAGCCGGGCCCGTAGCCCATCGAGCGGTACGTGAACGCGAGCTGCTCGTCCGGATGAAGATGGCGGAGCAGCCGCGTGAACATCACGGCCGAGCACATTCCATCGAAGCAGTGCCCGTGCGTGGCGACGACGACGTTGCGCATCGGTTTGCCCTTACCACGTTCACTGGCCAAGCGCGCCACCGAGTGGGCTCAGGATGGCCTGCGCGGGCGACGGTGATGGCGGCGTCACCGAGCTCGAGACGAACGCTTGCTCGAATGCGACGTAGAAGCCGATCGGACCCTGCATGCCGGTACGCACGAGCGGGAGCGCGACGTCGATGCGGAAGTCCTTGCGATCGAGCTGCGGAAAGAGGCCCCGGACGCCGAATCCCGTCGAGCTCTTGGGGTATACGGCCGCGCCGTCGAACGCGTCGCGAGGACGATCGTCGATCGCGCGGACGGCATCAGGCCGGCGAGACTGGCGTTTCGCCGCGCGATACGCTCGCGCGATGCGCATCCATCACCTCGCCTTTCGCACCGGCGATCTCGCCCGGCTCGAGGGCTTCTACGTCGAGGCGCTCGGTCTCGCGGTGATCCGGCGCAACGAGGCGCGCAGCGTGTGGCTCGACGCGGGAGGCACGCTCGTCATGCTCGAGCAGCGCGACGAGGACGAGGCGCCGGTCGCGCCGTCGCAAGAGCTCGTGGCGTTCGCCGTCGGTCCGGACACGCGCGCCATCGTCGAGGGGCGACTCGCGGCGGCGGGCCTGGCGCTCGAGGCCCGCACCGAGTTCACGCTCTACGTGCGCGATCCCGACGGACGCCGCATCGGGCTCTCGTCGTATCCCGTGCCGCTCGCCTGATCACTCGATCGAGAAATCCGCGGCGAGCGCCGCGTGGTCGCTACCGGCGAAGCCGCGGTCGTCGTCGCGGTAGACGGTCGCGCTCATCGGGAGGTAGCGCGAAGCCTGCCCGGCGGCGACGAACACGTGATCGAGCGCCGAGCGCTTGCCGTTGAACAGGTAGGTGGCCTGCGCGGCCTCCGGCTGATCCTTCGCCACCCGCACCAGCGTGCCGCCCGATTCCATGGCGCCGATGGCCTCGGAGCCAGGCGCCGAGTTGAGGTCACCGCCGAGCACCACGAGCGCGTCGGGCAGCTCGGTGGCCGTGGCGCCCATGATGGTGCGCGTGGCGTTCGCCTCGGCGAGGCGACGACCGGGATCATCGTCGACCTGCGAGCGGAAGTGGGCGGCGAACATCACCACCGACCGCGCACCGAACGTCATGCGGATCTCGAGCAGCTCGCGCGAGAACGTGGTCGCGCTGCCATCGGCACGCTTCAGCGGCACCTCGCGGTGGGTCTTGATCGCGCCGAGGGTGCCGCGCGCGAGGATCGCGACGTCGACGCTGCCCGCGAAGCCGGTCTCGCCGAGGTGCGCGACGCAGAACGTCAGCCCCGCCGCGGCGAGCTTTGCCACCAGCGCATCGAGGCACGCCTGCGTCTCCACCTCCTCGAGCGCGATGATGTCGGGATCGATCAGGGCGATACCTGCCGCAAGCCTCGTGGCCACCGCTTCGAGCTGGGCCGACGTGACTACGGCCTCGAAGTCGCCGGCGCCGCAGCTCCCGCTCGCGCACACGGTGTCGAAGAAGCGATGGGTGTTCAGCGTGGCGACGCGGATGACGCCCGCGCGCTTCGTTCCCGCGTCCTCGCTGACGGCGCCGTCTGCCGTGCCCGCGTCACGCGCGACGCTGGCGACGGGAGGCGAAGCGAGGCCCTGATCCGAGCAGGCTGCGGCGCCCGCCAGGACGACGGCCAGACCGAAAGCAAGGGTACGCACGCTCACAGCAGAGCACGCCGCGGGCTCACGCGCTGCGATGGGGGACGTGAACGCCCTTTTCCTTCGCGCATTCGATGGCCTCTTCGTAACCCGCGTCGGCGTGGCGGATGACGCCCATGCCAGGGTCGCTGGTGAGGACGCGCTCGAGGCGCTTCGCGGCCTCGGGCGTGCCGTCGGCCACGACCACCATGCCGGCGTGGAGGCTCATGCCCATGCCGACGCCGCCGCCGTGGTGGAAGCTCACCCAGCTCGCGCCGCTCGCGGTGTTGACGAGCGCATTGAGGATCGCCCAGTCGGCGATGGCGTCGCTGCCGTCCTTCATCGCCTCGGTCTCGCGGTTCGGCGAGGCCACCGAGCCGCAGTCGAGGTGGTCGCGCCCGATCACGATCGGCGCCTTCACCTTGCCGGTCCGCACCAGCTCGTTGAACGCGAGGCCGACCTTCGCCCGGTCCCCGTAGCCGAGCCAGCAGATGCGCGCCGGCAGGCCCTGGAACTTCACGTGCTCCTTCGCGAGCTCGATCCAGCGGCGGAGGCCGGGATCGTCCGGCACCGCGTCGAGCACCGCCTGATCGGTGACGGCGATGTCCTCGGGATCGCCGGAGAGCGCGACCCAGCGGAACGGGCCGCGCCCCACGCAGAACTGGGGACGGATGTACTCGGGCACGAAGCCCTTGATGTCGAAGGCCTTCGCGCAGCCCGCCTCGACGGCGCACGCGCGGATGTTGTTGCCGTAGTCGAAGACCTCGGCGCCCTTCTTCTTGAGGGCGAGCATCGCCTCGACCTCCTCGGCCATGCTCGCCTTGGCCTTCTCGACGTAGGCCTCGGGGTCCTCCCTCCGGAGCTCCGCGGCCTCCTCGAGGGAGAAGCCCTGCGGCACGTAGCCGACGAGCGGATCGTGCGCCGCCGTCTGCTCGGTCACGAGGTCGGGCACGACGCCGCGCTTCACGAGCTCGGGGAAGATCTCGGCGGCGTTGCCGCACAGCCCGATGCTGACCGGCTTGTCGTCCTTCTTCGCCTTCGCGAGGCGCGCGAGGGCTGCATCGAGGTCGTCGATGCGCTCGTCGACAAAGCGCGTTTCGAGGCGCTTCTCGATGCGCGACGGATCGACCTCGACCGCGAGGCACGAGAGGCCCGCCATCGTGGCGGCGAGCGGCTGCGCCCCGCCCATGCCCCCGAGGCCCGCGGTGAGCACCCAGCACTGCCCCGTCTTCTTCGTGCGCGCGGCATACGCCTTCTGCGCGGCCACGAACGTCTCGTACGTGCCCTGGAGGATGCCCTGGCTGCCGATGTAGATCCACGAGCCGGCCGTCATCTGGCCGTACATGATGAGCCCCTCGGCCTCGAGCTTGCGGAAGTGCTCCCAGGTCGCCCACTTGCCGACGAGGTTCGAGTTCGCGATGAGCACCCGCGGCGCGCCCTCGTGCGTGCGGAAGCGGCCGACCGCCTTGCCAGACTGCACGAGGAGCGTCTCGTCGTTCTCGAGCGTGCGGAGCTCGCGCGCGATCACGTCGAACGCCTCCCACGAGCGCGCCGCCTTGCCCGTGCCGCCGTAGACCACGAGGTCATCGGGACGCTCGGCCACCTCGGCGTCGAGGTTGTTGTGGAGCATGCGGAGCGCAGCCTCCTGGACCCAACCCTTGCAGGTGATCTCGGAGCCGCGAGGTGCAGTGACGGGGCGAGGTCCGCTCATGCCCTGCGTTTAGCACACGCGCTCACGGCAGACGACGGAGTGCCTTCTCGAGCACGAGGTCGTCTCAAGCGTCGACCACGGCCTCGAGGGCCGCCTGGACGCGCTCGTCGACCGCGGCATCGGCCGCGACCAGGTCGGGACGAAGGTGGCGCCGAGCGCCCGCTCCAGCCGCACGCCGTCATCCCCCACCGTGACCTCCAGCGGGCGCACGAGCCGCTTCGCGACCGCATAGAGCGCGACCGCATAGAGCGCGACCGCGAGGATCGGGTAGCCGAGCCCGACGAGGCCGCCGAGCTGCGCAGCGAGCGCGCTCGCCTCGTGATCTTCGCGAGCGCAGCGACCGCCGCCGAGGAGCATGCGACGCCGAGGAGCGGATGGATCACCCGCCGCGAAGGCGACGCGAGAGTGGCGTGCACGCGTGCGGTGAGGACATCGCCGTTCACGAGCTCGATCTCCACGGTCGACGAGGTGAACGCGAAGCCCGGACGATCGACGACCAGCGCGCTGCGAATGCGGAGGTCGTCGATCACGAGGGTCCGCCCCTGCTGGCGCACGGCGAGGTCGCCCGGGCGCAGCTCGAGGAGGCCGGAGACGGGCGTCTCGGTGAGGGAGAGGATGTAGCTCGTCAGCAGGAGCACGCGGGCGATGGTGAGGCTCAGCGTCGTGGCTGTCAGCGAGAACGAAGGTTCGTGGTTCACCATCATGCCGGCGAGCGCGCCGACCGCGAGCGCCGCGCGTGCGACCTGCGAGAGGACGCGCGGCATCGACTGCCGGGACCACGCGATCCGGTCGCTCGCGATCGGGCTCATCCCACCGGCAGAATGGCAGCGAAGGTCACGCGAGCTTGCGGAGCGGCTACCGAGAACGGCGGCCGCGACGTCCACCGGCGATGCCGCCTCGCGGTAGCCGACGTCGCCCCGGTTGGCCCGCAGCTGATCGCGCCAGGCTGCGAGCGTGAGGCCACCACGCGCGAAGCGCGCCGCGCTCGGATCCGCGGGTCACGAGCGACCGCTCGTACGGGAGCTTCGCCACCGCCGACCGACGCGGGGGCCGTCCATCTCAGTGGACCTTGTCGGTCCGTGGCGGCTCGGGCGGGACCGAAGGCGGCGCGCGCTTGATGCGGCGGCCCGAGAGGCGGAGCAGATCGTCGAGCGTCGCGCCCTCGTCGGCCGAGCCCTCGACGCGGTCGTCGTCCTCGTCGAGGAGGAGCGGCTCGGTGGGGAGCGGCTCGGGCACCTTCGCGCTGTCGTCCCAGCGCTCCTTCAGCTGCCGTGCGATGCACGTCAGGAGCGGGCGCGTGGTCTCGCGCTCGGTGGCGGCGAGCACGATGGCGTCGGGGTATTTCTTGTTCAGGAGCTTGCGCGCGAACGGGGCGAGGAGGTCGGCCTTGTTGAACACGACGACGCGCGGGATCTCGTCGAGCTCGAGCTCGGTGAGGATGGCCTCGGTGGTGGCCATGTGCTCGTCGCGTGCGTCGTCGCTCGCGTCGACGACATGCAGGAGGAGGTCGGCGTCGGCCGCCTCCTCGAACGTGGCGCGGAACGCGGTGAAGAGATCCTTCGGGAGGTTGCGGATGAACCCCACGGTGTCGGTGATGACCACCTCGCGATCGCCGTAGCCTGCCCAGCCTACCTTGAGGTGGCGCGAGCGCGTATCGAGCGTGGCAAAGAGCTTGTCCTCGACGAGCACCGACGCGCCCGTCAGCGTGTTGAGCAGCGTGCTCTTGCCGGCGTTCGTGTAGCCGACCACCGCGATGGTGGGGACGCCGCCCCGCGTGCGCTTCATGCGGCGCTGCTCACGCTGGCGAACCAGCTTCTTCAGCTGCGACTCGAGATGGCTGACACGCTCCTTCGCGCGGCGACGGCCGATCTCGAGCTTGGTCTCGCCCGGGCCGCGCCCGCCGATGCCCCCGGTGAGGCGCGAGAGGGAGTCGTCCTTCTGCGCGAGGCGCGGCATGTTGTACTTCAGCTGCGCGAGCTCGACCTGCAGCTTGCCGTCGCGGCTCTCCGCGCGCTGCGCGAAGATGTCGAGGATCAGCTGGGTGCGGTCGATGACCTTGAGGTCGCTCTCCTTCGCGATCGACGAGAGCTGCACGGGCGTGAGATCGCGGTCGAAGATCAGCACCTGCGCGTCGAGCTGCATGGCGCGGACGATCACGTCGTCGAGCTTGCCCTTGCCGAGGACGTGCTTGGGGTCGATGCGCTCGCGCACCTGCACGATGGTGTCGACCACCTCGACGCCCGCGGTGTACGCGAGCTCGCGGAGCTCGCGGATCCCCTCGTTCGCGCGGCGCAGCGCATCACGCTCCGATTTGTCGCCGACGTGGAGCAGGATGGCGCGGCCGTCCTTCGCCTGGACGTCCCGCGTGCGGGTCTTGCGCGCGAACTCGGCCTCGAGGCCGGACATGAGCTCGGCGACGTCGACGTCGACCTGGCCGGGCGGCAGTGGCCCGACGTCGCGGTAGGGGATCTCGCCGGCCTCCGCGGGCACGTTGTAGGCGTAGTTCAGCGAACGGACCTCGCCGCGCGGGCTGATCTGGATCGCGCACACGAGATCGAGACGGAGGCGAACGAGGTCGACGAAATCGTCGCGCGTGAGCGCCTCGCCGCGCACGTGCGTGTGCACCAAGCGCAGACCGCGGAAGCGCCCCTCGGCGGCGCGCAGGCGACCGATGTCGGGCAGCATCAGCTTCCCCGCGTCCCCCACGATCACGTAATCGACGGCGCCCGAGCGATGGATGAGGACGCCGACCTGACGGCCCGTCTCGACGCTCGCCTCGACGAGGGAGCGTGTCAGCTCGGGGCTCGAGATGTCGGATGCGGGGACGCGACGGCGGTAGATCCGCTCGAGGGTCTTGACCGCAGACGGGGAGAGGCCCGAGGTGTTGCCGTAAAGTTCGATGGCCGAACGCTACCCTGCGGCGGGAGTCCGGTCTACTGGCACTGCCCGGCCGCGTTCAGAGCGGCGCGCGAAAGAGCTCGCGCGAGCTCGCGACGCCCAGCTCCTCGGCGATCTCGACGGGCCCCTCCCGCCGGATCCGGAGCACCCGACCGTCGCTGTCGTTCACGATCGGAGACATCCCGCAGTCGATGCGCAAGAGCTTCGCGTCCTGCGCGACTGCGATCGCGCCGCGCGGCCCGAGCGCTTTCGGATCGTGTCCGAAGACGATGTGGTCGACGCCCAGCGCCGCGGCGTTCGTGACCGCCACTGCAGGATCGGCGTACCAGTCGCGGGCCTCGAGGATCGAGTCGCCGCCGACGATCTCGTCGGCATCGAAGGTGGGGTGCGCCGCGAGCGCAGCGCGCAGCGCAGCGTCGAGCGCCGCCACGGTGCGCCCCTTCGTGCTCCCGGCGTGCGCGAAGAACCAGCGCCCGATCCGCGCCCCGAGCGGCCGCGCGAGCAGCCACGCCCCGCGCGGCTCGGTGCCGGCGGCGAGCACCCCGGGGTCGAGGTGGAGCGCCGTGAGCTCGCGATCGACGCCGTCGCTGCCGTCGGCCTTCGCGTTCGTCGGGTTCACGAAGAACTCCGCCTCGTGGTTGCCGAGCAGCACGATGACGCGCCCGCCCGCGGCCGTGGCGCTCGCCTCGAGCGCGCGCAGGGCATCGATGACCTCGATGGGCTGCGGCCCCTTGTCGATGAGGTCGCCGACGACGAGGAGGATCGCGTCACCGCCCGCCCACGTGATCGCGTCCGGGCTCGAGGGCGCTGGCTTCGCGAGGCCGGCCGCGGCGAGGAGCGCCGCGAGGCGGTCGTAGCCGCCATGGATGTCGCTGAGCGCGAACACGGCGCGCGCGCCAGGCTCGAGCTCGACGATCGCCCCCGTGGTCGCGGTCGCGGGCGGCGCGACCCCCGAAGGATCGCGCGGCTGGCCCGCGCTCTTCGAGCCGCACGCGAGCGCGAAGGCCGCCACGAAGGCGGCCGCGCCGGCGCGGCGAACGAGCCTCACTGCTTGTTCACACGCTCGAGATACTGCCCGCTCGACGTGTCGATCTTGATCCACTCGCCCTCCTTGATGAAGAGGGGAACGTTGATGGTCGCGCCGGTCACGAGCGTGGCGGGCTTGCTCGCGCCGCTCGCCGTGTCGCCCTTGATGCCGGGCTCGCTCGCCACGACCTGCATGACGACGTTCGGCGGGAGATCCACGCCGATCGCGTTGCCGTTGTAGAGCGTCACATTGCACTGCAGGCCCTCGGCGAGGAAGCGCTGCTCGTCGCCGACCTTGTCCTTGTTGACGTAGAGCTGGTCGCCGGTGTTCGTGTCCATGAACACGTAGCTGTCGCCCTCTTCCCACGAGTAGGCCATCTTGCGGTCCTCGACATCGGCGAGCTCCACGGACTCGCCCGACTTCCAGGTCTTCTCGACGACCTTGTTGTTGGTGAGGTTGCGGACGCTGCAGCGCGTGAAGGACTGGCCCTTGCCGGGCTTCACGAACGTGTGCTCCACGACGTGGAACGGCACGCCGTCGATCTGGATCTTGAGCCCCTTGCGGATGTCGGTCGTGCTGGCCATCGCGGCGGGGGATACCACGGCCTTGCGAGGGGCCGCAAGGCCTGCGTCCACAGAGGTTTGGGTACCGCCGGACGCGTGCTAGAGGTTCGCGCGGCATGGCGCACGAGGTCGACGAGGAGCTCCGCGAGATCAAGCGGGAGATCATCGAGTCGCGAGGGCTCGTCATCAAGACGAACAACCTCACGAACGCGCTGAGCGCCGACATCCGTTCCATCGCGAAGCGGCAGCAGACCTACGAGCGGCGCATCACCTGGAACAGCGCCACGTCCTACGTGGTGTTCGTGCTGGTGGTCTTCGCGGCGCTCAAGCTCGCCATGGACGCGCGCATCGACCAGCTGAAGGGCGAGAGCGAGACGCGCGTCAAGGACATCGCGCGCATGAAAGACGAGCTGTCCCGCGCGCAGCAGCACGAGATCGATCGCCAGACCGCCGACGAGCGCGCCGCGAAGTTCTACGAGCTGGTCCGGCAGGGCAAGCGCGCCGACCTCGTCGCGCAGTGGGACCAGATCAAGGGCCAGCCGATCAGCAAGGCGGAGCTCGCCATGTTCGCCGACGCGGTGGAGCGAGCGAAGAACGAGCTGGCCGGGCAGCTGTACCAGCAGGGCATGGACAAGGTGCGCGTCCAGCGCTGGCAGGAGGCGGCCTCGGCGTTCGAGGAGTCGATCAAGCTCCGCGAGGACTCCGCGATCGCGCCCGGCGTGAAGCTCGGGCTGGCCGACGCGTACCGGCACCTGAACCGACAGAAGGAGGCGATCCCGATCCTCACGCTGCTCGCCGAGAACGCGGTGGACAAGGAGGTCCACGACGACGCGCTCTACATGCTCGCGTGGTGCCAGATGGACATCCAGGCCTGGAACGACGCCAAGAACACGTGGAGGACGCTGATCCGGCGCTTCCCCGAGTCACGCTTCACGGCCGAGGCAAAGCTGCAGCTCGCGCAGCTGCAGCTCACGCACTGAAGGCCCTGCCCCCGGGCCTGCGACGAGGCCTCAGGCGACCAGCGAGCGGTAGGCGGCGGTGACCTCGGAGAAGCGGGTCGCGAGACCCTTGCGCTCGTCGTGGGTCGCCTCCGGATGCAGGTCCGGGTGGTACGCGCGCACGAGGCGACGGTAGGCCTGCTTGACCTCGGTGGCGTCGGCGTTGAACGAGACGCCGAGCGCGCGATAGGCCTGCGCGCGCGCCGGATCCCAGCCGCCCGGGAGCGAAGACGCCGCGGTGCGATGCGTCGCGCTGGGGGCGCCGACGCGATCGCGCGTGCGCTTGCGGCCGGCGAGGAACTCGGGGGCCGCGAGCGGCTCCTCGGTGAGCGCGCCACGCGGCGGGCGCACGGTGACGCGGAAGCAGATCTGCGCGTCGCCCAGCTCCTCGAGCACCTGGAGGCGCAGCATCACCTGACGGCGCAGCGCGCGGCCCACCACGATCGGCGAGAGGTGGAAGTCGCGGACCAGCACCTCGCCGTGGAGCCGGCGCGACGCCATCGCGCGCAGGAGCGAGCGGCGCAGCGTGTCCTCGTCGATCTCGTCCTGGCGGCGGAGGATCTCGGCGAGCGACGCGGTCGCGCGATCGAGCTCGACGGCGGTGACGAGGCCGCTGGCGAGGTGCACGCGGTGCGCTCGACCGTTCGACTCGACGAGCTCGAGGGTCCCCGTGGACGTGCTGCGGTGGAGCGCGCCCAGGAGATCGCCGAGCGTGGTCGCCTTGAGGCGCCCGGGGAGCTGCATGGCGATTTCGTATCAAGAGCGCGCGGGTGCAGCCAAGAAACCGGGGGAACGAGGCGTGCCCACGCCCGAACGCGCCGAGGCCGCTTTTCACCCGACCTGGAGCGACGCCTTCACCTCGACGAGCAGCGGCGTGCACCGGGTGCGCGGCTCGTTCGCGGGGGCGCCCGGGCGCGCCGGGTCGCATGCCACCACGCGCACGCGGGCGCGCGCCTCACCCGCCCCTGCGCGTCGAGCGACGAGGCCGAGCGCCCACTTCGTCGACGTGGCGTCGCGCGACAGCGCGTCCTGCGGGCCGATCCGGCCCTTCAGCGCCGAGGCGAACTCGGGAAGCGCCAGGATCTCCACGTCCGCCCAGGCGATGGTGCGCCCCCCCTCGAGGCGCACGTCCACGGCGCAGCGCACGCGGCCCGGCTCGCTCGCCCGGTCGCACTGCATCGACGCGTGGACCTCGCCCTCGGTCGCTCGCGCCGGAGCCGGCAGCAGCGCGAACGCGAGGGCCAACGGCAGTACGTAAGCGCTTCGATAAAGGAGGGAGGGCATGCTAATCGACCCGCATGCGCTCATCCGCCTGCGCCGCCGCGGTGATCTTGCTCGTCTCGGTGGCCTGCGACAACAAGCAAGGTGGCGGGGGCGCGAAACCCGCGGAATCTGCGGCCCCGGCTCCGAAGAGCCCGACGAGCCCGACGCGTCAGGAGGATGCCGCGCCCGGGCCAACTGCCACCATCGCGATGCCCGAGCGGCCCGTGCCTCGGCCGCAGACCATGGTCGGCTCCGGCATGTCGATCGAGATCCAGCAGAAGGCCATCGCGTACATGGTGGCGATGCGCGCGCCACACCTGGACGACGTCGCCGCCGACCCGACCTACGCGAACGACCTCGCGACGAAGCTCAAGCCGATCGTACTCGCGATGGACACCGGCGCGGACAAGGCGCGCCTGAACCGCATCGACGTGGTCGCGAGCGGCCGCCAGCTCGACCTCCTCATGGCCGGCGGCTGCGACGAGCACGCGCCGCTGCGCGCGGTCGTGAACCGCGCCGGCGTGCCCCTCGCCACGCTCGTCTCGCACGGCATGCTGGTGGTGCGCTGCAACGACTCCCGCGTGCAGTGCCTGCAGAGTACACGCGACCCCGACGACGTGCTGTGCACGACCGCGCCGCGCCACAAGTGAGTCAGAGCGGGTCGAACGTCCCGATGACGACGCGGCCCCGCTTCACGCAGGCGAGACGCGAGGCGTCGTCGGTGGTCGTGCACTGGCGGAGCTCCGCGAAGGGCTCGAGCTCCGAGGCGCGGTAGCGCACGGCCTTCGTCGTCTTCACGAGCACGCCTTGCGACGTGGCGACGGCGAGGGCACGGCCGCCCGCAGAGCGCGGTGAGCCGAAGGGCGGCATCTCCCCGAGCAGCGCCGCCATCACCGTCGCCGACGAGGACTCCGGCCGTACCAGCAGCGGGACGCCCGCGACGAGGACCTCGAGACCGCGCGGCCCCCAGGCGATGGGCAGGGTGGCGGCGGCCTCCCCTCGCCCGCCCGCGCAGCGGCTGCCGAGCGGCGGCGCGACCGGCAAGAGGACGTCGCGCATGTCGCCGTCGGCGCCGGTGGGCGCGAACGTGGCGCGCAGCGCGACGCCTTCGCAGGCGTGGTAGGCCTCGAGCCAGCGGCTCTTGCCGTCCGGCGAGAGGACCTGCGACGGCCACGCCGGGAGGTCGGCGTCGGCCGACTCGCCGGAATCGAGGTCGACGCGCACGACGCCGGTCGCGGAGCGCACCAGGAGCTTGCCGCTGGGCTCGAACGCGAGCGGCCCCCACTCCGGATGCGGGGAGCGCGCGGCGTTCACGGTCACCGCGAGCGTGCGCGCGCCCTTCGCCTGGACGAGCGGCGCGACCTGCGCGAGCAGCGCGGTGAGCTCGGCGCTGCTCTTCGTGGTCCTGGTCGCGGGCGCGAGCTGCGCCACGTCGGCGGCGGCGACCGCCCGCAGCGCATCGCCCTGCGTGACGAACGAGCGGACCTCGGCGAGGCCTGCGTCCTCGAGGGGCTTGCTCGAGCCGCAGGTCACCGCGCCGGTCGACGTGCCGTTGCGCAGCTTCACGAGGCGCGGCGCGCCGCCCTCGGCGCACATCGCGCGGAACAGCATGCGCATCTGCTGCACCAGGACCGTGACGCCCGGCGCGTCCTTCGTCTTGCCCGCGCGCGAGGCGGCGTGCGCGGCGATGGTGCGCAGCGAGGCCTCCGGCTCGTCGGGATCGCGGCTCGGTCCCGCCGAGCGGTCGAAGAACGCCACGTTCGCGGTGAGGCGCGGGCCTGGCTCGAAGGGGGGCCCGCCGCCTTCGATCGTGAGGTGGAGCGTGACGTCGTCGATGCCGTCGCGATCGCGATCGGCGCCGTCGACATCGACGGTGAGCCTCGGCGCCCCCGGCGGATCGAGGATGCCGATCTCGAACGCGACGCCGGGCTGCTTCGCGAGGCGCACCACGAACAGGCCGCGCGCCGCGGCGCCGGTCGTGCACGATGCGCCGACCTCGGCGAGCGCCGAGCGCGGTCCGATGCGCTCGAGGCGCGCGATCGGCGTGCACGCCGCATCGGTCCGCGGGGTTGAAGCGCTCGCGATGACCGTGGCCAGGGGTGGCGAGGTCGCGCCGTCGTAATGGATGATCTGCGCGGGTCCGACCTCGCCCTTCGGCTTGCCCGCCGGCGCGGGCGGGCGAACGATCGCGATGGCGTCCTTCTTCCCGTCTCCGTCGAGGTCGCGGACGATCGCAAGGAGCAGCTCGCTGCCCGCGGGCGAGACGAGCTGGAGGCCTTCCACGTTCCAGGTCCGGGCGTCGGGCGGAGCGACCAGCGCCGGCTCTCCGACCGTGGCGGACGCGCCGCTGTCGATCGCGGGCGGAGGCTCGCCCGCGTCCGGTGCGACGGCGCCCGATGCGCCGTCACCGACGGTGTAGGGGACGTACGGGTGGTCGCGCTTGCACGCTCGCCCGCAGCCCAGGGCGAAGAGCGCCAGCGTGAGCATGACGAGCACGCCGAGGTGGCGGGTTCTCGTGGGCGCGGGCGGCGTAGGACGGTCCACGGGGCGAGCTCGACTTACCATGGACAACGCTCGAGGGGCATGGGACCGTTCCACGCGTGCAGGCCG
>JAYTHX010000223.1:0-14723 GCA_043732195.1 Polyangiaceae bacterium
CGCCGTCGACACGATGACGACGCGCTCCTGCGCGCGAATCACGTCGCGGTCGCGTAGCTTGCGCGCGCAGGCAATGGCGACGCCGGTGTGCGGATCGGCGTAGAGGCCGGTGCGGTCGGCACGGGCGCAGGCATCGGCGAGCTCGGCCTCGGTAGCCTCTTCGACGACGCCGTTCATGCCGCGGAGCGCCGCCATGGCGCGTGGCGCGCTGACGGGGTTGCCGATCCGAATGGCGCTCGCCTGCGTCGCTTCGGCCACCATCGGCGTCACTTCCTCGGTGCCGGCGATGAATGCACGATACATGGGATTTGCTTTCGCGGCCTGCGCGACGCATAGGCGAGGCAAGCGATCGGTGAGCCCGAGCTCCTTCGCCATCTTGAATCCGGCGTACAGCGCGGCGGCGTTCCCGAGATTTCCGCTGGGGATGACCACCCAGTCCGGGACTGTCCAGCCGAGCTGCTGCGCGATCTCGAGCGCCACCGTCTTCTGGCCCTCGATGCGGAGCGGGTTCATCGAGTTCGCGAGATAGACGAGACCCCGGGTCGCGAGCTCGCGCACGACTGCCATGCAACCGTCGAAGTCCGTCTCGAGCGCGAGCACCTTCGCGCCGTGCGCGAGCGGCTGCACGAGCTGCGCGACGCTCACCATTCCGCGCGGGAGCAGCACCACCACGGGGAGGCCTGCCGCCGCGCCGTACGCCGCGAGCGCCGCCGACGTGTCGCCCGTGCTCGCGCACGCGATGGCTCGCACCGCGAGCGCGCCGCTGCGGAGACCATGGCTCACGACGCTCACCAGCACCGTCATCCCGAGATCCTTGAACGACCCGGTGTGCGTGGTCCCGCACTGCTTCACGAAGAGCTCGCCGAAGCCGAGCTCGGCGGCGAGGCGCCGCGCGGGGTAGAGCGGCGTCAGTCCCTCGCCGGTGGTGACGATTGCGTCGTCCGGCACGTCGGGCGCGACCCACTCCCGCTTGCTCCACACGCCCGACGGCGTGACCCCCGAGCTCCACGAGGGCGACCACCTTGCGTCGAAGCGCGCGCGCCATTCCTCGCCGCTCGCCGCGCGCAGCGCGTCGAGATCGTGAGCGACCTCGAGGAGCCCGTCGCAGGTGGGGCACCGATAGATGGCCTGCGTCAGCGGGAACGTGCCCGCGCAGCCCGAGAAGCAACGGAAGCGCGCGGACGGCTGCGCCATCAGGGCCTCGGCACGCAGCGGAGGTAGGGCGTGTTCACGCCGGAGGGCCGGCACGCCTCGTTCGGCGCGCAGTCCGAGTCCTTGCCGCAGACGTTCGCGCACGTCTTCAGCTCGGCGTCGCAGAAGTCGGACTTGCACGACGTGTTGTCCGTGCAACTGACGCCCGCATCGAGGTCGGAGTTCCTGGTGCCCGAGAAGCAGAAGCGGAAGTAGTCGCTGCCGTTCGAGCCGTAGAGGCAGTGGCCGGCGTTGAAGCCGGTGACGGTGCGGCAGCTCGCGGTGTTGGAGCAGGGTGGCCTGCAGATCCGGCCCCACGCGATGCCGATGCAGTTGTCGCTGATGCAGTCGCCGTTGTTCGTGCAGGTGTCGCCGGGCAGGCCGGCGGCGCCCGGCTCGGGAGCGGCGCAGACCCAGATGTCGTGCGCGGGCGCGGGCGCCGCGGTGGTCTTCACGCGACACGTCGAGGATCCGCTGCAGTCGGAGAGCGCGCAGCACGTGTCGAGGCACGTCTTGGGAGTGCCGGTGCACAGCCCGGACCGGCAGTTGGTGTTGGTGCTGCACGTGGAGCCGCCGAGCAGGCCGCCGGTCGTGGGCGGCGTGCGCTGCGCCAGCGTCTTGGGGACGCAGTAGCCGCCGCCGGTGCCGCCGTTGAAGCACACGAAGCTCGCCGGACACTCGCTCGACGTGCAGCACGTCGTGGTGCAGATCGGGCCGGTGGTCGCCGTGATGGCGGTGGTGAGGATGGTGCCGGAGGCGCAGAGCTTGCTCTTGCACTCGACGTCGAGCCGGCACTTCGCGCCGAGGTCTCCGGGGCCCTGGGGTGCGTCGCTGGCGCTGTCGCGCGCGTCGTCGGTCACGACGTCCGGAACGCCGCCGTCCGGATCGGTGATGCTCCCGTCGAGCGAAGCGGTGCACTTGTGGCTCGAGAGATCGCACTGCTGACCGGAGGGGCAGGCGGAGAGCGAGGTGCCGGCGCACTGGAACTCGGGCACGTCCCCCGAGACGATGAGGCTGCAGCCGGCGCCGGTGGAGAACATCAGCGCGGCCGCGCCGATCACGCGCGTGCGGAACGTGCCCTTCACTGGAACGACCCGCCGAGGAGGAGCACGCCGCCCGACGCCACCGGCGCGAGCGCGGGCGCCACGGCGGCGCTCCTCGGCTTCTGCGGCGCCGACGGCTCCCTGGTGCGGCCGAAGTAAAGGTACGCGGTCACCGCGGCCGCCACGATGCCGATCCCGAACCCGACGTCGGAGATGATGGCCTGCGTGTGCGCGCTCTTCGTCTGGTTCTGGAGATCTTCGTAGGTTCCGTCACGACCGGTCACGAATCCGTTCGCGGGGCGGTTGGCCATGGCGAGGATGCCGAACGACGTGCCGACCGCGAGGAACACGACGGCGACCGCGCCCGCGCCCATGGTCGCGCCGTCGACGCGGCCGCGGCTCGTGTCGGGCGCGGGCGTGGCGGGCATGGGCGCGACCGGTGCGATCGGCGGCGGCGTGACCGGCTTCACCTCGCGCTTCGCTCCCTCGATGCGCTTGATGATGTTTTCGGCCTTGCCGCGCTCCGAGGCCGTGACGCCTCCCATCTCCATGTACTGGCGGAAGAACGTGATGGCCTCGTCGAACTTGCCGAGCTTCTCGTGGACGATGCCGAGGTTGAAGACCAGGTCCTTCGCCTTGGGGTCGAGCCCGCGCGCCTGCTCGAGCTCGGCGATGGCCTCGCGGTAGGCGCCGGTCTGGTACAGATCCTTGGCGCGCTGGAAGTGCTGCTGCGCCTCGAGCTGCTCCTTCGTCTTCGGCTCGTTCGATGACGGAGCGGAGTCCGGCGGCAGCGAGCCCTTCGGCTGAGCGGACGCCGAGAGCGGCACCGCGAGGGCCAGAACGCAGGAGATGACCCACGAAAAGCGCCTCCTCAGGGGGCGGCTCATGAGGCGCTCACGTGGCTCACGTGATTTGAAGAGGTGCGCCGGGCGCGCGTCATAGAGCAGAAACAATAACCGATTTCTATTCTGCCGGGGACCGTGATCACGGCCGCTGTAAGCCCGCGCGATGACGGGCGTTGATCCGTCTCGATGGCAAGGAAAGAACGGCTTCTCGGGCTCGGATCGTTCGTGGCGCTCGTCGGCCTGCTCGGAGCGCCCTCGGCGGCGCGGGCGGATGACGCAACGGTGACCGTCGGATCGCCACGCTTCTCGGAGCCGCCGCCCGACGCGCCGCCCGATCCGGCGCCGATCGCGGTCGACGAGGCGGACCGCCTCCGTCACTTGCGCGAATCGCGCGAGCTCCATCGCGCGCCCTTTCGCCTCCAGCTCGGTCCGCAGGGCGTGACCACCGGCAAGGGGTTCGGCCTCGGCGTGGGGCTCGGCATCGACTTCGGCTCGGGTTCGGTGGGAGGCCGCCTCGCGGCCTCGTGGCTGCGAGGCGAGGGGACGAATTCCGACGGCACGAGCACCGCCACCGGCGACTCGGTCGGCGTCTACAGCGGCGAGCTCACGCTCGACCTGCACAAACGCGGCCCCCTCCACCCTGTCGTCGGCATGGGCATGGGCTTGCTCCACATCCGCCGCAAGGATGCCAGTGGCTATGCGGGGATGGGCACGGGCCGCCTCGGCCTCGAGTACTCGCTCGGCCTCGACGACGCGGACGTGCGCATCGGCGGCAGCATCACCGGCGGGCTCGTCGGCCCCGCGGACGACGAGATCAAGGACCTCCGCGCCTACGCGCTCGTCGGAGCTCATCTGGCGATCGGCTTCTGAAACGTCTTGAAAGGCGCGGCCGGCGGCTATAGTTCGGGCGTGACGGAGACCCTCGACGCCCAGGTACGTGCAATCTGCATCGAAGCGCGGAAGGCCGCGCGCAAGGTCGGTCCGAAGAGCCGTGAGGTCAAGGATGCGGCGCTCGAGGCCATCGCCCAGGCGCTCGAGAGCAAGCAACGGCACGTGCTGGAGGCGAACGAGGCCGATCTCGTGGCGGCGCGCGCGAAGGGCACGACGGGCGCGATGCTCGATCGCCTCCTGCTCGACGAGCGGCGCCTCGCGGCGGTCGCGCAGAGCGTCCGCGAGATCGCCGCGCTCGCGGATCCCGTGGGGGAGGTGGTCTCGCGCAGCGTGCGACCGAACGGCCTGCACGTCACGCGTGTGCGCGTCCCGCTCGGGGTCATCGCGATGATCTACGAGGCGCGGCCCAACGTGACCATCGAGGCGAGCGCCCTCACACTGAAGGCCGGCAACGCCGTGGTGCTGCGCGGCGGCTCGGAGGCGGCGCGCTCGAACGCGGCGCTCGGCGCCATCGTCGCGGGCGCGCTCGAGAGCGTCGGCCTGCCGCCCGCGGCGGTGTCGATGGTGCCCTTCACCGATCGCGACGCGGTGCGCGCCCTCGTGCAGCAGAGCGAGCACGTCGATCTCGCCATCCCGCGCGGCGGCGAGGCCCTCATCCGCTTCGTCACCGAGAACGCACGCGTCCCGATCGTGCAGCACTACAAGGGGGTCTGTCACCTCTACCTCGACGCCGGAGCTGATCCCGCCGAGGCCGCGCGCATCGCCGTGAACGCAAAGATGCAGCGGCCGGGCGTATGCAACGCGCTCGAGTGCCTGCTCGTCGACCAGAAGGACGCCGCGCGCCTGCTCCCGCCGGTGGCCGCGGCGCTCCTCGCGGCGGGCTGCGAGCTCCGGGGTGACGAGCGCACGCGCACCCTCGTCCCGGACGCCGTGGCGGTGACCCCCCAGGATTACGGCCGCGAGTTCCTCGATACCATCCTGGCGGTGCGCGTGGTCGACGGGCTCGACGCCGCGATCGAGCACGTGAGCACCTACGGCTCGGGGCACACCGAGGCCATCCTGACCCCGAGCCGTGAGCACGCCGACCGCTGGCGTCGCGAGGTCGACGCCGCCTGCGTGGTGGTCAACGCCTCGACGCGCTTCCACGACGGGGGCGAGCTCGGCCTGGGCGCCGAGATCGGCATCGCCACCAGCCGGCTCCACTGGCGCGGTCCGATGGGCCTCGAGTCCCTCACCACGATGAAGTGGATCATCGACGGCGAAGGTCAGATCCGTCGCTAAAACAGCAATGCCGGTTGACGTAAGGGATGTTTCTCGTCGACGATCGCGGTAAGGGAACTTCTTGGCCGCCAACAAACGTCCTCCGCCTCCCAAGGGTCCCGAGCGGCCGATGCTTCGAACCTCCCACGGCGCTCCGCGCGGGAAGGCCGAGGAAGCGCCGCGTCCGCGCTCGCGCGCCGCCGCTCCGGCCGCACCCGCGCGAGCCCCGAAGCCCTCCGCTCGCTCGGGCGCACCGTCGCGCCGCGGCGCAGCGACCGCGCCTGCCGAGGCGGCTGCGAGCGCGCGCGACCGCGAGGACGACGGCTCGCGCTTGAAGAAGACGAAGGGCGCCATCCCGGGCGCTACCAGCATCGCGAGCGACGAGTCGCGCGCCATCGCCATCATGATCGCCACCGCGGGCATCGAGAAGAAGGCGTCGGGCCTCGAGGTCATCGATGTCGCAGGGCGCGTCGATTACGCCGACTTCCTCGTGCTCATGTCGGGCCGCAGCGACCGCCACGTCACGGCGCTCGCCAGCGCCATCGAGGAGGCGCTGCGCGCGAAGAACAAGCGCGCGCTCGCCGTAGAGGGGCTGCCGCACGCGAACTGGGTCCTGATGGACTTCGGGGACGTCGTCGTCCACGTCTTCCAGGACGACGCGCGCTCGGCGTACGACATCGATGCGCTCTGGATGGATGCGCGACGAGTGCCCGTCCCGCTCAGCGATCCCAGCTGACCGGGGACCCGGAGCGGTGATGCGTAGGCGCTGCTCGCCGGCTCTCACGATGGTCGCGGCATGCGGCGCGGGGGTGCTCGGCTTCGCGCCTGCTGCCCGCGCGCATGGCCCGCGTGACGAGCCCTCCGAGGCGAAGCCCTCGCGGCCGGTGCAGCTCGACCTCTTCGAGGAGGAGCGCTACAGCATCCACTTCCAGTCGACGATGGCGACGCAGGCGCATCCCTCGTTCGCCGCGAAGTACTCGGGCGCCAACAGCCTCGGCTCCGACGAGCTGTCGGCGAGCGCGTCGTGCGGGCAGCGCTGCGCGCGCTGAGCACGCCCCCGCCCACGCGGCGTCAGGTCGAGGGGTCCGGCTCGCGCTTCTTCGCGACGAGGAACGACAGGCCGACGCTGAGGAAGTAGAGGCCGATCAGCGCGGAGGCCACGATGAACTGGCTCGACATCTCGGGACCGGGCGTGATGAACGCCCCGACGACGAACGCAGCGATGATGGCGTAGCGGCTGAAGCGCACGAGCTGCATCGGTGTGACGATGCCGGCGAGCGCGAGGAACGAGATGAAGAGCGGCAGCTCGAAGATGAACCCGAACGCGAGGAGCATGCGCGTCGCGAAGTCGAGATAGCCCTCCATCGTGTTGCGGCTCATCAGGACGAGGCCGCCGGGATCACCGACCTGTCCGTGCAGCGAGAGCGAGAAGGCCCAGAACGACGGGAAGAACGCGTAGTAACAGAACCCGATGCCCGCCGCGAAGAGCGTGGTGGAGAACAGGACGAACGGGATGATGTACCGCTTCTCCTTCGAGTACAGCCCGGGGCTGATGAACGCCCAGAGCTGGTAGAAGATCACGGGCGCGGCGAGCACGACGCCGCCGGTGAGCGCCAGCTGCATGTAGCCCACGAACGCGTCGATCGGCGCGGTGGTCATGAGCTCGACGGGCACGTTCGGGTAGCGGAGCTTCCACGCCGTCTCGAAGGGGCGGGCGACCCAGTCGAGGAGCTTCTCCTTGAACGTCCAGCAGAGGATGGCGCCTGCGAGGAGCGTGACGCCGGCCCTGACGACGCGCTTGCGGAGCTCCCCGAGGTGCTCCCAGATCGTCATCTTGATGTCTTCTTCGGGCTCGACGTGCGTGAGCTCCGGCTCCGGATCCGCGGCTAGCTTCGCCATCAGTGGGCCTCGTTCGCGGACCGCTCGGCGACGGCGGGCGGGTCCATGGTCTCGGCCTCCGACGGATCGCGCGCCGGCTCGGCGGGCTCGGCGGCTGCCTTCTCCTCGGCGGCGATCATCTCGGGCGGACGGAGGTCGTCGCCGAAGATCGGCGGCGGGACCTCGTCGGGCAGCACGCCCTGGGGATCGCCCAGCACGTACAGCGGGTCGCGCGCGAGCTTCGACCTGGGGAGGCCCTCGGCGTAGACGATCGCGTTGTCGGGCAGGGCGCCGCAGGAATCCGCGCCGTCGCGCGGGTATTCGCGGTCGCGCACGACGTGGAAGCCGTCGAGATGGGCCTCGCGCGCCGAGATGTCCGCCGGCCGCGAGCCGGAGATGTCCTTGATGTCGACGGCGCGGGTCACCGCGTCGAGCTCGCCGCGGGCGAGCTTCCGGATCTCGGCGATCGGATCGGCCAGACCTTCGGTGCGGAGCGCCTCGTCGATGCCGCTCTGGGCGCGCAGATCGGAGGCCATCCGCCGCAATTTACCCGAGTATTGCCCGAGCTTTCGCAGCATCTTGGGCAGATCTTTGGGACCGATGACCACGAGGGCCACCACGATCACCACGATGAGCTCGGACAGGCTGAAACCGAACACCGGGGCCGAGGGTACCACAACCTGACAGGGCGCCTGGCCTCTGCTACGAGCCCGGCCCAGATGAGGATTCCGCTCCAGGGCCTGACGGGCGAGGACCTCTGCGTCGCGCTGCCGGGCCTGGCCCTCCAGGACGCGCGGCGCGTGGTCGCCCAGGTCCATCGCGACGAGGATCCCGCGACCCCCAGCTCCGGGATCCGCCGGAGCGCCCGCGAGTCGGTGCTGGCCGTGGGCTGGGTGCCGGCGCTCGAGATCGTCGCCGAGCGAGCGAGCCTCATCGACCCGTTCGTGAAGTACGCGCTGCGCACGGCCGACGGGCACGTCGTCGAGACGGTGCGCATTCCGCTCGAGCTCGCAGGTCGATTCTCGGTCTGCGTGAGCTCGCAGGTGGGATGCGCGCTCGGTTGCACGTTCTGCGCGACGGGCCGCATGGGCCTCACACGCAACCTCGAGACCTGGGAGATCGTCGAGCAGGTGCGCATCGTGCGCCGCGGCAGCGCGGGCCGGCGCGTCCACGGCGTCGTCTTCCAGGGCATGGGCGAGCCCATGGCGAACCTCGATCGCGTGCTCGCGGCCATCCGCGTGCTCAGCGATCCGAGCGCGCAGGCCATCGACGCGCGGAACATCACCGTGTGCACCTCGGGACTGCCGGCGGGCATCCGGCGGCTCGCGGCGGAGGCGCCGAAGGTGCGGCTCGGCCTCTCGATCGGCTCCGCGCGCAAGACGGTGCGGCGCTCGCTCATGCCCATCGACCGCGCCCACGGCCTCGCGACCGACGTGCTGGACGCGGCGGCCGAGCACGTATCGCTCACCGGGCTCGCGCCGCTCTGGGCGATCACGCTCCTCGCGGGCGTCAACGACACGCTGGAGGATGCGCACGCCCTCGCCGACCTCGTGATCGCCTTCCGCGCGCGCACCGGGGCGAGCCCGCGCCTCAGCGTCATCCCCTACAACGCGATCGACGAAGGACCTGCCGGCGAGGTCGACCCGTTTCTGCGCGTCAGCGACGCGAGCGAGGATGCCTTCCGCGACGCGCTCCGCGAGCGCGGGGTCTTCACGCACAAACGCTACAGCGGCGGCTCGGACGTCGCGGCCGCCTGCGGCCAGCTCGCCGCGCGGGGCTGACCCGTGATATTCCCGGGCGCGGGATGCGAGAGGCGCGGGGCACGAGGCGCACGCTGCGGGCGGCGCGAAGAGGCGCGGCGATGCTGGGCGTCGCCTCCGGCTTGCTCGCGGCGCGCGGGGCCGCGGCATCGCCCGAGGATCTCTTCGGCTACGGCGCGCGCACGAGCGCGATGGGGGCCACCGGTACCGCGCACGCCACCGGCTACGAGGCGGCGTGGCACAACCCGGCCCTCGCCTCGGTGGTGCGGACACCCAAGCTGACGCTCGGGTACACCGGCGGCGTCCTCCGCCTCGACGCGCAGGGTGACGGTTTGCCGGGACGCATCTCCAGCGCGCCGGTGAAAGGCACCATCATCGGCGCGGAGATCCCGGTCCCGCTCGGCGGTCGCTTCGCGCATCGCGTGGGGCTCGCGCTCGCGTTCTACGAGCCGACCGACGTCGTGGTGCGCGGGCGCGTGCTCTACCCGGAGAAGACGCAGTTCCCGATGGTCGACAACCGCGCGCAGTCGGTGACCATCCGCGCCGCGCTCGGGGTGAACGTCGGCTACGGCATCCGGGTGGGCGTGGGCTTCGCCGCGCTCGCCGAGGTGGTCGGTACGGTGGTGGCCGCGACCGACGCCACGGGGCGCGTCGGCACGCGCGTCGAGGACCAGCTCGTCGCGACGTACGCGCCCGTGCTCGGCGCGACGTACGACCTGCCGTTGCACGGCCCCGCGCGCTGGCGCTTTGGCGCGACCTACCGCGGCGAGCAGACGGCACGCTTCGCCATCGTCATCGACGGATCGAAGCTGAGCTCGCTGCAGATCCCGCTCTTCAACATCTCGGGGCTCGCGCAGTACGATCCCGCGCAGGCCGCGGTCGAGGTGGCGCGCAGCGAGGGCCTCGGCGTGCTCGCCGCGCAGGTCGTCTACAAGCACTGGGGCGCGTTCCCCGGCTTGCTCGAGCCCACCGTCGTGTGCAACGACGGCGGAGCCGGCGCATGCGGGCTCACGCCGCCGAAGATCGACTGGCACGACACGTTCGTGGTGCGCGTCGGCGCCGAGCAGGGCTTCGAGCTCGCGCGGGGCGCGGTGGCACGCGCGCGCACGGGTGCGTTCTACGAGACCACGCCGCTGCCGAGCGAGATTCCCGGCTCCGAGGCCTACGACGCCGGCGTGAAGGGCGTCGTGACGGTGCCCACGCGCTACTTCGACAGCAACCGGCTCGCGCTCACCGTGGGCGCCGGGCTCGCGCTCTCGAAGCCGCTGCCGCCCATCGACCTCGACGTGTTCGCGCAGTACCACGTGCTGCTGCCGCGCGCCGTGACGTCGGTCGACGGCAACGGCGGCGCGCTCAGCCGCGGTGAATCGTCCGGGCACATCGCGGTGATCGGCATGACGGCCGGGGTGCGGTTCTGATGGCGCGCCAGCGTCACGCCGCGGCGCTGCTCGGTGGCGTTCTCGCGCTCGCGGTTTCGCTTGCCCCCCGCGCCGCGCGCGCCAACCCGCCCGACACGTACGGCTTCGGCTCGCGCGAGACGGCGATGGGCAACGCCGTCGCCGCCGAGACCCGCGGCGTGGCCGCGAACTACTACAACCCCGCGGCGCTCGCGCGGTCGCGCGGTCTCGAGGTGTCCATCGGCTACTTCCGCGCGAACCACTACCTGGAGATGAACGGGCGCGACAACGGCGTCGACCCGGTGAAGGGCCTCAACGCCGGGCTGGTCGCGCCGGGGCGGCTCCTCGGGATCCCGTTCGCCTTCGGCCTCGGCCTGCACCTGCCCGACGACCGCATCTCGCGCGTCCGCGCGCTCCGCCAGGAGCAGCCGCGCTGGGAGCTCTATGACAACCGCAACCAGCGCCTCTACCTCGCGGCGAACCTCGCCATCGAGCCGTTCCCGTGGCTGCAGATCGGCGGCGGCCTCTCGTTCATGTCGTCGACGCGCGGCCAGCTGAACATCTCGGGCGCTGCGAACGTCCTCCAGCCCGACGAGTCGCAGCTCCGGCACGAGGTCGACGCCGATCTCACGGCCATCCGCTATCCGCAAGCGGGCATCCGCATCATCCTCTCCGAGACCGTGGCGCTCGCCGCCGTCTACCGCGGGGAGTTCCAGCTCGGCCTCGATCTCGGCGCGCACCTCCAGGGCGACATCGTCGGGCTCACGACGGCGCTCTACGACCTCGAGACGCACAGCGTGAACAATTTCCTGCCCCAGCAGCTGGTGTTTGGCGGCTCGTGGAAGCTCGCGAAGAACGTGCGCGGCACGTTCGACGCGACGTGGATCAACTGGTCGGCCTATGTTCCTCCGGTGGCGCGCCTCGACGTGCTGCTCGACATCCCGCCTCCGTCGGGCGGCTGGCCGTCCACCATCACGCCCCCGCAGACGCCCGCCGCGACGCGCATCGTCCCCCTGCGCATGCACGACCGGATCATCCCGCATCTCGGCGTGGAGTGGCGCGCGTACGGCTCGCGCCGTCTCGAAGGCTTCGTGCGCGGCGGCTACGAGGTCTCGAAGACGCCCATCGAGCCGCAGACGGGGCTCACGAACTACGTCGACCGCGATCGCCACACACTCTCGCTGGGCCTCGGCGCCACCGCGCGCGGGCTCGCGAAGGAGCTGCCCGCCTCGCTCTCGCTCGACGTGCACGCCGCGATCAGCGAGCTCATCGAGGACACGACGAAGAAGGCGAGCGCGGCCGATTTCGTCGGCGACTATTCGGCGCACGGATACATCGTGAACCTCGGCCTGATGCTCACCGTCGCCTTCGACGGCTGGGGAGCGTCCACCAAGGAGGAGCCGTGAGGCGCCGCTCCGCGATCCTGCTCCTCGTGGCGCTCGCCGCGTGCGCCACCACCGGCGGGAGCGGGGAGGGGAACCGCAACCTGCCGACGGTGGGGGTCGGGCCCTTTCGCAAGCTCGCCGCCGACGAGGTCCGCGAGATCGCGCCGTTCGTGTACGACGACCGCCTTGCGCTCTACCGCGAGCCCGCCGTCGTCGCCGACGGCGCCGCGACGCTGCTCTACGTGGTCGCGAAGCGCGACGGCCGCGACGTGATCGTGCGCACCCGCGCGGAGGACGGCCGCGCGTTCTACGGCTCGACGAGCGACTTTGGAAAGACCGCGCCCGTCGTGCTCGCCGCGGATCAGGCGTGGGAGGGGACGTCGGTATCGGGGCCGTTCGTGCTGCGTACGGCCGCTGGCTTCGTCCTCTACTACGCGGCGGCAGGCGGGATCGGCAGCGCGCGTTCGAGCGACGGCCTCACGTTCCAGAAGGACCCGGGGCCGCTGCTCGTGCGTGATCCCGGCTCGGCCTGGGAGAGCACCGAGGTGCGCGCGCCTTCGGCGTACGTCCTCGCGGGCGGGCGCGTTCGTCTCCTCTATTCGGCCGGCACGTCGATCGGTGAGGCCGAGAGCACGGACGGTGGTGCGCATTTCGCGCGGCTCTCCCCCGCGCCCATCCTGGGGCCCGCGCCCGATGCGGCGCCGGGCTCGCTGCTGCCGCACGAGAAGCCACCGTTCGACACCGCGCGCGTCGCCGACCCGTGCGCGTCGCTCGAGACGACGCCGGTGGGGCGCCCGCATCTGCGTGTTCTCTACACGGGTTACGACGGCGCGGGCGTGACTGCGATTGGCTACGCGGGGCGCTTCAGCGATCAGGGCCCGCTCGAGCGCCAGCCCAACCCCATCTATTCAGTGGGCGCGAAGGAGGCGGCGCCGGCGCTGCTCCAGACCGGTGATACGTCGTACCTCTACGTGCAGCAGGACCGCCGCGTCGACGACAAGCTCTCGTACACCGCCATCGCCGCGGCGTATGCGCCGGGGAGCGCGCATCTTCCCACGCCAGCGGAGTTTCCGAGCAGCCCCTGACCGAGCTGGTGGCGGGTCCCGATTCGCCTTGGGGGGGCGCTGCAGAGTGCTACGTTTTGACGACATGCTCGTGGGGCTCATTCTCGGCGTCATCTTCGTCACGCCGCTCGTGCTCACGTACCTGTTCGTGATCCGGTGGGCCGACCGCTTCGAGCCGGAGCCCTGGTGGCTGATCGCCGTGGCGTTCATCTGGGGCGCGATCTTCGCGACGCTGGGCGGCGGCATCACGTCGTCGATCGCGTCGAAGATCACGAGCGATCTCCTCGGCGCCAGGCCCGAGGAGATGGACGTCATCGGCGCCACCGTCTTCGCGCCCGTCTTCGAGGAAGGCTTCAAGGGCCTTGGCGTCTCGCTGATCGCGCTCGCGAGCGCGCTCGGCCTGCGCGAGCTCGACGGCCCGCTCGACGGCGCGATCTATGGCGGCGTCGTCGGCCTCGGCTTCACGCTCACCGAGGACATACTCTACGTCGCGAACCAGTTCGCCACGAGCGGGTTCGGTGGCTTCGTCTTCTTGCTCTTTTTGCGCACAGTGCTGCTGGGGCTCTCGCACTGCACGTTCACTGCCTGCACGGGGCTCGGGTTCGGCATCGCCAGCGAGGCCAAGAGCTGGTGGCTCAAGGTCTTCGCGCCGGTCTTCGGCTTTGGCTGCGCGATGCTCATGCACGCCATGCACAACGCGCTGCCCACGATCGGCGGCGGTGTCGGCCTCGTCATGATGCTCGTCATCTCCTGGGGCATCGATCTCCTGTTCTTCCTGTTGCTCGCGCTCCTCGTGGTGCGAGACCGCACCATCGTCATCCGCGAGCTGTTCAACGAGGTCGGCAACCTGCTCCACCCGAAGGAGCTTCAGCTGGTCTCGAGCTATTTCACGCTGGGCATGAAGAACTGGGCCGTCCTCTTCTCCGGCGGCTGGCGCGCCTTTCGGCTCCGTCGAAAGAAGCAGCTCCAGCTGGTGGAGCTGGCCTTCGTGAAGAGCCGCCGCCGCCGCGGCGAGGGCGGCGCGGACCTCGATCGCAAGGAGGCGGAGCTTCGCCGCGACATCAGCACGGCGAACCGCCAAGGCGTGTGGATCGGCAGCTGAACGGCGCCGCGCGAGGCCGCAGTCGGCAGTCCGCGGAAGGGCGTCGCGCAGGGGCCCCGCGGGTCCCGGCCCATCCTCCGAATGGTATGCATTCTACACGCAGGGCAAGCTCGCCATCGCTGCGGGAGCGGCCTGGGACATCGGCTCGCGCTCGTCGGGGGCGCGCGGCTTCGATACGCGCCTCACGGTCAACCGCCTCACCGTGCCGGTCGCGGCGCGCTGGTACTTCACGCCGTGGCTCGACGGCTTCGTGCGGATGGCCCCCGGGGCCGTGGGCTACGTTGCGCGCGTGCAGGATCCGTCTTCCGGGGCGACGCTCGAGGACGCCCGGTGGGCGTTCGCGGTCGATCTCAGCGCCGGCGCGACGCTCCGCCTCGCCGGCAGCAGCGATCACAGCGTTCGCCGCGCGCTACGCCCGCGACCCGACCGCGACGAGGCCGATGTGCTCGGCTCCGACGCGTCGACGGGGCTCGGCTCCCTCGCCGTGAACGGCGGGTTCTGGCGCGTGGGCCTCGCCGTCTCGTACTGGCGCGCGATCAGCGCGCGAGCGCGTTCGCGGCGCCGGAGATGCGGACCTGCGACCAGGCCTTCTGGGCCTGGATGCTGGACGGCGCGGTCGCCGACTGCGGAGCCGAGGGGACGACGAGCACGCCGCCGGGGAGGTGGTCGTACGGGAAGAAGTGCGCGGTATGCGTGCCTAGCGTCTGGCCCGAGGCCGAAATGAACGTGGCGAGGCGCGAGTGGCTCGAGGTCGGCGCTTCAATGAGCTCGACGTCGCCGCCCCACGCAACGGTGCCGTCCGCCTCGAGCGTGGCCATCCGGTACGTCTGCGGAGCGCCCGCGCCGGGCGCGCCGCCCGCGCCGGGCGCCTGCGCCGCTCCGCCTGTTGAGGCCTTGCCTCCGTTGA
>JAYTHX010000224.1:0-4814 GCA_043732195.1 Polyangiaceae bacterium
AAGCGGGCCACGTTCCTCACCTGGGCTGCGTTCTTCGGCGCGCTCGGGCCGCTCGTGATGAACCTGCTCTACCAGAACAGCGGCTGGTTCCAGTTCGGCTACCGCTTCTCGAACGACTACGCGGTGCTGCTCTTCGTGATGCTGGCGGTGGGCGTGCCGCGCTTCGGGCGCGTCTTCCAGTACGCGACGGCGTGGGCGGTGCTGTGGAACCTGTTCGGTGCGGTAACGTTCGAGCGGCCGATGTACGGCGCGTTCTACTCGCACGATCCCAACGCCGTCTTCCCCCAGGACTGACCATGCAAGCGCGCGCTCTCCTCGCCTCGCTCCCCCTCCTCGTCCTGGTCGCGGCCTGCGCCAAGCCGCTCATCGAGCCGCGCTACGCAGCAGGTGCAGGCCGAGGCGCGAGCATCACGGTGACGAGCCGCGCGTTCGCCGAGGGCGCGCGCCTGCCTGTCGACCACACGTGCGATGGCAGCGAGGTGATGCCGGAGCTGGTCTTCAGCTCACCGCCCGACGCGACGAAGTCGCTGGTGCTCTACGTCGAGGATCCGGACGCCTCGAGCGGCATGTTCACGCACATGATCGCGTTCAATCTCTCGCCCGAGCTGCGCAAGCTGCCGGCCGCGCCGGACCTCGCGGCGGGCGGCGAGGCGGCGCGCTTCGGGCTGAACGACTTCGGCGCGCCGCGCTACGGCGGCCCCTGTCCCCCGAAGGGCGAGGGTCACCGCTACCGTTTCCGCGTGGTCGCCGTCGACACGGTGCTGAAGCTCCAGGAAGGCGCGACGCGCGCCCAGGTCGACGAGGCCATCGACGGCCACATCCTCGGCGAGGGCTCGCTGACCGGCCACTTCGGCCACTGACCGAGGCCTCGGGCTCGCCGGCGAGCTCTCGGGCCGCGGTTACTTCTTCTTTTCGTCGCGGCTGATCGTGACGGACTTGATCGTCACCGGCGTCTGCGGCTTGTCGCCGGGGCTGGTCGGCGTGTTCGCGATGTCGTGCACCACCTCGATGGGGGCGCACTCACCGAAGATCGTGTAGCTCCGGTCGAGGTGGGCCGCCGCCGCGTCGGTGATGAAGAACTGCGCGCCGTTTGTGTCCGGACCGCGGTTCGCCATGCAGAGGAGACCGGCGCGATCGTGCTTCGCGCCCTCCCACAGCTCGTCCTTGATGACGTAGCCCGGCTCGCCCGAGCCGTTGCCTCGCGCGTCGCCGCCCTGGATCATGAAGCCCTTGATGATGCGGTGGAAGCCGGTGCCGTCGTACGCGGGCTTGTTCACCCACTGACCGCTCGGGTCCTTCCACGAGCGCTTACCGGTCGCGAGACCGATGAAGTTCGCGACCGTGATCGGCGCCTTGTCCTCGATGAGCTTGCACTGGAGCGTACCCTTCGACGTCTCGATCTTCGCGACGATGGGGCCCGCGCCCTTCAGGTCCTTCGTCGCGGCGGCGAGGGAGAAGCTCCCATCCATCGGGTCACCGCCGCCGCCGCCCTTCTTCGCAGGGGCCGGCGTGTCGCCGTTCCCGCCCTTCACCGACGCGTTCGGGGCGTTCGTCTGCGAGGTCGTGGTGGTCGGGTTGTTCTGCGCAGGCTCGAGCTCGGAGGGCGGGCTCTTGCACGCGACGAGCAGGACGAGAGCAACGAGACCGGCGAGGAGCGAGAGGTTGACCGTACGCATCGACGGCGTCTCTAGCACAAGTTCAGCGGGCGTTCGCCGGGATGCCGAGCTTCTGCCCGGGCTTCACGCCGTGCCGTCGACACCAGCCTGCATTGACCTCCAGCACGAACACCGAGGGGCAGCCGACGGTGCGCGACGAGTCCGTGAGCGGGGTCGCCGACTCCACGATGCCGACCACCGTGCCGTCGTCGTCGATGAAGAGCATGTCCAGCGGCATGCATGTATTATGCATCCAGAACGTGTGCTCGCGCCGCTCGTCGAGACGGAAGAGCATGCCGTGCTCCTCGGGCATCGAGCGGCGGTACATGAGGCCGCGCGTGATCTCCTTCTCGCTCACTGCGAGCTCGACGTCGACCTTGGGCGTGCTCGGCGCGTCGGGGAAGGTCACGACGCCGGTGCCGGCCTTGGGGATGCCGTCGGGATCCTTGGGGCACACCGCGACCGAGGCGACGGGCGGGATGGCGGGCGCGTCGGCGGCGAGCGGGGCGATGCAGCGCGCGGGCTTGACTGCGGCGGCGGGAGCGATCGGCGCGGCAGCGGGCGTCGGCGTCGGCGAGGGATCGGCGCTCGCGCCGCTCGAAGCAGCGAGCGGCGGGCTGCTGTTGATGGTCGACGGCGGCGCGGGCTCGGGAGGAGTCCGGCTGCAAGCGGCGGAGACGAGAAGAAGCAGACCCGCGAAGCCCCGGCGAACCCTCATCGCCGCGGACTCTTGCACATCGGGGGGAAAAACGGCACCGCGTCCGGGCTAGGGGGGGGTAAGCCTCAACGCGGTGCCGCACAGGAGCAAGCGAGTTCCATGCCGCGCCCAAGAGGTCGTAATGACTACGCACGAATCGACCAAATCGTTCACATAAGAAGGCCATCTTTGCGTTTATGCAATCGGCCGGTCAAGGACGTCGCGCCGGTGTGTGCATTCGCGAACCTGCAGGGCCGGATCGGGCGTTCTCGCGTTTCAAAGTCGAAAGGTCGTTATCCTGGTCGCATGACGGACGAACGGTCGCCCCCCAGCGATCTGCGAGGTCGCCTCGCCGACGTGTTCGTCCCTGCGCTCGTCACCGGCGCGGTGGACGCCCTCTCGCGTCGCCTCGGCGACCGCGCCACGATCGACGATCCCCGTCACGGTCGAGCTACGAGCCTCGCGTCGATCGAGCCGCTCCTCGCGCGCGTCGCGTCGTACTTCGCCGAAGGCCACGCCACGTACGAGCACGTGTGCTCGACCACCGGGATCGATCGTGACGCTTCGGAAGGCCGCCTCGCCATGACCATCGGCGGCGAGGCGCTGTCGGTTCCGATCGCCATCGTCGCCGAGCGGCGACGCCTTCGCGAGATCGAGCTGCGCGTGTACTACGAGGCCGAGGCGGTCGAGGGACGCAAGCCGCGCTCGCCGCTGCTCCCGGTCGACGTGGACACGCCGCTCGCCTCGCTCGTCGAGAGCATCGTCGACAGCCTGCGGCGGAGCGCGCTCGAGCGAGCGCTCGCGGGCTTCGAGGAGGCGGCGCGCGTCGTCGACCCGCGCGGGCGCGTGCACTCGAAGGCCGACGGGACGCTCGGCGTGTACCTCTCGGATCTCGGCGATCTCGATCTCCAGCTCGCCGGCGCCGCCGACGACGGGCGGACCGCATGTCTCGAAGGCACCATCGAGCGCCGCGGAGAGGCACCCGCCCCTGCGATGTTCGCGTTCCAGCGCGGCGACAGCGGCCTCGTTCGCGAGCTCCGTCTCTACTGGTAGGGCTATTCCGTCAGACCAGCTTCGAGATCGCCTTGCCCAGCTCCTCGCAGCACGACTCGTACTTGAGGTCACCGATGCCCGACGTGTCGAAGTGGAGGCGCACGTTGGTGGGGCCCTGCTCGTGCGTCGGGCATTTCGCCTGCGCGAGGCGGACGCCGACGTCACGCGCCGCCTGACGGAGCGCGCTCACGACCTTCTGGTTCTGGACGTCGTCGATGGGTACCGACTTGCGACCGACCGCCACCGTCACCTTCACCGGGACCATGCATTCCATGGGAGCGCGAAATCACGCGCTCGTCGATAGCGTCACTGCGGATCTTGCGTGTCGGGCTCGGCGCCGAGCTGGATGCGGCGCTCGACCTCGGCGAACTTCCGCGCTGCGTCCTGGTCGGGTCGCGCGAGGGAAGCGACCACGCCCGCCGCGAACGACATCGCCATCGTGACGAGCCCCGGATTCTTGAGCGGGAAGATCGCCGAGGAATGATGCAGGAGATCGATCTGCACGGTGGGCGAGAGCCAGATGAGGAGGATCGCGGAGAACGTCCCCGTGAGCATGCTCGCCACTGCGCCCGCCGTGGAGAAGCGGCTCCAGGTCATCGAGAGCAGCAGCGCCGGGAAGTTCGCGCTCGCCGCGATCGCGAACGCGAGGCCGACCATGAAGGCCACGTTTTGCCCCTTGAAGACGATGCCGAGCGCGATCGCGATCAGCGCGAGGATCACCGTGGCGACGCGCGCGATCTTCAGCTGCTCGGCCTCCTCGGCCTTGCCCTTGCGCACGACGTGGTTCCACAGGTCGTGCGAGAGCGAGGCCGCGCCCGAGAGCGTGAGCCCCGCCACCACGGCCAGGATGGTGGCGAACGCGACCGCGGAGATGAAACCGAGGAACGCCGTGCCGCCCACCGCCTCCGCCAGCAGCGGCGCGGCCATGTTGCCGCCCTTGTCGACTCCCTTCACCACGTCACGGCCGACGAGCACCGCGGCGCCGAAGCCGAGGATGAACGTGATGAGGTAGAAGAGACCGATGAAGCCGGTGGCGTAGAACACCGAGCTGCGCGCCGCCTTCGCGTCCGGCACGGTGTAGAAGCGCATCAGGATGTGCGGGAGGCCCGCGGTCCCGAACATCAGCGCCAGGCCGAGCGAGATGGCCTCCAGCGGGCTCGTCACCAGCTTGCCGGGCGCGAGCACCTCGGGTCCGTACATGCGGGAGGCCTCGGCGAAGAGGCGCAGCGGGTTCATGCCGAACTTCGCGAGCACGATCACGGCGAGCACCGAAGCGCCGCCCAGCAGCAGCACCGCCTTCACGATCTGCACCCAGGTCGTCGCGATCATGCCGCCGAACAGCACGTACGCGAGCATCACCACGCCCACCGCGACCACCGCGCCCTCGTAAGGCAGGCCGAAGAGCAGCT
>JAYTHX010000225.1:0-4789 GCA_043732195.1 Polyangiaceae bacterium
TTCGAGGAGAACGGCGGGAGCTTCAAGGGCATCAAGACGGGGTTCAGCCTGAAGTCGATGCTGGCCGCTTACCTCCGGATCTGGGGACCGCTCGCGGTCGTCGCGTCGATCATCATCGGCGTGGACGCGATCAACGACGTCTCCGACGAGCCCGTCGCCATGGCCGTGGTCGGCGTCTTCACGGGCGTGGTCACGCTCGCGTTGCTCGTCGGCACCATCCTCGGCTGGGCGGTCGTCGGCAAGCTCTCGCCCGAGGAGAAGAAGAAGCGCGCGGTCTATGCGCTGCACCTCGGCTACCAGGTCGACCCGGCAGACCTGGGCGAGGCCCGGCGCAGCTTCCGCGACGGCCTGCTCTCGACGATCAGCGAGCGAGCGCGCGGCATGGCGGCGATGGGCTACCGCATGAACGCCGACCCGTCGGTGGCCTGGCCGCACGTCGCGCTCGACCCGACCCACAGCGACGAGCAGCTCATCACCGCCGCCTTCACGCTCGCACGCCTCGATGCGTCCCTCGCGGACGGGCAGCATAAGTTCCAGATGGACCAGCTCCACGATCAGCTCTGGCAGCGGATCGCGCGCTCCAACGCGCCTTACCTCAACGTACCGGCCTGAGCGGGACGCGCAGGACGAAGCTCGCGCCGCCTCCCGCGAGGGGCGCGTAGTCCACGTTGCCGCCGTGCGCGCCGGCGATCCTCCTCACCAGCGCGAGCCCCAGCCCGGTGCCCGTCGCGCGGGTGGTGAAGAACGGCGTGAAGAGCCGCGGGACGACCTCGACCGCCACGCCGTCGCCGTCGTCGGAGACCTCGATGCGCAGCGTCGCCGGCTGCTCGGAGCGCTCCACCGCGGCGCGCACGCGTACCGGCGAGCGCCGACCCGTCGCGACGAGTGCATTCTGCACGAGGTTCGAGATGGCCTGGCCGAGCAGGACCTCGTCGCACTCGACGTCATCGAGCTGCGTGCACTCGAGCTCGACGAGCGCAGGCGCAGCGCCGGCGCTCGAGGTCACCTGCGCGATCGCCGAGCGGAGGAGCTCCTGCACCGGCCGCCGCGAGTACTGCAGCTCGAACGGACGGACGGTTTCGAGGAGGCGCGCGACCAGCTGCTTCAGACGCTCCGCCTCCTCGCCCACGATGCCGAGGAGCTTCGTGTCGTCCTCCCCGTGGATGCCGCGCCGCAGCGTCGCGAGCGCTCCGTAGATGATGGCGAGCGGGTTGCGGACCTCGTGGGCGACCACCGCCGCGAGCTGCCCGAGCGCTGCGAGGTTCTCCCGCTCCGCGAGCGAGGCGCGGGCCCGCTCGAGCTCCGCCGACTTCGTCGCGGTCTCCGCGGCGTCCAGCATGACCACCGAGCCGATGCTGAGAAAGACCAGCGCCAGCGCGGGATCGACCAGGTAGGGCGTATCCACCCAGTGCATGCCCGAGGTCACGTCGACGAGCATGACGATGCAGAAGACCCCGAGCGCGGCCGCTACCACCAACGCCCGCGGGTTCCGGGCGCTCATCCGCAGCGCCGCCAGTGCGGCGAGGACCTGCCCGACGTAGATGATGCAGACGATCGGCAGCGCGAGCGGACCGATGCCGGGATCATGGTAAGTGACACCAGCCCAGCCGACGGTGCGCTCGGTGAAGGTCTCGAGCACCGCGACGCCCGGGACGAGCCCGACCAGCGCCGCCAGCACACCGAGGGCGATCACCGTGCGCTCGACCCGCGAGAGCCTTCGCCCGTCCCAGTCCGCCAGGAACGCGAGCCACGCGCCGGCGTGGGTCACCGCGAACAGGATGCTCACGCGACCGGCCCAGGCGGTCGGACCGGGACCGAGGCGGCCGGCCAGGACGGCGTTCGTCAGGCAGTAGAGGGCGGCCGCGAAGCCGGCGAGCGCGGCGTACCGGAAGCGCCGGCTCGCGGGGGCGCGCCCGAGGTAGGCCCCGAGGACGGCGAGCGAACCGCAGGTGGCGGCCGAACACAGCGAGACGGTCGTGGCGAGGTTGAAGTCCATCCGCGTGCACGTCTCTCGTAGTCTGAGCGTCGCAGCGGCCCGGCGTCCACTGGCAGCGCGAGCGGGCTTGACGGCGGCGCGGGCGGCCTGGGCTCCTCGCCGTCGGCGCTGCGTGCTAGTGAACTGCTTCGTCCATGAGCTCGAAGACCGCGTCCGAAGTCCGCTCGTCGTTCCTCTCCTTCTTCGCCAGCAAGGGCCACGAGGTCTGCGCCTCCGCGCCGCTGGTCCCGCAGAACGACCCCACGCTCATGTTCACGGCCGCGGGCATGGTCCCGTTCAAGGACGTGTTCACGGGCAAGGACCGCCGCTCCTTCACCCGGGCCACGTCGAGCCAGAAGTGCATCCGCATCTCGGGCAAGCACAACGACCTCGAGAACGTCGGCGTCACCGCGCGCCACCACACGTTCTTCGAGATGCTCGGCAACTTCAGCTTCGGCGATTACTTCAAGGACGACGCGATCCCGTTCGCCTGGGAGCTGCTCACGAAGGAGTGGCAGATCCCGCAGGACCGCCTCGTGATCACCGTGTTCGGCGGCGCCGACGGCATCCCCGCCGACGACGAGGCGCGGGCCATCTGGAAGAAGGTCACCGGCTTCGGGGACGACCGCATCATCGGTGTCCCGGGCATGCCCGGCGACAACTTCTGGCAGATGGCCGATACCGGTCCGTGCGGTCCGTGCACCGAGCTCCACTTCTTCACCGGTGACGGCGAGCCCACGCCCTCCACGTTCGGTCAGGAGCCCACGGCCGACGGCAAGGGCTGGATGGAGATCTGGAACCTCGTGTTCATGCAGTTCAACCGCTCCGAGAAGGCGGGCGGCGGCGGGTACGAGATGAACCCGCTGCCCAAGCCCTCGGTCGATACGGGCGCCGGGCTCGAGCGCGTCACGAGCGTGATCCAGGGGAAGACCAGCAACTACGACACCGATCTCCTGCGGTCTCTTGTGGAGAAGGCCGCGGAGCTCGCGGGGAAGCCGTACGGCGGGACCCAGGGCGACGACGACGTGTCGATGCGCGTGATCGCGGACCACGCGCGACTCACCGCGTTCTGCATCTCCGAGGGCATCTTCCCTGATCGCGCCGCTCGCCCCTACGTGCTCCGCCGCGTCATGCGCCGCGCGATCCGGCACGGCCATCGTCTGGGGATCGCGAAGCCGTTCCTCCACGAGGTCGCGCTCGAGGTGGTGCGTCAGATGGGCGATGCGTACCCCGAGCTCGTCGCGCGCAAGGACGTCATCGCCGACGTCGTGCAGCAGGAAGAAGTCCGCTTTCGCGAGACCATCGACCGCGGCCTGAAGATGCTCGACGAGGAGGTCGGCCGGCTGAAGAGCAGCGGCGGCACCGTGATCCCGGGCGACGCGGTCTTCAAGCTGTACGACACGTACGGCTTCCCGATGGACCTCACCGAGGTCATCGCGCGAGAGCGTGATCTCACGATCGACGTCGGTGCCTACGAGAAGGCGATGGCGGAGCAGAAGGGGCGCAGCGAAGGCTTCAAGATGGACGAGGCGGTCGTCGACATCTACCGCCAGGCGCAGGTCGCCCTCCGCGACGCGAACAACGGCGAAGAGAACGCGTCCGTCCGCTTCAACGGCTACGAGGCCGAGGAGGGCACCGGCACGGTCCTCTTCCTCGCGCACGGCCCCGACAAGGCGAACGCCCCCACGCGGACGGCGGCGCAGGGCGACAAGGTCGCGATCGTCGTCTCCGCGACGCCGTTCTACGCCGAGTCCGGCGGCCAGGTCGGGGACAAGGGCGAGATCCGCACGGCCGGCGGCGCGAAGATCCGCATCGACGACACGCAGAAGCCGCTCACCGGCCTCGTCGTGCACCTCGGCGAGGTGCTCGAGGGAAAGGTATCCATTGGTGACATTGCCGAGCTGAAGGTCGATCACCGCCTCCGCACCGCTACCCGCCGCAACCACTCGGCGACGCACCTGCTCCACTGGGCGCTCCGCAAGGTGATCGGCGAGAACGCGACGCAGAAGGGCTCGCTCGTCGCGCCGGATCGCCTGCGCTTCGATTACTCGTCGGGCAAGGCGCCCTCCGCCGAGGATCTGCAGCAGATCGAGGATCTCGTGAACGAGAAGATCCTCACCGATGCGCCGATCCTCACCGAGGTGCTCCCCCAGGCCGAGGCCAAGAAGCGCGGGGCGATGGCCATCTTCGAGGAGAAGTACGGCGACGTCGTGCGCGTCCTGACGATGACCAAGGACTCCGTCGAGCTGTGCGGCGGCACCCACGCGCGCGCGCTCGGCGAGCTCGGGCTCTTCAAGATCCTCTCGGACAGCGGCATCGCGGCCGGCGTTCGGCGCATCGAGGCGGCGACCGGCCTCAACTCGCTCGCGCACATGCGGCAGCTCGAGTCTTCGCTCAAGAACGCGGCGCGCCTCGTGAAGGCGGGCCCCAACGACCTCGGCGAGAAGATCGAGAAGCTCATCGAGGACTCGCGCCGCGTCGACAAGGAGCTCGCCGAGACGAAGCGCAAGCTCGCGTTCGGCGGCGGCGGCGCCGCGGGCGGAGCCACGGGCGGCGGCGGCATCGACGACCTCGCGGCCAAGGCCAGGGAGCTTCCCTTCGGCAAGGTCATCGCGATCAAGGTCGACGTGCCGGACGGCGCGATGCTCCGCGAGCTCGCGGAGAAGCTGCGCGACAAGCTGGGCGATGCGATCGTCCTGCTCGGATCGATCAACGGCCCGAAGGCGCAGCTCGTGTGCACCGTCTCCAAGTCGCTCACCGACCGGTTCAAGGCCGGCGACCTGATCCGGCCCATCGCGCAGATCCTCGGCGGCT
>JAYTHX010000226.1:0-35388 GCA_043732195.1 Polyangiaceae bacterium
GTCTCGCGCCAGGCCCTTGTGGACGATCCCGGCGAAGACCTCGTCGACCTCGGGCGCCACGTCGCGGATCGGCTTCGGGTCCTCCAGGACGATCTTGAAAAGGAGCTCGTTGAGCGTCTCGGCCGAGTACGGAAGCACGCCGGATAGCGCGCGATAGAACATCACGCTCGCCGCGTAGATGTCGGTGCGCCCGTCGACGTCCCGAGCTCCCCGGGCCTGTTCCGGGGACATGTACAGCGGCGTCCCCATCATCGTGCCCGTCTGGGTCATCGTGCCGACCTCGCCCTCGAACGGCTGGAGCTTCGCGACGCCGAAATCGAGGATCTTCACGGTCTCGCCGCGGCCAGAGGCCAGGCGCGCGAGGAACACGTTGGCCGGCTTCAGATCGCGATGGATGACGCGGGCGTGGTGCATCGTGCCCAGCCCCTCCAGGAGCTCGAACGCGATCGGCGCGAGCTGGGCGGCGGTGAGCTTGCCCTTCGCCGCCAGGCGGTCCTCGAACGATACGCCGTCCAGGAACTCCATGACGATGTAGCGGTCGCCGTTCGGCAGATCGCCGAGGTCGAGCACGTCGCAGACGTGCTGCGAGCCGATGCGTGCCGCGGCCTTCGCCTCACGCTCGAAGCGCTCGACGAATTCGGGCATCGCGGCCACCTGCGCGTGCAGGACCTTGATCGCCACACGACGACCGATCCGCGAGTTCTCCCCCTCGAAGACGGTGCCCATGCCACCCTCGCCGATGAGTCGACCGACGCGGTACTTGCCGTCGAGAATCTGTCCCGGTTCGAGTGCCATGAAAATCCAGCTTCATCCTAGCGAAGACCCGCTCGCCAGGCTCGAGATTCAGGCAGGAGCTACGGGCTTGCGACGTCCGTGACCTCGGCCGACGGACCGGCCGCGATCGGGTCGAACGACAGGTCCAGCCCCGCGGGCACCGACGTCTTCGTCACCCGGAAGGCGCGGACCGAACCCGGCGGCGTGGCGCCGTCATCCGTGTAGATCTCGACCGTGTAGGTGACGCCTCCCTCGATCATCCCCGGTACCGTGACGTCGTAGGTCGCGGTACCCAGGACCGGGACGCGGTAGAGGACCACCACCCGCTTCGAGCTCGCGTCGGCAATGCGTAGCTCCACGCGCTTACCCAAAAAGGTCGCCATGTTCGTGAGGTGCACCACCGCGGGCGCGCCGATCTCGCGCGGCGGCGCCGGGCTCGTGAGCACCGAGAATGACGTGTTGTGGTCGAACGTGACGACGAACGCGCCCGTGTCGTCGAGCAGGGCGTCAGTGAGGGGGATGCGCCACGAATGGTCGCCGGTGCCGTTCTTCTCGTCCCGGTCGTAGTTCCCGGAGTTGTCGTGATCGGCGTAGAAATCGAGGGTGAAGGGGCCGTTCTGCTTCGGCACGGCGCCGGGGGCGAACATGGTCGCGTCGGGCCCGCCCAGCGGGAAGATCTGCCCGCGCGACTGCAGCGTGTTGGTGCTGTCGACGATGCGGTACTCGAACAGCTCGCTCACGTGCGAGGTCATGCCGCGAACCGTGAGGCGCAGATCGTTGAAGTTCGACGAGCTCGCCCCGTTCTGTTCGAAGCGGTCGAGGTTCGTCACCGCGAAGCAAGAGCTGCTCGAGGCCGCGAGGCCGAGGGTGGAAGCGAGCATCGCGAGACGTCGGACGAGACCCATCAGAACACCACCTTCATCGACGCCCGGCAGCCATCCAGACCACACCCGGCGCTCGGGACCGGCAGCGTGGCGCGCGCCGCCGGCTTCGCGTCCTGCTTGTCGCCACCGAAGAGCAGCCACCCGAGCCCGCCGAGCGTGACCACGCCGCCGCCGATCAGCAGCACGTCGGTCACGCGCACGACCGTCTTCGCCGAGGAGCGCTCGCCGTCGAGGTCGAAGCTGCGCGGGCAGGCGTCGTTCGGGCACTTGTTCTCGATGCCGCTGGTCTTGTCGAGCGCCACGATGCCGGTGATGGTCCCGGCGACGACCATCGCGCCGCCGATGCCCATCACGATCAGCGGGGCCACGTTCGGGCCTCGCGGTTGAGCGCCGATAGGTCCCTGCGCGGTGATCACGCGGAGCTTCATGGTGAACGCGTACTTGTCGCGGGAGGCGGCGAACGCGTCGACCTCCCAGACCACGTCCTCGTGATCGGCGAGCTTCGCGGTGATCACATGGTGGCCGGGGCGCACGCCGATGTCGGTCTTGCCGTCGACCGGGCCATACACGTTCGTCACGCGCTCGCCGCGGGTGGGCGTGCGCACGTCCAGCAGGCGTACGCCGGGCTTGTCCGTGGTGATGGTGATTCGCGCCACGCCGACCGTGAGCGTCTGCAGATCGCGGACGATCTGGGCGCGCTCGTCGGTGTCGATGTCGGGGACCTCGCGCAGGTACCGCGAGTAGGCCTCGATGGCCTCGCCATCGCGCTCGAGCCGCATGGCGCAGAAGCCGAGGTTCCCGAGGATCTTCGGGGACTGCGAGATCTCGAACGCCTTCTGGAACTCGCGGTAGGCGTCCTCGACCTTCTCGCCTTCGGGGTCCTGGAGGAGCGCGACGCCCGCGGCGAAGTGCATGCGCGCATCCTCGCTGATCCCCGAGGGATTCGCCTTCCCCGGCGCGCTCGTAGCCGCCGCACCGGTGGGCGCAGGCGGCGGCGGGGGGCTCGGGGCCTGGGCGAACGCACGCGAAGCGACGAGCGTGGCAGCGAGAGCGCCGAGCGTCGTCCTGAGAATGTGCATGAACCCCGATTATTGCGGGAGGGGTACCGGGCGCAAGTCCCGCCTCGGTTCTTTTCTCGTTTCGTGTGCTGCCGCTCCTCGAGCGCCTCCAGATGGCCCGCGAATGCGGCGCGCAACCGCCATCTCCCGCCGCCGGTCGACGATGAGGGCCCCGTACCCCACCATCGGCTCGCGCGCGGCTGCCGTTGCGACACCGCGCAGTGATCGAGCTCGTGGCCGTGGCGCAGGGTCGAGCGCCCGCCGCGCCATGCCCGCTCTTCCCGCCGGGCGCCCGCCCTATACTCCGCCGCCCATGCTTTCCTCCCGCTCGATCGCCGTTGCTCTCCTCCTCGCGACCGCGGCCCCGGCTGCGGCCTGTGACGAGAAGCCCGCCGCGCCTTCCGCGCCCGCCACCGACAAGCCCGCGGCGACGACCACGCCGCCCTCGGCGGAAGCCCCGAAGGGACGCCCCTACGACCCCACGCAGCTCGCGGTCTTCGCGGCGCTCCCCGAGAAGATCGCGCGGCCGGACAACCTCCTCACCGACGACAAGGTGGCGGTCGGACGGCAGCTCTACTTCGACACGCGCCTCTCGCGCGGCGGAGACGTCTCGTGCAACACCTGCCACGACGTCACGAAGTCGGGCGCAGGCGAGGCGGCGATCGCCGAAGGGACCAGGAACGCGAAGGGCACGCGCAACGCGCCCACCATCTTCAACGCTGCGGGAAACCTGGCGCAGGGCTGGGACGCGCGCGGCGCGCTCATCGAGGATTTCCTGGTGCCGCATGCCGCCGAGGCAAGCGTGATGAACGCCGGCGAGAAGCGCATCGTCGACACCGTGAGCTCGATCCCCGCGTATGCCGCGGCCTTCAAGAAGGCCTTCCCCGACGACAAGGGCGTGATCACGGGGGCCAGCGTGGGCAAGGCCATCGCCGCGTACACCCGCAAGCTCCTCACGCCGGGCCGATGGGACAAGTTCGTCGCCGGCGATGCGAGCGCCCTCACCGACGAGGAGAAGCTCGGCCTCGGCGCGTTCATGGACGCGAATTGCACGACCTGCCACGCCGGGAAATACGTGGGAGCTGCGCAGAACCAGAAGCTCGGCGTGGCCAAGCCCTGGCCCGGTAACGCCGACGTCGGGCGCTTCGGCATCACGAAGCAGGAGGTCGACCGCTACGTGTTCAAGGTGCCGACGCTCCGTAACGTCGTGAAGACCGGCCCTTACCTCCACGACGGCAGCGTCGCCTCGCTCGAGGAGATCGTGAAGCAGATGGCCCGCTTCCAGGTCGGCAAGGAGCTCACCGACGCCCAGACGAAGTCGATCGTCACCTACCTCGGGGCCCTCTCGGGGGACGCGCCGAAGGACCTGATCAAGAAGCCGGACCTCCCGCCCTCGGGGCCGAAGACGCCGAAGCCCGAATGAAGGAGTTGAGGTAATCTCCCGTCCATGAAGCGGCTCACGATTGGCGCCGACGCCTGCACCGAGACCCTCGCGCTGATGATCACGATGGCCTGGGCGGACGGCCGCCTGGACGACGTGGAGAAGGAGAGCGTGCTGGAGGCAGCACAGGTCTTCAACCTCACGAAGGAGCTGCGCGATCGCCTCGACCAGATCCTCCAGGCGCCGATGCCGGTCGACGAGCTGCTCGTCGAGAACCTCTCGGCGCGGGACAAGGCGTTCGCCTTCGTCGCCGCGGTGTGGATGAGCGGCGTCGACTCCGAGGTGGACGCCAAGGAGCAGGCCCTGCTCGAGCAGGCGGCAGAGCTCCTCGGCCTCACCGCGGCACGCAAGACCGAGCTCGTCCAGATCGCCCGCGATCTCGAGCCCCTCCAGCGCGGGAGCGGCTCGTGGTCGAAGGAGATCATCACGCTCTTCAAGGCGATCCCGCAGCGCCTCGAGGGCGAAGGCGAGTTCGAGGTCGCGTTCGAGGGCTGACAAAAAGAGCCGGGATGATGAGCTCCGGGCCCCCGAGCGTTAGGATGGCGAGCCCATGCTCCGTGCGCCCCCGAGTCGAGACCGCGAGCAGCCTGCCCGGGCTGTTTCCGGCCCTGCGGCGCCCGGCCTGAATCGTCGGCGCCTGCCGACGCCCCGGGTACTCGCCATCGCCAGCGGGGTCGTCGTCCTCCTCGTGATCGGCCTCCTCGCGTTCGGGCCCATCGTGCGGTCACGGATCGCGAAGGAGTGCGCGCGTCGCCGCGTCGACGTCACCGTCGGCTCGGTGCGCCTCGGGTTCTTCGCAGTGAACCTGAAGGACGTGCACGTCCATCTCCAGAACGTCGCCGGCGTCGAGGTGCGGATCGACGAGGTGCACGTCGACCTCACCGCTGGCCTCTCCGTGCGCGAGGTCGCCGCCCACGGCGGCGAGATCCGCATCGACGGCGAGCCCGAGGAGGTGATGGAGCGCCTGAAGGCCTTCCAGAAGGAGGGCACGAGCAGGACCGCACCGGCCGCCGAGAAGGCCCGCAAGACCGCGCTCTCGGCCGACGGTCTGGCGCTCGTGTGGAAGATCGCGGATGGCGAGATCACCGGCTCCGCGCTCAAGGCCTCGCGCGACGACGACGCGATCCATCTCGGCTGCGGACGTCTCGCGGCCTCGCACCGGCGCTCCAGCCTCGAGGTGCTCGGCGGCGACGTGGAGCTCGCGCCCGACGGCACGGCCCGCCGCGTCGCCGCCACCACCGTCACGATCGGCCAGGAGCCTCTCGTGAAGGCGCCGTCCGCGCCGTCCGCCAGCGCCGCGTCCGTCAGCGCTGCGTCCGCCGATCCTGCTCCTGCTCCCGCCCCCCTTCCACCGGTCGTGGCCGCCGGCACGAAGCGCGGCGCGAAGCCCGTTGCCGTCCGGTCGGGCGCGAAGGCGGCGACCGCCGCGGCCGCGACCGTCGCCGCCCCCGACGAGCCCGTCCTCCCGCTCCCCGATCTGCACGCGGTGCGCGCGCGCATCGCGACGCTCGCGCAGACGTTCGGCGCGCGCGTTCCCGACGCGAGCAAGGTCGACATCGGCGGGCTGGCGGTGAGGCTCGACATCGGCGGCGAGCCCGTCGCATTCGGGCCTGGACCGTTCACGATGGAGCGCAACGCCGACGTCATCCGCCTCACGTTCGCGAGCGAGAAGAGCGGTGCAGCGGGCACCCCGCTCTCCATCGACGCCGAGCTACCGCTCGGGATGGGCGACGTAACCGCGAAGCTCTCGGGCGGCCCCGTGACGCTCGCGCAGCTGGGCGTGAAGGAGGGAACGAAGGGGCTCCTCGACGTCGCGAAGGGCACCGTCTCCGGGCACGGCCTGCTGGTGCTCTCTGCGCCAGGCGACGCGCTCACCTTCGACGGCCAGATCGCGCTGAAGGCAATCTCGGTGAAGCAGCCGCGACTCGCCGCCGAGCCGCTGCGCGGCATCGATCTCGCGATCAGCGCGCGCGGCCTCCTGAACGATGCGGGGCTGCTCCGCGTCGACGAGGCACAGCTCGACATGGGGGCGCTCCACGTCAGGACGCACGGCACGCTCGAGGAGACGACCGACCACTTCGGCCTCGCGCTCGCCGTCGACGTCGCGCCCGCTGCCTGCCAGGCGCTGCTCGACAGCACGCCCCAGGGCCTCCTGCCCACGGTCCGAACCGCGCGGATGACGGGCACGTTCGGCGGAACGTCACGCGTCGTGTTCGATACGCGATCGATCGACAAGCTCGTGCTCGACTACCAGATCGACGACCGCTGCCGCATGATGGAGGTGCCGCGCGAGCTCTCGCGGGATCGCTTCGCGAGCTCGTTCACGTACCGCACCTATCATCCCGACGGCACGCCCAGCGACACCACCACCGGCCCGACCACCAGCTCGTGGACCGACCTCGACGGCATCAGCCCCTTCATGGTGGCCGCCGTGCTCACCACCGAAGATGGTGCATTCTACAAGCATCACGGGTTCAACCACAACGCCATCAAGAACAGCGTCGCGGCCAACCTCAAGGCGCGGCGCTTCGTGCGGGGCGCTAGCACCATCACGATGCAGCTCGCGAAGAACCTCTTTCTCTCGCGCGAGAAGACGCTCTCGCGAAAGATCGAGGAGGTCATCCTCACGGACTACCTGGAGCAGGCGTTCCGCAAGGACGACATGATGGAACTCTATCTGAACGTGATCGAGTTCGGCCCCGACGTCTACGGCGTCACGCGCGCAGCGGAGCACTACTTCGGACGGAAGCCCGAGGAGCTGAACCTCCCCGAGTGCTTCTTCCTCGCCTCCCTGATGCCCTCGCCGGTCCGCTACGGGCGGCAGCGCGACAAGGGCCAGGTCTCGGAGGGCTGGATGCGCCACCTCCAGACGCTCATGGGGATCGCGGCGAAGAACGGGAAGGTCTCGCGCGCGGAGCTCACCGAAGGCCTCGCGCAGCCCGTCGTGTTCTACAAGGCCGGGGATGCGCGCCCTCCGCCGCGCCCGCCGGTCAGCAGCGGCCGCCGCGACCCTCTCGACGAGGACGCCGGCTGGCAGCCGCTCGACTGACGGGGCGGACCTACTTCGCGGGCGCCAAGGCGCTCGTGGTGGTGGTGGTGGTGCTCGCGGCGTCGGGCTCGCGGACCCAGACCTCGTTGTGGCTGTCGTAGTGGTAAATCGCTTTCTGCCCGCAGCCCTGGATGCTCATGCGCTGCGAGCTCCCGAGGTTCACGGGCTTCGCCTCGGTGCGCGTGTCGATGAGCCCCGACTTGGGCGGGCAGCCGAAGTCCTGGGCCGCCTTCGCGTGCAGCTCTCCGAGCGGCGGCGCACAACCAACGGCGAAGAGAGCGAACGACAGACCGAAGCCAAGTTTTGTGAACATGCGGCAGGACTCCTTGAATGGCGCGAAGCGACGCGCGCACTCACAGACGTCTGCCCGACCGAACCATTCAGTCCGGACCCAAATGTGCTTACACCATGAAATCTACTTCTTGCCCTGCGCGCGCAGGGCGGCGAAGAACGCGCGGAGGCGTTCGGCGGCCTCCGTCGCCAGCACGCCCTTCACGAGCGTGAAGCGGTGGTTGAGGCGGGTATCCTGCCCGATGGAGAAGAGCGTCGCGCAGGCGCCGGCCTTCGGATCGTCGGCGCCGTACACCACCCGGCCCACGCGCGCGTTCACCAGCGCGCCGGCGCACATGACGCACGGCTCGAGTGTCGCGTAGAGCGTCGTGTCCTCGAGCCGCCACGTGCCGAGCTTCTGCGCGGCGGCGCGCACCGCGACGATCTCGGCGTGCGCCGTCGGATCCTCGTCGGTCTCGCGCAGGTTGTGGCCGGTCGCGAGGAGCGTCCCGTCATGAGCCACGATGACGCAGCCCACCGGGACCTCGCCCTTGGCCGCGGCGGCGTCCGCCTCGGCGAGCGCGAGCCGCATCCAGTGCTCGTCGTCCATGTCGGTCCCTACTGGCGCGCCCGGGAAGATTCGAACTTCCGACCCCTGGTTCCGTAGACCAGTGCTCTATCCAGCTGAGCTACGGGCGCATCCATCCCCGCGTAAAGAGCGGCGAGAACGGCGGCAACATACTTGGACCCTCGTACGTGTCAACGACGACGTCACGCAACGTGCCGATATCTGTCTGCGACAGCTCTAGCGGGGCTGGCAAGGGACTGGCGCCAGCTATGAAAAGAGTGCGTGCCCGGGGTCCCACGACGACCTGGCGACCATCCCCGGTCGGCACAAGATGGCCTGTGGAAAGCTCCAACATCACGGAATCCTTCGTGATCCTAAAAATGGCATGCCTCCTGCTCAACGTTGGGCACTACCCGGCGCCGCCAAGGCACCACCCCTTCCCTTACTAACTTACGCTTCGACCGCTTCTGGCACGGGTAGGCGATTTCGCGGGGTGCTGGGCTGCACGCCACGAGGTTCGAGACGAATGCGTTTCTGACTCTCCCTTCAGGTACGGCTCCGAGAACGAAATCTTCAGACTCGCTTCAGCTTCGCCTCCTTATCTCTCCGCGCTTGCTCTTCTCCTAACCTCGTCCTGATCCGGTTCGTCGAGCTTGTTCGTGGCGCTTCCGCGGTGAACCCGTGGACAGCGCCACGTAGCTTTTGTGGGATTCTTTTCTCTCTCCATGCGTCAAGCTAACGGGATGGCGCGCGCATTCCTCCGGGCCCTGATGATGACGGCCGCCGTCTCCGCCGCCGTCTCCGCGCCGGCACGCGCGGAGGCCGACCCCGGGACGCCCGCCTCGCCTTCGTTCCCCGCGTTCGTGGGCCCGCCGTGGCTCGGCGTCTCAATGGATGCCGGCGGCGACATCGGGGTCACGGTCGAGCACGTCGTTCGTGGCTCCCCGGCGGACAAGGGCGGGCTCCACGCGGGCGATCGCATCGTCGCCATCGACGGGGCGAGGACCACCGCGCCCGGCCACGTCACGCGGGCGGTTGGCGCGCACAAGGTCGGCGAGACCGTGGCCGTCGAGCTGGAGCGTCGCGGCTCGGCCACGACCGTGTCGGTAGTGCTCGCCTCGCGCCCGTCCGGCGACGAGATCCTCAAGATGGACCTCGTCGGAGCGCCCGCGCCCGAATGGAAGAAGGTCACGGCCACCGCCGGCGCCCCGGCGGGCATCGACAAGCTGAAGGGCCGCGTCGTGCTCGTCGACTTCTGGGCGTCGTGGTGCGGCCCGTGTCGCATGCTCGCGCCGCGGCTCAGCGCTCTCAAGGACAAGTACGGCGCGCAGGGCCTCTCGGTGGTGGGCATCACCACCGACGACGCGGAGAAAGCCGCCGTCTTCGCCGAGAAGACGCAGATGCGGTACGGCATCGTCGTCGACAAGGACGGCGACACGAGCCGCGCGTACGGCGTCACGGCGCTACCCACGATGCTGCTCGTCGACAAGAAAGGCATCGTGCGCGAGGTCTTCGTCGGCTACGAGCCAGGCGCCGAGGCGAGGGTCGAGACCGCGCTGAAGGCGCTGCTCGCCGAGAGCGCGCCGCCCCCGGCGCCGCCGCCGCCGCTCACGCCGTCCGCGCCGCGCCCGCCCGCGAGGTAGGGTCTACCAATGGCCGACGTCCGCGCCGCGTTGCGTGTGACCGACGAGCTCCTCTGGGTGCTCCGTCGGTCCGGCTTCGCCATCGCCACGTCGCAGGCGATCGACGCCGTGCGCGCCGTGCGCGCCGTGGGCTTCGCATCGCCGCTCGTCGTCCGCGACGCCCTCGCGTCGGTGCTCGTGAAGCGCGCGCGTGACCGCGTTCGCTTCGACGCGGTATTCGATGCGTTCTTCAACGGGACCTCGGGTACCCCCCGCGGCACGCTCTGGGAGCGGCTCGCGGACGAGGGGTTCACCGCGACCGAGCTCGACGCGCTCCGCGAGCTCCTCGACGCGCTCGCCGTGTCCGCCCCCGACGTCGCGCTCGGCCCGCTGCTCCACCGCGGCGCCGAGCTCGATCGCCTCCTCCAGCTCGCGGGCAGCGCGCAGATGCTCGAGGGCATGCAGAGTCCGCTCCAGGCGGGCTTCTACACGCATCGGCTGCTCGAGCACGTCGGGACATGGCGCGCGCAGGACGAGCTCGCGGGCCTGCGCGTGCGCCTCGTCGATGCGCTCGGCGAGGAGCGGGCGGCCTCGCTCGTGAAGGCCCTCCAGCGCGAGGTGCAGCGCGCCGCGGACGACGTGCGCGGCTTCGTGAGGTCGACGATCGAGCGGCGGGATGCCGATCGCGCCCGCGGCGGCGACGTGCTGGGGACACCGTTCGCGTCGCTCGACGCCGCGGAGGTCGAGGAGGTTCGGCGCGCGGTGCGGGCCTTCGTGCAGCGCCTGCGCGGTGGCGAGCGCGTGCGTCGCCGCCGGTCGCTGAAGGGCCGCATCGACGCGCACGCCACGCTGCGGCGCGCGATGCGCACGGGCGGCGTGCCGTTCGCGCTGTCGCGACGCGCCCGGCGGCGTGACAAGCCGCGCCTGCTCCTCGTCTGTGACGTGAGTGACTCGGTACGGAGCGTCGCGCGCTTCCTGCTCGAGCTCACCTATGCGGCGCAGGAGCTGTTCGAGCGCACGCGCACGTTCGTGTTCGTGAGCGAGCTCGGCGAGACGACGAAGCTCTTCGAGGAGGAGCCGATCGAGGCCGCGCTCGCGCACGCGTACTCGGGGGCGATCGTGCCGGTGACGCACAACTCGAACTACGGCCGCGTGCTCCACACCTTCGAGGACCAGGTCCTGCGCGACGTCGATCGCCGCACCACAGTGGTCATCCTTGGCGACGGCCGCACGAACTACCAGGCCGACGCCGCAGAGGTGTTGGACGCGATCCGTGCCCGCGCGCGCGCCGTGATCTGGCTCTGCCCCGAGCCGCGTGCCGCCTGGGCCACGGGGGACAGCGCGATGCCGCGCTACGCCCCGAAGTGCACGCGCGTGCTCGAGGTCAGGAGCGCACGCGACCTCGAGGACGCCGCGCGCCTGCTCCTCACCTTGCGCTAGCCAGCTAGCGCACGTCCTGAGGATGGACATCGTCCGGCGTGGCGCCGCTCGAGCGCTGCGCTCAGAGGCCTTCGCTGGGTACGCCGACGATCTCGACCTTCCCTTCGAGACGCTTGCTGACCCAGACGTTGTTCTTCGCGTCCACGATCACCGCGCCCACGCCTTCGAGCGACTCGACGAGCTCGAGGCCCTTCTTCGGGCCGAGGATGAAGACCGCGTCGTCGATCTCGTCGGCGACGAGCGCGGAGGGAGCCCAGACGGTCACGCTGCGGGATGCGTTGGCCGGCGAGCCCGTGCGCGGGTCGATGATGTGGTGATAGCGCTTGTTACCGATGACGTAGCTCCGCTCGTAGTCGCCCGCGGTGCTGAACGCGTGATCGGAGAGCGAGAGCTTGGCGAAGTACTTCCACTCCGGCCCGCGCGGGTCGCGGATGCCGGCCTGCCAGTCGGTGCCGTCGGGCTTCTTGCCACGCGCGAACAGATCGCCGCCGGCCTGCACGAAGAACGAGGTGAGGCCGGCCTTCTCGAGGACCATCACGGCGCGATCGACCCCGTAGCCCTTGGCGATGCCGCCGAGGCTGATCTGGGTCTCCTTCTTCGCGAGCATCACCGACTTCTTCGCGTCGTCGACGACGATGTTCTTGAAGCCCACGAAAGGCAGGCGCGCCTTGATGTCCTTCTCCGACGGCGGATGTGGATCGAGATCCTCGTCGAACTTCCAGAGGCCGTGGAGCGTCTGGAACGTGATGTCGAACGTGCCTTCGGAGATCTCGCTGGTGTGGATCGAGTCCTTGACGATCTGGAGCGTCTCGTCGCTCACCACCACCGCCGACTTACCGGCCGCCGCGTTGATCCGCGAGATCTCGCTGTCGGGTCGCCACGTGGTCATGAGCGTCTCGACGCGGCGGATCTCGGCGCTCGCGGCGTCGAACGCGAGACGTGCCTTCGCGGCGCCGACGGTGGGCGTCGTGTACGCGGCGAACGCGAGGTGCGTGCCCATCGCCTTGCCCTCGCCCTGCACGCGCTCGGGAACGAACAGCGCGGGCGGAGGCGTGGTGGCGGCGGGCACCGCTGGCGGGCCCGGCAACGGACCCGGCGGCGGCCCCGGCAGCGCGGGCGCGATCGGCCCCTCCTTGGCGCGCGGCGAAGGGTCGGCGGGCCCGGCCTGATCACGGCAGGCGCTCCCGAGGAGCGCGAAGAGAAGGGCGGAGACGACGAGGAGAGGCCGGCGACCCATCACCTCACGGAATAGCAGATTGCGCGCCGAAATCGCAGCGCTTGCCTAGCTCCTCGCAGGCGTGTACCGCCTTGAGTCCCCCCCATGCCGCTCTCCAAAGACCTTGAAAAAGCCCTCGACGACGCGGTCGATCACGAGCGCGCGGCGCTCGCGAAGCTCTCGCGCGACATCCACGCCAACCCCGAGCTCCGGTACGAGGAGCACAAGGCGGCGGGCTGGATCGCCGAGCTCCTCCGCGCGCGTGGGTTCGAGGTCGAGCAGGGCGTCGCCGGCTTGCCGACCGCCCTCCGCGCGAGCCGCGGCAACAAGAATGGGCCGCGCGTCGCGATCCTCGGCGAGTACGACGCGCTGCCCGAGATCGGTCACGCCTGCGGCCACAACCTGATCGCGGCGAGCGCGGTGGGTGCGTTCCTGGCGGCGGCGTCGGTCGTCGACCGCACGGGCGGCGAGGTGGTGTTCCTCGGCACGCCGGCGGAAGAGGGCGGCGGCGGGAAGATCCGCATGATCGAGAAGGGCTGCTTCGAGGGCCTCGCGGCGGCCATGATGTTCCATCCCTTCGATCGCGACATCCTCGCGCACCCCGCCCTGGCGAGCCTGTGGCTCGTCATGACGTTCCGGGGCGCGCCCGCGCATGCCGCGGCGGCGCCGCACGACGGCAACAGCGCGCTCACCGCGTGCATGGACACGTTCCGCCTCATCGACGGCCAGCGCGTGCACTTCCGTGATGGTGTGCGCGTGCACGGCTATGTCACGAACGGCGGCCAGGCCGTGAACATCATCCCCGAGCTCGCCGCGTGCGAGTTCAGTGTCCGCGCGCGGACCGCCTCCGAGCTCGCGCGTGTGCGCGCCATCGTCGAGCGCTGCGCGGCCGGCGCGGCGCTGGCGGGCGGCGTGAAGGTCGAGGTCGTGGTGCGCGAGGGTTACCGCGACATGCGGAACAACCTCGCCCTGGCCCGGCGCTTCGGCGCGCACCTCGCCGACAACGGGCGCACCGCCGCCGAGACCGACTCACGGGTGGGCGCGGGCAGCACGGACATGGGCGACGTCTCGCACGTCGTGCCGTCGATCCATCCGTACCTCGCGATCGTCGACGAGAACGAGGCGCTGTGTCACCAGCACCGCTTCGCCGCCGCTTCGGCCAGCGATCGCGGGCTCGATACCGCCTACCAGGCCGCGAAGGCCATGGCGCGCACCGCGCTCGAGCTGCTGACGGACGCGCCGCTGCGCGCTGCGGTCCACGAGGAGTGGCGAGCGGGCGCGTGAACCGCGCGGTCGCGTGCGGCCTGGTGGGAGCCACGGCGCTCCTCACCGCCGCCCGTGCCTCCGCCCAGACCGCCGACGCCGCGCCGGATCCCCCGGCCGACGCGTCGGTCCCCGTCACGACCGGGGTGGCGCCCGTCGTCGCTGCGCCGCCGCCGGCGCCCCTCCCCGCGCCGGTCGAGGTGGTGCAGGTCCGTGGTCGCAAGGGCGCGAAGGCCGGGCAGACGACGTTCGGCGGCGCCGAGGTCCGTCAGGTGCCCGGCGCGTTCGGTGATGCGTTTCGCGTGATGGAGGCGCTGCCCGGCGTGACGCCGATGGTGAGCGGCCTGCCGTTCTTCTTCGTGCGCGGCGCGCCGCCCGGCAACAACGGCTACTACCTCGACGGCGTCCGCGTCCCGCTCCTCTACCACGTGGGCGTCGGACCGAGCGTCATCCACCCGGGGCTCGTCGAGAAGGTCGACTTCTATCCGGGCGGCTATCCCGCGCGTTACGGCCGCTTCGCCGGCGGCATCCTCGCGGGCGAGACGCGCCGCCCTGCGGACGAGTGGCACGGCGAGGGCAACGTCCGCCTGTTCGACGCGGGCGCGCTCGTCGAGGCGCCTTTCGCCGAAGGTCGCGGCTCCGCGCTGATCGCCGGTCGCTACTCGTATACCGCCGCCATCATCTCGCTCGCCGCGCCCGATGCGGTGCTCGACTACTGGGACTACCAGGCACGCGTGACGTGGAAGCTCGGGCCGCGCGATCGGATCGGCGTCTTCGCGTTCGGCAGCTACGACTTCTTCGGCGAGAAGAAGGCGAACGGCACGACCGAGACCGCGTTCGCCACGCAGTTCCACCGCATCGACGCGCGCTGGGACCATGACCTGCCGAACCACGGGAAGATGCGCACCGCCCTCACCGTCGGGAGCGACGCGACCGGCACCGAGGAGCTCGCGGGCGTCCGTGATCGCCTGATCGGGGCGCGGGTCAACATCGAGCAGCCCGTGGGCGAGGACGTGCTCGTGCGCGGCGGCGCCGACGTCATGCTCGACCACTACGATCTCCTCGCCGCCGACTCGCGTGACCAGCGCCGCTCGCAGCAGTCGCTCTACCCGCCGCGCAACGACCTCGTACTCGGCATGCACGTCGATGCCGTGATCCAGGCGGCGGAGCGCTGGGAGATCACGCCGGGGGTGCGCTTCGATCTGTTCGAGTCGGTGAAGAACCTGGAGAGCCTGTCGCGCACCGTGCGCCTGAACAGCTCGAACGGCGCCGTACCCTCGGTCGATCCGCGGCTGCTCTCGCGGCTGCGCCTCACCAGGGCGGTGACGCTCGTCTCGACCTTCGGCATCTCGCACCAGCCGCCCAGCTTCTTCGTGCCCATTCCGGGGCTCCAGCTCGGCCGCCTCGACGACGGGCTCCAGACGAGCATCCAGACGAGCCAGGGCATCGAGCTCGCGCTGCCGCTCGCGTTCACGTTCACGCCGACCGTCTTTTACCATCGCTACTTCGGGCTCACCGACTTCGCGACCACCTGCGGCATCGGCGACGACAGCCCGACGCAGGACAACACCGGTGGCGACTGCCTCGACAAGCGGGTCGGCGGACGGACCGTCGGCCTCGAGCTGCTCCTGCGGCGGTCGCTCACGCAGAAGCTCACGGGCTGGATCTCGTACACGCTGTCGCGCACCACGCGGCAGACGCGCACCGAAGCCTACGACCTCGCGTCGCTCCAGAACCTGGAGGGCAACCGCCGGAAGACCGTCTCGTTCCAGGAGATCCCGGGCGACTTCGATCGCACGCACGTGCTCAACGTGATCGCCGCGTACGATCTGGGGCGCGGCTGGCGCGCCGGCGCGCGCTTCTACTACTACACGGGGCGTCCCTACAGCCGGCAGGCGTTCGGCTACACCGTCCCGCCCTTCAACGAGCAGCGGTATCCGGACTTCTACCGCATCGACGGGCGCTTCGAGAAGGCCTGGCAGGTCGGCCGGAAGGGCCGCATCTCGGTGGTGCTCGAGTGGCTGAACGTCACCCTCCGCAAGGAGGCGACGAGCGTGAAGTGCGGAGCGAACGCGACGAACGTCGCGGAGGCGATCGCCTCCGCGAACGACTGCCAGTTCGACTACATCGGTCCGGTCACGGTCCCGAGCTTCGGCGTCGAAGGCGTCTTCTGAGCCGCTCGCTCAGTGCTTCGCCGTGTCGGCGAGGCGCGTGACGCCGCGGCCGCGGGCGGTGGCGATGGAAGCGAGGAGATCGCCGAGCTTCTTCGCGTCCTTCACCTTGGGGAGGCGCTCGTACTCGCCGTTCCAGAGCTCGAGCATCACGCTCTCGTCATCGACGACGAGGCGGTCGATCTGCGCCCACGTCCAGCGCTTCACCTTGGGGAAGCCGCCTGCGAGCAGGATGCGGGCCTCGATGCCCTCGGCGGTCACGATCACGCCGCGGAGGCCGGTCTTGATGACGTTGCCGACAGCCGCGAAGAGGATGATGAACGCGAGCGGCGCGGAGCCCAAGACGCGGTGCTTGTCGCCCTCGACCACCCAGATGTAGAGGCTCGAGTTGCTCGAGCCGTGGTACGCGGTGAACACGGTGAGCCCGATCACCGCCGCGAAGGCGAGGAAGACGTAGCCGGGGATGCGCGCCCAGAGCGGCGGGCCGAACGAGAAGCGGTCGCTCTTGTTCGGGCTGTAGGCCATCTCGAACTTGGCGATCGATCCGTTCACGTCCGTGATGGACGGCCGATCCCCCTCGTCCGACGAATCGACGACGTCCGGGAGGTGGTGGGGCTGCGAGGAGGAACGCTGCGGCTCGGTCACGACCATTCCTCCATCGACACCGGGCAAACGCCGAGCTTGGCTCGGACGGCTAGTCTAGCCCTTCCTGCGCGCGTTTGTACTCGCGCAGGGAGGCGACCTCGCCCTTCGACGGATTGATGACCACCAGGCCGTGATCGGCGTCGACGAGCGCGACATCGCCGTCGGAGGCCCAGCGAAACAGGCCCTCGACGCCCACGATGGCCGGGACGTCGAACAGGCGGAGGAGCGTGCGGGTCCGTGGACCGCCGCCGCGATCGGTGAGCGCGATGCCCACCGGGTGCGCACGCGCCGAGATGAGGAGGTCGAAGACGCTCAGCGCGTCGCCCACGAGGATGGCCTTGTTCGGGAGCTCGGCGCGCTTGTCGGCCGCGGCGAGCATCACGAGGGCGTCGCAGAGATCCTCGACGTCGCGAGCGCGCTCCTCGAGGAACGTATCGCGTGTGACCGACGCCGCGGTGCGCGTGACCTCGCGCGTGACGCGGCTGAGCGCGGTGGGGATACCGGTGCCGTCGGCCACGTGCTCGTCGGCGCGCTCGCGGAAGCGCGCATCGCCCAGGATCTCCACGTACGTCGAGAGGAAAGCCGCCTGATCGCCGAGCTGCATGCGCTTGGCGCGCTCGGCGAGCGCGCGGATCGCCTTGTCGGCGACGTCGAAGGCGCCGCGCAGCAGCTTGCGATCCTCGCGCACGTCCGCCTCCTCGCGGACCTCGGAGGGGCGCGCCGCGGGCCGGCGCATCGCGGCGATGGCGCCGATGGCGCGCCCGCCCACGAACGGGCGGCCGGTGAGCGTGACCTTGCGCGTACCGCCACCCGCCTTGCGGGCGAGCGGAGGATCGCGCCGCGCGTCGATCAGCTCGGCGTGGCGCACGCCGGCGGCGATGATCGCGCCGAGCGCGGTCAGCAGCTCGATGTCACGCTCCTCGAACGCCACCTTCGCGCGCTGGATGACGAGCGCGCCGGCCGGGCCCGCTTTGCCGCGCACCGGTACCGCGAGGAAGACGGGGTAGCGCTCCTCGGCGAGCACATCGAAGGCCTTGTATGCCGCATCGTGCGGCGCATGATCGCTCGTGACGGGCCGCAAGTACTCGACCGCCTCCCCGGTCATGCCCTCGCCGATGTGGAGACGCACCTGGCCGATGGCCGCGGGTGAGAAGCCGACGTTGCCGCGCATCACGAGCTCGTGGCCGTCCCCCTCGACAAGGTAGAGCGAGCACACGTCGGCCGCGAAGATCTCGGCGATGCGCCGCGGCGCCTCGTCGAGCAGCGTGACGAGCGGCATCGGTTTCGCCGCGAACGTCGCGAAATCGAGGACGCCGTCGAGCCGGATGTTGCCCCTGCCATGAACCTTCGGCCGCTGTTCTTCGGACATTCGCTCCCTCGAGTTTCGCGCGCGCCGCCGAGCCCTGTCCAGGGCGGGGTGACATGGGGCCCCTCCCGCAGTATGTAGGGCGGCCGGAGAGCCAGGAGACAATGATGGCAATCGACTTTCCTTCGCTCGCGTGGGTGGCTGCTTACAAGGACGCCATCAACGCGAACCCCGAGTACAAGAAGGCCGGGAAGGACTGGACCTACGGCGCGGTGGCGATGGTCGTCAAGGCGGAGCCCACGCTGGGGATCCCCGAGGACCTCGCGATGTCGCTCGACGTGCACCAGGGCGAGTGCCGCTCCTGCACCCTGATGCCCGCCCGCGAAGCCGAGCAGTCGGCGCCGTTCGTGGTCATGGCGAGCTACGCGCAGTGGAAACAGGTCATCAAGAAGGAAATCGACCCGACCAAGGCGCTCATGCAGGGCAAGTTGAAGCTGACCAAGGGCCACATGCCCACGATGGTCAAGCACGTCAACGCGTCGAAGCAGCTCGTCGAGTCGACGACCCGGGTGCCGACGAAGTTCCGCGACGAGCAGGGTGTTGGCCCTTGACCCGGCAGGGTGCGTCCTTCGATAGTACGACCATGCCGACCTCCGCCCCGCTCGTCCTCGTCGCCGACGACGAGCCTTCGATGCTCGAGCTCGTCGCGCGCCACCTGCGCACGATGAACGATCCGAAGCTGGAGGTCATCCAGGCCTCCGATGGTGAAGAAGCCTGGCTGCTCGCGCGCGAGCACTTGCCGGATCTCGTCGTGCTCGACGTGATGATGCCGGGGATGAGCGGCTGGGAAGTCTGCCGCAAGATCCGCGAGGACGTCGCGCTGGCGCACACGGGCGTCGTGATGCTCACGGGCATCGGCGAGAACCTGAACCAGATGACCAGCCCGCTCTACGGCGCGGACGCGTACATCGACAAGCCGTTCGAGTTCGACGACTTCGACGACAAGATCCGCGACACGCTCCAGTCGCGCATCAAGCAGCGCGAAGGCGTGGTCCGGCCGGCGATCAACGGCACGGCGGGCGCCGCGAAGCCCGCGGTCGCCGAGCGCAAGAAGCCCGCCGCGAAGGCAGCGCCGGCGAAGAGGGCCCTTGCCGCGAAGTCCGCCCCCGCGCCGAAGAAGAAGCCCCCTGCCGCGAAGAAGGCGGTCGCGAAGAAGGCGGTCGCGAAGAAGCCGGTCGCGAAGAAGGCGGTCGCGAAGAAGCGGGCCGCGAAGAAGGCGGCCGCGAAGAAGCCGGCCGCGAAGAGAAAGTAAAAAACGCTCCGAACCTCCGCGGCTCCGGTGCTCTCTCTCTCGCTCAGTCCCCCTGCGCGGCCGTGAAATCGTTCCGGAACCACTCCACGGCGCGCCGCACCGTCTCCTCCAGGGGACGCGTGGGCAGACCGAGCTCGCGCTTCGCCTTCGCGTTCGAGAAGAACGCCTTGCGCTGCGCGTAGCGCATCGAGCGGTACGTGGCCTTCGGCTCCTCGTGCGACACGTGGTCGGCCCACAGCTCCATGCCGAGCGCCACGCCCGCCGCGAGCGACCTCGGCATCGGCAGCTTCGGCGTCTTCAGGCCGGCCACCTTGCAGACCACGTCGAAGAGCTCCTTGAGCGAGACGTTGTCGTTGCCGAGGATGTAGCGCTCGCCCACGCGGCCCTTCTCCTCGGCGAGGAGATGGCCCTCCGCGCAGTCGTCGACGTCGATGGTGCAGAAGCCGCCCGGTCCGTGTCCGGGGACCTGCTTCGCGAGCAGCGCGCGGATGATCGCGCCCGTGGGCGTGGGCGCGATGTCGCGCGGGCCGAACGGAAACGCCGGGTTCACGATCACCACCGGCAGGCCGCTCTCGGCGAAGCGCATCGCGATGCGCTCGCTCTGCCACTTGGAGAGGATGTACGGGTTCGCGATGTCGAACAGGTTGAACTTGGTCGTCTCGTCGGCGAGGCCGCCCTCCACGAGCCCGATGGCGGCGATCGAGCTCGTGTAGACGATGCGTTTGACCTCGGCCTGCTGCGCGGCGAGCAGCGTTGACACGGTGCCCTCGACGTTCACGCGGTAGATGAGCGTCTCGTCGGGCAGCCACGTCTTGTAGACGGCGGCGAGATGGAAGAGCGAGCCGCACCCCTCGAGCGCCTTCTTCATGGTGACGGAGTCGGTGACGTCGCAGGGCACACGCTCCACGGCGAGACCCTCGAGGTTCGAAGTGTTTGCGCCGGGCTCGACCAGGCAGCGCACTGCGCGTCCCTGCGCCAAGAGCTTGCGCACCACCGCGCTGCCGATGAAGCCCGTTGCGCCGGTCACCGCTGCGGTCCCGCTCGTGGTCATGCGCCGACGATACCCGACTCTTGCAGTTCCCGATATTTCGTGTACGAACTAACTCATGCCCAGTCCGTACCGCGAGGAGCACGATCACTTCCGCAACACCGTCCGCCAGTTCTGCGTGAAGGAGCTCGCTCCCTACGCCGACGAATGGGAGAAGGCGGAGCTCTTCCCGAACGAGGTCTTCAAGCGGGCGGGCGAGCTCGGCCTCTTCGGAGCGCACTACCCCGAGGAGCACGGCGGCGCGGGCGGCGACTACTGGTTCAGCATCGCGAAGGCCGAGGAGCTGCCGCGCTGCGGCTCGGCGGGCGTCTCGATGGGCCTGCTCGTGCAGAGCGACATGGCAACGCCGGTCATCAGCGACCTCGGCACCAAGGAGCAGATCGCGGAGTTTCTCACGCCGGCCATCCGCGGCGAGAAGATCGCGGCGCTCGGCGTGAGCGAGCCGAACGCCGGTAGCGACGTCGCGGGCATCCAGACCTGGGCCAAGCAGGACGGCGACGACTGGATCATCAACGGCGCGAAGACCTACATCACGAACGGCACGCGTGCGGACTTCGTCACGCTCCTCGTGAAGACCAACCCCGAGGCCGGCGCGCACGGCTGCAGCTTCTTCCTCGTCCCCACGAAGACGAAGGGCTTCAGCGTCGCGAAGAAGCTGAAGAAGATCGGCAACCACGCGAGCGACACCGCGGAGCTCGCCTTCGAGGACATGCGCGTGCCCTCGCGCTACATGCTGGGCGAGCCGAACCAGGGCTTCATGTACCTGATGCAGAACTTCCAGGCCGAGCGTCTGATCGCCTGCGCCAGCGCGTGCGGCGGCCTCCAGCTCGCCATGGACGAGGCCATCGCCTACGGCCGCGAGCGCAAGGCCTTCGGCAAGCCGATCATCAAGCGCGAGTACTGGCAGCACAAGTTCGTCGACCTCGCGACCAAGCTCGAGGCCGCGAAGGCGCTCACGTACAAGGCCGCCGAGATGTTCAACGAGGAGCGTTACGTGAAGAAGGAGCCGGTCTCCTTCGAGGCCGTGAAGATCATCAGCATGGCGAAGATCTTCGTCGGCGAGCTCGGCACCGAGATCATCGACCAGTGCCTCCAGTTCCACGGCGGCGCAGGGTACATGGACGAGATGCGCATCTCGCGCGCCTGGCGCGACCAGCGCCTCCTCCGTATCGGCGGCGGCACCACCGAGACGATGCGGTACTACGTCGCGAAGCTCATGGGGCTGTGAGCCCGGAGCTTCCACATCAGGAGATCCGCGTCGCCCGCCGCGGTGAGGCCCACGTCGTACGCGACGCCCGCGGAGGCGACGTGCCGGCGACGCGCGTGCTTCGCGCGCCGATGGAGGTCGAATCAGCTCACGGATTGCAGACGAGCTGGCGCGTGGTCGAGCGGCCACTGGAGCCGGTGATGATGACGTCGCGGCCGCCCTCGAACTCGAGCGTGACGCTCTGACTCTTCACGCCCTTGCTGCGCTCGAGCGTGATGGTTCCGCTCTCCGGGCAGCCGAGGTTGCCGATGCCGCAGCGCTTGTAGCCGGCGATGGTGTGCGAGACCTCCCGCGCGGCGATGGTGGTCTGGGCGGTGCCGTCGCGCGTGATGCACTTCGCGCTGGCGTCCCAGGTGACCGTGAAGTTGGCCTCGTGCGCGAAGGCCTTGCCCTTCTTCGTCGTGCCCGACCACGAGCCCGTGCGGTGCTTCGTGATCACGGAGCCGCTGCGCGTGTACACGACGACGCGCTTGCCTTCGATCTGCGCGCCGTTCGCCTTGAAGCCGCTCGCCTCGTGCGTGACGGTGAGCGTGCCGCCCTCGAGCGTGTCCGTGGTGGTGATGGTGCCGTCGAAATTGACCATGCCGTAGGGGCCCTTGCAGCCCTTGAAGAGGTGCTTCGCGACGTTGCCCGTGAGCTCGGTGGTGACGCAGCCGGCGGGCTGGAACCACTTGCCGGCGTTCGTCTTGATCTTGCCGAGGAGGGTGGCGAGGTCCGCGCCGTCGGCGGGCGTGCCGGGGTCGGTCGGGTCGGCGCCGCTGAGCGGCTCCTCGACGCCCGACTCCATCGTCTCGTCGGTCTCGTCGGCTTCGGTGCTGTCGTCGACGAGGAGGGATTCACTCGTACCAAGGGGGTCGGCATCGACCTGCTTGGAGCGCCACGGACGAGACGAGAGCGATCTTCGAGAGGTTCATGACGAGGGACTGGAGCACCGTTCGTGCCGCGCTCCCGGTGGCACCGGACCTCGTGTTTTCAGGGGTTTCGCGCGTCGGGCCAGGGACGCGAGCCGTTCCGGTGGAAGCGCAAGCGTCCAGTCACGCCGCCGCCGCCGCTCACGCAGCGCGGAGCTTCTCGCCCTGGCCGAGGTGGAAGAAGCGACGGAGCTCGCCCTGGAGCTCGCGGAAGCGCGCGCGCGTGACGTAGTCCCGCTCGAGGCGGTGGGTGAAGCGTTGCGCGCTGGCGTTCGCCACGCGATAGCGCTCGCCTTCCTCGGTGTGTGCATCATGCACGTAGGCGATGTTCTCGTAGAGGCGCTCGCGCAGGCGGCGGCTCGTGCGCTCGTCGAAGTCGCGGAGCGACGAGGCGAGGATGACGTACTTGTCGACCTCCGCCTGGAGCTCCATCTCGAGCTGGGTGGCCTCGCGGTTCTGCGACGAGCGATCGGCGAGGTAGACGAAGTGGCTCACGCCCTCGATGATCTGGCAGAGCGGGTCGAGCCCGGCGCCCTCGACGTCGACGGTGCGCTCCGCGAGCTGCGGCAGGCGGAGGAGCAGCTCGAGGCCGTCCTCGGACTCGCGGACGAAGAGCGTCTCGCGCTCGCCGTCGCCTGCCGGCGTCACGAACGCGTCGACATCAGCGGCAGGATCGAGACGGTAGAGGGCCTCGAGCCCTCGCTGGATGCGGCTGGCCAGCGCGATCTCGCGGACCAGCCCGGCCCCGTTCCCCTCGAGCGCATTCGTCACGAAAGGACCCGGCCGCCTCCACGCGGCGCAACGAAGCCCTGCGAGGCGAGCGCCTCGCCGAGCCGCTCGTTGCCGGTCCTGAGCCAGCGCTCGTACAGCTTCAGCACGTTGCGAGAGGTCGCCACGCTCTTCGCGATCGTCGCGTTGGCGACGTCGCTCAGCACCGCCACGAAGGCGGCGAAGTCCTTCGCGAGCTCGGCGAAGATGTCGAAGCCCTGGTCTTCCTTCTTCTCGCCCGGGCTGATGAGAATCGAGCCGGCGTTCTCGTAGGCGGTGCGGCCGATGCTGATGACATACTGGGTGTCGACGCCGCGGGCCTCGAAGCTCTCGGCGAAGAAGCCGGACGAATAGAGGACGCCGTCGCCCAGGGTACGGAGCTTCTCGAAGCGGTCGGCGCGGGCCGGGGTCTTGAGCGCCTCGTCGAGGAGGAGGGTCAGGGGCCGCTCGAGCGTCCTCTCCACGGGGCTGCCGGGTTTGGCGAGCTCAGCCAGGAGGGCGACGACGTAGGAGGTCGCCCCTTCCGAAGCCTTGAGACCGTGGGACTTCATCGCGTCCTCCACGACCTCGCCGAAGAATTCCGCAACCGATGCTGTGGCCACGATCGACATAATTTCTGAAGTATTACACGGCGGGACTCGCCGGCAATTAAGTCAGCATGTCCGGAAGGTTACGGCACGCCTTGTGTCAGCACTCTCAAGGGCGAGTGCTGGCGCCCGGAACAATGGCTGTCGCACATCGGTTCACCCGGGAACAACGCGAGCAATCTCGACTGCTTGGCAGCGTCACCCAGATCGTTCGCGGCCGGACCGCTGACCCTTGACGCGCCGCCGGGCGGGATTATGTTCCGCGGCGTCGTTAGCACTCGCCTAGGGTGAGTGCTAGCAAACAGCCATTCGCCCCCCGCTGGTCGGGGAGGCCCCGAAGGAGAGACCGAGATGAGCATCCGACCCCTGCAGGACCGCGTGATCCTCAAGCGTGTGAAGGAAGAGGAGAAGACCAAGGGCGGCATCATCATCCCCGATACGGCCAAAGAGAAGCCGATCGAGGGTGAGGTCGTCGCGGTCGGCAACGGCAAGGTTCTCGAGGACGGTACGGTTCGCAAGCTCGACGTGAAGGTCGGCGACCGCGTTCTCTTCGGCAAGTACAGCGGCACCGAGGTGAAGCTCGAGGGCGAAGAGCGCCTCATCGTCCGCGAGGACGACATCCTCGCGGTCCTCGAGAAGTGAGCGCCGGCCGCGCCCCGTGCGGCCGCGGCCCCTCACTCTCCCCATCCAAATTCTGATCTCAGAGGTACGAACCACATGTCCGCAAAAGAAATTGTCTACACCGAGAACGCGCGCAACCTGATCCTCGCGGGCGTCAACGCCCTCGCCGACGCGGTCAAGGTCACGCTCGGCCCCAAGGGTCGCAACGTCGTCATCGAGAAGAGCTTCGGCTCGCCGACGGTCACCAAGGACGGCGTCACCGTCGCGAAGGAGATCGAGCTCGAGAACCGCTTCGAGAACATGGGCGCGCAGATGGTTCGCGAGGTCGCGTCCAAGACGTCCGACGTCGCGGGCGACGGCACCACCACGGCGACGGTCCTCGCGCAGGCGATCTACCGCGAGGGCTCGAAGCTCGTCGCGGCCGGGCACAACCCGATGGAGATCAAGCGGGGCGTCGACAAGGCCGTCGAGGCCATCGTCGGCCAGCTGAAGAAGATGGCGAAGCAGACCAAGGATCCCAAGGAGATCGCTCAGGTCGGAACCATCTCCGCCAACGGCGACAAGGAGATCGGCGAGAAGCTCGCGCAGGCCATGGAGAAGGTCGGCAAAGAGGGCGTCATCACCGTCGAGGAGTCGAAGACGGCCGAGACGATCCTCGAGGTCGTCGAGGGCATGCAGTTCGACCGCGGCTACCTCTCGCCGTACTTCGTCACGGATCCGGAGCGCATGGAGGCCGTCCTCGAGGAGCCGTACATCCTCATCTCCGAGAAGAAGATCTCGAACATGAAGGACCTCCTTCCGGTGCTCGAGGCGATCGCCCGGCAGCAGAAGCCGCTCCTCATCATCTCCGAGGACATCGAGGGCGAGGCGCTCGCCACGCTCGTCGTCAACAAGCTCCGTGGCACGCTCCATTGCGCCGCTTGCAAGGCCCCCGGCTTTGGCGATCGCCGCAAGGAGATGCTCAAGGACATCGCGATCCTCACCGGCGGTCAGGTCATCGCCGAGGAGCTCGGGCTCAAGCTCGAGAACGTCACGATCTCCGATCTCGGCCGCGCCAAGCGCGTCACGCTCGACAAGGACAACACCACCGTCATCGACGGCGCTGGTGACAAGGAGGCCCTCAAGGGCCGCATCGCGGAGATCCGCGCCCAGGTCGAGAACACCACGTCCGACTACGATCGCGAGAAGCTCCAGGAGCGCCTCGCGAAGCTCGTCGGCGGCGTCGCCGTCATCAAGGTCGGCGCGGCCACCGAGACCGAAATGAAGGAGAAGAAGGCCCGCGTCGAGGACGCGCTCCACGCGACCCGCGCGGCCGTCGAAGAGGGCGTCGTCCCCGGAGGCGGCGTCGCGCTCCTCCGCGCGTCGCACGTCCTCGACACGCTGAAGCTCGAAGGCGAGCAGCAGAACGGCGTGCGCCTCATCAAGCGCGCGATCGAGGAGCCCCTTCGCCAGATCGCGAAGAACGCGGGCGTCGACGGCTCCGTCGTCGTCGAGAAGGTCCGCGAGGCCAAGGGCTCGATGGGCTTCAACGCGGCGACCGAGACCTACGAGGACCTCTCGAAGGCCGGCGTCATCGACCCGACCAAGGTCGTCCGCTCCTCGCTCGAGTACGCGGCCAGCGTCGCTGGCATGATGCTCACGACCGAGGCGATCATCGCCGACAAGCCGGCGAAGAAGTCGTCCGGCGGCGGCGGTGGCGGTATGGGTGGCATGGGCGGCATGGGCGGCATGGGCGGCATGGGCGGCGACTTCGACATGGATTGAGCCTCTCCGCAGCTCCTCCCGAGCGGGGAGATGCAGCGGCGTGCGGCTAGGCCGCGCGCCACTCGACGGTGCCTCGGTTGCTTCGGCAGCTGGGGCACCGTCGTTTTGTGCGACACTGCGCGCAGATCATGGCGAAGAAGCCGCAATCCACGACCGTCATCGTCGTTGGAACGACTCCGCATCCGTTACGGGACCTCTATCACCGGCTTCTCACGACCTCGTGGCCGGGAGCGATCGGCGGGATCGCAGGCGCGTTCGTGCTCGTCAATTGCATCTTCGCGCTCGCGTACATGGTGACCGGCGGGATCGAGGGCGTGGCCGGTCATGGCGCGTTCCTCGACTCGTTCTTCTTCAGCGCACAGACGCTCGGGACGATCGGCTACGGCGCGATGCACCCGGTCTCGCTTCCGGCGAACCTCGTCGTCGTCGTCGAGACGATCGTTGGCATTCTCTTCATCGCCGTCGCGACCGGGATCGTGTTCTCGCGCTTCTCCCGTTCCGGCGAGTCGATCGTCTTCTGCAACACGCCGTGCGTGACGCGAATGGACGGGATCCCGACGCTCACGTTTCGCATCGGCAACGATCGCGACAGCGCGATCGTCGATGCGCGCATCCGCGGCTACGTGTATTCGCACGTCACGAAGGAGGGCAGACGATCTACAAGATGATCGACCTTCCGCTGACGCGCGACCGCCCGCCGACGCTCGTGCGCACCTGGAACCTGATGCACGTCATCGACAAGAAGAGCCCCTCCACGGCGTCACGCCCGAGGTGTTCACGGCGGACGAGTCCGAGCTGGTCGTCTCCGTGATCGGGACGGACGGCATCTCGCTCCAGCCCGTGCACGGTCAGCGTCGCTACGGCGCGGTAGGGGGTAACGATTTGCGGACGTCTTCCGCGAGCTCCCGACCGGGCAGCTCGAGCTCGACGTCCGCAAAATTCACGACAAGGTGCTCGTGGACGGCGAGGAGGCCTTCTTCCACCAGAGCCCGTGATTCACGAGATCAAAGCAGAGCTTTGATCTCCTTCTCGATCTCCTTCTCTTCGCCGTCGTGATAGCCGGCGTGGACGTTCTTGATGACGCCGTCCTTGCCGATGATGAACGCGCTCGGCATGCTCGCCGGCTGGTAGCACTCGGCGATCTTGTGTCCTTCGTCCCAGCCGACGGGGAACTTCGCGCCGTACGTCTTGATGAAGTTCTGGATGTCCTTGTTGTCGTCGTCGACCGAGACCGCAACGATCTCGAGGCCGCTCGCCTTGTACTTGACATAGAGGTCCTGGTACTTCGGGAACGACTTCTTGCAGGGCTCGCACCACGTCGCCCAGAAGTCGACGAGCGTGACCTTGCCGGTGCCGACGCTCAGCTTCGTGCCGGGCTGGACGGTGTTGATTCCGAAGGACGAAGCGGGCTTGCCGACCGCGGGCTTACCCTTGCAGCTGATCTCGTTCTTGCCGCCCGCGGTGCTCGCCGTCGCGGAGGCCTTCGGGTCGGTCGAGGAGGCGCTCGACGAGGAAGCGGCCGGGGTCGTCGCAGACCTGTCGTCCGTCTTGGTGGTCGACGGGTCCTTCGCGGGCGGGTCGTCCGAGCACGCGCCGAGAACGATGAGCGCGCCGCCGATCAGGGTGAGTGATCCAAGCGTGCGGGCACTAAAAGCATTTCGCATGGTGGCCAGCATACACGAGGCCGACAAGCACTTAGAAGAGGCTCCGCGCGGGAAGCGGCGTTGCGCCTCCAGCAACAGCGCAACAACGCCGGCGGCGTGACGGGTAGGTTTTTGACTCCTTGGAGGGGGGGGCGATAAGCTCTCACTCTCGTGATCGTGAAAAGGCACCAAGGCCAGGTTTCATGCAGCTCCGCGTAGTCGGCTGTCATGGCGGGGAAACCCCGAAGCACCGGACGTGCGCGTTCCTGCTCGACGACCGCCTCGCGATCGACGCCGGCTCCCTTACTAGCGAGCTCGACCTTCCGCTGCAGTGCCAGCTCGAGGCCGTCCTCGTCAGCCATTCGCACCTCGACCACGTCCGCGATCTCGCGACGATCGCGGATAATCGCGCCCAGATCGGGTGCAAGCCGCTCCAGATCGTCGGGACAACGCCCACGATCGACGTGCTGAAGAAGCACTTCTTCAACGACCTTCTCTGGCCGGATTTCAGCGTGATCCCGTCGAAGAAAGAGCCGACGATCGTCTACACGGTGCTGAAGCCAGAGACGCGGACGGTCATCGCGGGCTTCGGCGTCCGGGCGATCGCGGTGAGCCACACGATCGACACGAGCGCGTTCATCGTCGACAAGGACGGCGTGGCCGTTGCCTATAGCGGCGACACGGGCCCGACGGACCGGCTCTGGGAAGCGCTGAACGAGACGAAGGATCTCCGCGCGCTCCTCATGGAGGTCAGCTTCCCGAACGAGATGCAGAAGCTCGCTACGCTGAGCGGGCACCACACGCCCCAGACCCTCGTGAAGGACCTGCAAAAGTACGCGCGCCCGCGGGATCTTCCGACGCTGCTCTACCATATCAAGCCGGCCTTCCAGGCCGAGGTGGAGAGGCAGTGCGCGAAGCTCCGCGGCGTCGAGCTGACGGTGCTCACGCTGGGAGAGCAGCTTCTCCTGTAGCGGTCGGGGGCGGATAGGCCCTCTGACCGAGAACGTGCTATGCCCGCCCACCCCGTGCCCGAAGCCAACGAAAAGCCCGCTGAGCCCGTCCTTGGCCTCGAAGACGACGAGGACGGTAACCGCATCGTTCGCGAGGAGCTCCGTCTTCTCGAGGTGCTCTACAAGGCGATCGGCCCCGAGGTCCTCGTCGACCCTGCCGCTCCGAACGCCCTCACCAAGCTGCAGGCGCAGCTCGCCGACGACGATCGCCGGCTCCTCGAGCTCCGGGATCTCGCCGCGGGCGCGAAGCCAGAAGACCTCGCGATGTACCTCGAACAGATGCATACCCTCGGCGCGGTCCGTGCGCATCGCGGCAAGGCGACGACCGGCTCGATTGACCGGAAGAGCCCCTACTTCGGGCACCTCCGCCTCGTGGAGGACGTCCACGCGAAGAACAACCCGAACGGCAAGCCGAAGCAGCGCCGTCGCGACATCCTCGTCGGCTCGAAGCAGTACCTCGACGCGGGTGCGGGCATCCGCATCGTCGACTGGCGGAACGCGCCGGTGAGCCGGATCTTCTACCGCTACCGCGAGGCGGACTCCTACGAGGAGCAGCTCGGCGACCAGCTCGTCGAAGGCGTCGTCAGCTCGCGGCGCACCGTCGCGATCGTCGGTGGCGTGCTCCTCAAGGTGACCGCGCCCCAGGGCACGTTCGTCCGCGAGGCCAACGGAAGCTGGCGTCGCGCCGCCTCGCACACCGCGCGTCTCCGGCTCCCGTCGGGCGGCGCACGCAGCGAGGCATCGCCGAACGCAATCCCGAAGTCGACCTCGCCCGATCGCCTGCTTCCGGCGATCGCCGCGATGCTCGACAAGGACCAATACGACCTCATCACGAAGCCCGGAACGGGCCTCGTCGCGATCCAGGGTAGCGCCGGCAGCGGCAAGACCACCGTAGGTCTCCACCGCGTCGCGTACCTCCACGCGAGCCAGCCGAACCGCTTCCGGCCGGAGAGGATGCTCGTCATCGTCCCGAACGAGGCGCTCGTCCACTACACGAGCCGCGTCCTGCCCGCGCTCGGCGTCGAGGGCGTCGCCGTCCTCACGTTCCATCGCTGGGCGGTGCGTGCGGTGATGGACCTCTTCCCGCGGCTGCCGTCGGCGATCAACGAGGAGACTCCACCGCTCGTCGAGCGCGTGAAGAACCACCCGGCGATGCTCGACGCGCTCGACGGAGTTGCGGCCGAGATCGCGGCGCGCATCGAGTCGAAGCTCACGACGGCGATGCCGAAGTGGCCCCAGGGCGCTCGCGTCCTCGAGGCGTGGCGCGCGACCAAGGGCGCACCCGATCGCCGCGTGACGCAGCTCGCGTCGTGGTTCACTGGCAAGAAGGAGCTGCCGGGCGTGAAGCCCGTCACCGGGCTACCACAGGTCACGGTCAGCGCGGTCGAAGGCCTGGGCGCGGAGATGCGGACCGAGGCCCGCGCCGTCCTCGCCGCGTGGGACGAGCTCCTCACGAGCCGCCCGCGGCTCGACAAGCACTTCGGCGCCTTCTTCGGCAAAGGGCAGCTCGACCAGGTTCACGAGTGGTGCGTGCGCCAGTCGCGGATCCGTAGCGAGCAGGATCGCGATGGCGAGTCGCCGTCGCTGGATCTCGAGGACCGCGCGCTCCTCCTCCGGCTGTTCCAGCTCCTTCGCGGACCGCTCCTCGACGGCGAGGGCAATGCTCTCGTCTGCGCGCACCTCTTCATCGACGAGGTCCAGGACTGCACGCCCGTCGAGCTCAAGATCCTGCTCGACGTCGCAAGCGGCGCCCGCGATGCCGCCGACGTCTCGCAGCTCTCGGTCACGCTCGCCGGCGACGTCGCGCAGCGAATGCGTGAGGAGGACGACGTCCACGTCGCCTTCGACTGGGACGCGACGCTGAGGGAGCTCGGGGTCGCGGGCGGAATGGGCATGATCGAGCCGCTCCGCGTCAGCTACCGCTCCACGGCGCAGATCACGTCGTTCGCACGCGGTGTCCTCGGGCCCTTCGCCCACGAGGCCGAGCCGATCGCGACACGCGACGGCCCTCCGGTCGAGCTCTTCTCCTTCGCTTCGCAGGGTGAGGCGGTCGCCTTTCTTGCCGATGCGCTGCGGGACCTCGCCTACAGCGCACCGGAGGCGAACGTCGCGCTCCTCTCGCGGTTCCCGCAGCAGGCCGAGGTCTATTTCGACGGCCTCCTCCGCGCGGAGGTCCCGAACGTGCGCCGCGTGCGCCGCCAGGACTTCACCTGGGAGCCTGGCTTCGATGTCACCGACGTCCGCCAGACGAAGGGCCTCGAGTTCGACGAGGTCATCCTGCTCGAGACGAATGCCTCGAGCTACCCCGATACGGCGCAAGCACGCCACGGCCTCTACGTCGGAGCGACGCGCGCCGCTCACCAGCTCTGGTGCATCACGAGCGAGTCCCCGTCGAAGCTCGTCGAGGAAGGCCTCGCCGTTCAGGCCGCTCAGGGCTCTGCTCAGTCGTCGACGTAGACGACGTAGACGACGTAGACGACGAGGTGCGCACGGCACGTCCCCACATCGGAGCCGCACGTCACGGGCGGATTCGAGCGGCGGAACGTCTTCGAGAAGCACTGCCCGGTGCCCGTGGTGTCCGTGACGACGCAGCCGGCGGGGTGCCCTGCATCTTCCGCGCCGCGCCGTGCATGATGCAATCGGCGCTCCCGTCGGCATTCAGCGCGACCGTGACGCCGTAACAGAGGAGCTGCCTCGCGCGACGCTCGAGCGGGGCGTCGAGCCGTCTGCTTCACGCGGCGAACTTCTCGCGGTCCTCGAAGCCGGGACCGGGCTCGACATGGACGTGATGGATCCGCTCCGCGGGCCGGATGGACGTGAAGACCGGCGGCGGTAGGCGAGACGGCCGGGGCGAGGCCGGAGGTCCTCGACGCGGATGCCGCGGCGCTCGCGGACGGAATCGATGGGATCGTGGGGATGGCCTTCGACCCTGGATGGCGAGCGAAGAAGGTGGCACCGGCGATGCCGACGGCGAGCGTGGCGCCCGCTCCAGCGAGGAACACCAGCGCGCCGCTGCCGCGGCGAAGGGGCGGCGCGGCGGCGGCTCCGGTCGCGTGACGAGAATCACGTGGGACGGCGTCGTGCGTGGACCAGCCGCGTTCGCGAGCGATGCGGCCAGCTCTACCCCCGAGGCGAAGCGATCGTCTGGCCTCCTTGCGAGGCACCGTTCGAGGATCGCGATGAGCTCCGCCGGCACGTCCGTGCTCCGCGACGTGGTGCTCGAGGTTCTGGCCCTCGGGTACTCCATGACGAGGTACGGCATCGGCGTGCTTGTAGCCTCGTAGATCCGGACGGCGTGCTCGCTCCGGAGGGCGGCTACGGCGCGGGCCTCGCGCTCGAAGCGGAGCCGCTGGTGGCCATCGAGCACCTCGGGGGCGATCACCTTCAGGGCGACGCACCGCCCGAGGATCAGGTCGGTCGCGCCGTAGACGATGCCCATCGATCCGCGTCCGAGCACGGCGTAGATCCGGAGCTTGTCCGCGAAGATGCTTCCTGCGGAGGGAAGTGAGGACACCTGGGGCGAGTCTACGTGCCAGTTCTCCGATAGCTTTTCTCATTTCCGTTATTCTGTCCCGGTGAAGGCGACCATCGCGGTGATCGGGGGAGGAGCGTGGGGAACGGCCCTCGCGGCGCACTCTGCGCGGCTCGGTCACGAGGTTCGCCTCTGGGCGCGCGAGGACGAGGTCGTCCGAGACGTCCTGGAACACCGAGAAAACCGGCTCTTTCTCGAGGGAATCAAGCTTCCGGAATCGATCACCGCATCGACCGACCCGAAGGTGGTCCTTGCCGGGGCAGATGTGGTCCTCCTGGTTCCTCCATCGGCGTTCTTGCGCGCGGTGACCCGGGATACCGTCGCGCCATACCTGCCGAAGAGCGCAGCTGTCGCGGTCGCGACCAAGGGCATCGAGAACGACACTCACCGGCTCATGCTCGAGGTTGTCGCGGAGGTGCTTCCCGACCGTGCCGCCTCGCTCGCCGCGCTCTCGGGACCGAGCTTCGCGCGCGAGGTCGCGCTCGGGCAGCCCACCGACGTCGTCGTCGCGACCCGGGACGACGCCGTCGCCGCGCGCCTGGCCGACGTCCTCCACGCACCGCTCTTCCGCGTCTACACGAGCGGCGATCCGATCGGCTGCGAGGTCGGCGGTGCGATGAAGAACGTTCTCGCCGTCGCGGCGGGGGCTTGCGACGGCCTGGGGCTCGGCACGAACGCGCGCGCGGCCCTCGTCACCCGTGGCCTCTCCGAGATGGCCCGGCTCGGCGTCGCGCTCGGCGCCGATCCGCTGACGTTCATGGGGCTCTCTGGCGTGGGCGACCTCATTCTGACGACGACGGGCGCGCTCTCCCGGAACCGGAGCCTCGGCCTGAAGATCGCCGAGGGCGTCGATCCGGCGACGTGGCTCGCGACCCAGCGCACCGTGGCGGAGGGCTACCTGACCGCGAAGGCGGCGTGGGGCCTGGCGCAGGAAAAGTGCGTCGACCTTCCGATCACGGAGCAGGTCTACCATGTGCTCCACACCGGCCGGCCGCTCCTCGAGGCGATGAAGGCGCTCCTTCATCGCCCACAGAAGGACGAGCTTTGGGGGATAGCGCCGCGCAAAGCGTGGTAATTCGATCGGCAATGACCCTGATCCAACGGAGTCGCGCGCTCGGCGTCGTGCTGGCAGCGCTGCTCGGATCGTCGACCGCGTCGGCTCAGGCGCCCGCGGCGAAGCCTTCTTCCGCAACTCCCAAGAGCGCGATCAGCGACGAGGCGAAGGAGCACTTCAAGGCTGGCGTCGCCCTTCTCCAAGACCCGGAAGGGGAGCGCGTCGAGGAGGCGTACCGCGAGTTCCGGAGCGCATACGACCTCTCCGCCTCCGCGCAGATCCTCGGCAACATGGGCTTCAGCGCGATGCGTCTCGAGCGCGACGGAGAGGCGATCGACGCGTACTCACGCTACCTGCGGGAGGTCCCCGACATCGATCCGGACGAGCGCGCCCAGATCATTCGCGACCTGCAGACGCTCACCGTCGGCGTCGCGCGTTTCACCCTCGAGGCGCCGGCCGGCGCGATCGTGATCGACGAGCGGGTCCCGGTCCGCGGCCAGCACGTCACGAACGCATACGGCCCGGTGAAGGAGGGCAAGCTCGAGATCGGGATCCGTCCCGGCCACCATGTCTTCATCGCGAAGCTCGAGGGTCGCCAGGACGCGACGTGGGAGGTCGAGGCATTCGCCGGCGGCAAGGAGCAGCACACGTTCGTGCTCCCCGAGGTGAAGGTCGCGGTCGGACCGCCCGCGCCGACGGAGTCGCACGGCACGAATGTCGGACCGGTCGTCGTCCTTGCCGGCGGCGCGGCGGCGCTCGTCGCGAGCGCCATCACCGGCGTCATCGCGCTCAACAAGACGAGCGACATCGAGAGCAGCTGCCCGAACAACGTCTGCCCGCGCACCTACGACCTTTCGGGAGAGCGCTCGAGCACGCGGAACTTCGTTCGCGTCACCGACGTGCTTTTGCTCGTTGGCGGCGTCGCCGTCGTTGCCGGTGCGGTGTACGGTACCCTGGAGTGGCGGCAGCCAAAGGCCGCGAAGATCGTGGGCACGGGCGCTCTTTCGGATTGGAGGCTTGCGCTATGAGGCTCGCGGCGATCGCTCTGCTGCTCGGGCTCTCGTCCTGCTTCGAGGTGACGAACCTCGATCGCTTCACGCAGCCGGCCGCCGTCGTCCACGGCAATTACACGGACCTGAAGGTCGCGTGGCGTGGCATGAACGCACACGTGGCCCAGTACGTGGAATACCGGGTCATCGACAACTCGAACGTCATCCAGTCGCGCGGAATCTTCGACCCACTCGGTGCGGTCGATGTCTCCTTCGAGGTGCCCGGCGCGGTGCCGAAGCTGAACGGACCCTTCCGCTTCGATTTCTGGGCGGACAACGACGAGAACGGCGTCTACGATCTCGATCCGGCCGGCGCGGACAAGGACCACTCCTGGCGCCTCGCGCTCGACTCGACGATGCTGAACGACGACGGCCAGTATGTCATCTCGTTCGACCACAACTTCTCGTTCACGAACGTAAGCACGCCCACGCCCGTCGAGATCGGCAAGCCGGTCACGCTCCACATCACCGACCTCGGGACGCTGAAGAGCAAGCGCTTCGAGATGCGCGTCGCGGATGCGAGCAGCGGCCATGTCGTCGCGCTCTACCGCGTCGGCGCGCTCGCGAACGCCACGTACGACCTCATCGTTCCCGGGATGATCGAGGCGGGCTCCGCCTACCAGATCAGCCTCTATACCGACGATGGCAGTCTGGGCTCGGTGCGAGCTTTCAGCCTCGCCGCCACGGCATCGGACACCGGGCTCGAGATGACGTTCAGCGGGACGAACCCGACGGCGACGCCGGGCCTTTCCGAGGTCACGGACAAGAGCGCGATCGTCGCGCCCTGAGCCCGTGAGTGCTACCGTCGCAGGACCAACGTGAGCACCGCGATTTCGCCCGGAGTCGTCGTAGATGGGAAGTACCGCGTCGGCCGCCGGATCGGCGAGGGCGGCATGGGTACGGTTTACGAGGGCGAGAACCTTCGCATCGAGCGAAAGGTCGCGATCAAGGTGCTCCACGCGCACGTCGCGTCGTCGCCCGAGTTCGCATTGCGCTTCGAGCGGGAAGCACGTGCTTCGGCGCGCATAGGCTCGCAGTACGTGTGCGACGTGCTCGACCTCGGCGATCTCCCGAACGGCGATCGCTATCTCGTCATGGAGTACCTGGAAGGGGAG
>JAYTHX010000227.1:0-14628 GCA_043732195.1 Polyangiaceae bacterium
GGGTGCGCCGGGCTCCGCGTGGGGGTCGTGCATTCGCGCGGCGAGGGCTTCGCGACCGACCGCGGCAGCGATCGCGGGCTCGCCGATCTCGCGCTCGGTCCGCAGCTCACGGTGGGCATCGCCGGCCCGCTCTTCGGCGTGGTCAGCGCGAACGGCCTCGTCGCGCTCGTACGCCAGCAGACCACCGTGACCGACGGCGCCGGCAAGGAGGTCGTGCTCGACGAGCGCGCGGCCCTGGGTGCGGAGGTCGGCGTCGGTATCGGCGTGCGTTTTTCTCCGTAATTCATCGTGGCTGACTCCATCTCCAGGGACGTGCTCCTCGTGTCCAGCGACCCTTTGCCGGTCTTCGCCGACGTCTACGCGAAGCACGCAGCCTTCGTGTGGCGCTCGATGCGCCGCCTCGGCGTGCGCCCGGGCGACATCGAGGACACCTGCCAGGAGGTCTTCCTCGTGGTGCATGCAAAGCTCGGGGATTTCCGCGGCGGCTCGCTCCGCGCCTGGCTCTTCGCCATCGCCGCGCGCGTCGCCTCGGACTACCGGAAGCGCGCGTTCGTGCGCCGCGAGGTCACGGGCGACGACCTGCCAGAGGTCTCCGTCCCCGAGGTCCAGACATGCGCCATCGAGCGCAGCCAGGCCCTCGCGCTCCTCGACGCCATCCTCGCGGACCTCGGCGACGACAAGCGCGCCGTCTTCATGCTCTTCGAGCTGGAGCAGATGCCGATGCAGGAGGTCGCGGCCGCGGTCGGCTGCCCGCTCCAGACGGCGTACACTCGACTGCACGCCGCGCGCGATCAGGTGAACGCGGCCATCGAACGTTCACGGAAGAAGGGCGAGAGGAGGCCGTCATGAGCGAGAGCGAGAACGTGCAGTCCCTCCTCCGCGACGCGGGCCTCCGCGGCGATCTGCGCGCCGTGCTCGAGGCCGGCAGCGCGCACGACCCCACGCCGGGCGAGCTCGCGGGCCTCTCCAGCAAGCTCGCAGCGCTCCTGCCGCCGGGCACGCTGCCCCCCGCGCCCGCGGCGCCGGCGGCTCCGCTCGCCGGTGGCGGCCTCTCGGGCGCCGCCAAGCTGGCCGTTACCATCGCGGTGATCGGGGCGGTCGGCGGGGCGGCATGGCTCGCGCGCTCGCCGGACGCGACGACGCCCGTGCCGGGCGCGACGCCGGTCATCGTCGCGCCGCCCTCGCCGAGCGAAGCCGTGACGAGCGCCGCGCCGGTCGTGACCGCGAGCGCCGCGCCGACCGTGATCGGCACCGCGAGCGCCACGCCGACCGTCACCGCACCGCGCCCGTCCTCGACGAGCGCCGCGAGCGCCGCGCCGCTCGCGCCCGAGTCGCTCATGATCAGCCGCGCACACGAAGCGCTCCTCCAGGGCGCGCCGGACCGCGCGCTCGCCCTCGCTGCCGATCATGCCCGCGCCTATCCGAAGGGCGCGCTGGCCCAGGAGCGCGAGGTGATCGCCATCGAGGCGCTCGTGGCGCAGGGCCGCATGGCGGACGGCCGATCGCGGGCAACGTCGTTCCGCACCGCGTACCCCGGCTCGGCGCATCTGGGGCGCATCGAGCGGCTCGTCGGCGGCCCGTGACGATTTTTCGATAAAGCCCGCCGCCTGCGTCCATGGCAGAGGACGTGGGCCGTGAAACCAACCTCCCTCTTTCTCATCACCTCGCTGCTGATCGCCGGGCTCTATGCCTGCACGGTCACGTCGAACGTCGGGGATCTCGCGAGGAGCGATGCGGAGTCCGGTGTGCCCGGCGCCGACGGCGATCTGCCCGAGGGCTCGCTGGCGGACACGGCGCAGCCCGATGCCGACGGCGCGCCGTCGAGTATCGACGCGGGCTGCGGCGTGACCTTCCCGCAGGAGGCTACGCTCGTCGACGTCCAGGTCCGCGACGGCGTGTCGCCCCAGCCCACCGGCGGCCAGGTCGTCGCCGGCACGTACGTCCTCACCGCGATGGAGGTCTACTTCGCGGGGACCACGGGCACCGCGCGCGTCCGCGAGACGATGGAGGTGCGCGGCGGCTCACCGGGCGGCACCATCTACCGCCTGATCGAGGCCGAGCAGGCCTCCGGATCGTTCAAGAACATCCCGCGGCACGGGGAGACGAGCCTCTACGACGCCGACGTCACCTCGACGATGTTCATCACACCGCAGTGCCCGCAGAAGCGCTTCCAGAGCGGCAACGAGTACTCCGTCAAGCCCGACAAGCTCGTGATCTACGAGTCCTCGAATGGCATCGAGCGCACGTACCAGCGCCTGCGCTGATCGCACGCTGACCGTCCCTCACCGATCTTCGCGCGCGCGCCACGTGGCCCGCGCGACGGCACGGGTGCGCCTCGCGCCCGCGTTCTTTCATCATCACCTCGTTTCAAGGAGCACCGTCATGGGTCATCTCTTCGTGCGTTCGTCCCTCCTCCTCCTCGCCGCGCTCGCCGTCCAGGCTTGCTCGAGCAGCGACTCGAGCACCAGCAGCAGCAGCGGCGGCACCAGCGGCACCACCAGAAACGGCGGCAGCAGCGGCAGCAGCGGCAGCAGCAGCGGCGGCGGCACGTGCACCGGCGACATCGCGAACTGCCCCATCGGCACGCTCTCCACCGCGCAGCAGAACGACATGTGCAGCATCCTCGCCGCCGCCATCGACGACCCGCCGGGCACGAAGCTCGCGTGCCCGAGCCCCGATCAGTTCATCGTCGTGAACTCGAAGGAGCAGTGCATCGCGCAGCCCGCGAAGGCGTCGTGCAAGGTGACGGTCACGCAGCTCGTCGGCTGCTTCACGGCGGCGAAGAAGAGCGCCTGCGTCGCCTTCGCGACCGGCGGAGCGTGCGCGCCGCTGTTCGATCCGTCGACCGGCTGCCTCGACTGACCGCCGCGCGGTACTCGAACTAGAGCTGCGGGGCGCAGGTGGAGACGCCGGCGCCCACGATCGTCGAGGGGTGGGTCGTGGGCGTCGTCGTCGTGTCGTCGAGGGGGCGGTAGCGATGCACATCGCTCGGGCCGCCCGTCGACGTGAAGATCCAGAAGTCGCCGCCCCAGAACGCGAACGCGAATGCGTCGTTCGCCCCGCCGACAAGCAGGTTCGTCTGCGCGATGATCTGGCCGGTGGTCTTGCTCAGCTCGGAGAGGTGCGAGGGGCCGAAGCCGTTCGTGTCGGGCCAGAACGAGAAGAGGCGGCCATCCCCCGTGCCGGTGAGCTCGGACCGCTTCATCTGCGTGCCGAACGAGCCGATGAAGCCGAGCTTGAACGTCGTCGTGTCGATCGCGCCGAGGCCGCGGAGCTGGCCGTCGAAGTCGTTGTCGGTGACGTACAGCTTCTCGGCGGCGCCGCCGACGTCCGACGCGAAGCCCATCCCGAACGTCGTGAAGCCATCCTGCGCGACGGCGAACGTGGTCGGCACGCACGCCGCGGTGGCGGTGCTCACGCGATAGAGCTGCCCGTCGTTGTAGAGCACGTACGCCACGCCGCGCCGGTCGACCGCCATCGAGAACGGCGTTGCGCCGCCGCTCGGGCACACGAGGTTGCCGATGAGCCTGAAGGAGAGATCCGGCGGATAAAAGCTGAAGAGCTCGTTCTGCTGGGTGACGACGTAGACGAACGTCGCGTCGGCGTCGGCGCAGCCGGTCCGGTCGACGTCGGGCCGGGGCGCGGCGTCGATCAGCGGCACGTCGATCGTCGCGTCCTGCAGGCTCCCCTCGCGGCCGCCTTCGGGGCCGGCTCCGCCGCTGCTCCCGCCTCCGGAGCCGGGGTCGTCGCCGAACAGGCCGGTCCGGCTACCGCACGAGACGACGCTGCCGGCGAGCCCCGAGAGGACGACTACGAGCCAGAACGCGCGTCCGCGCATGCTGTGCATTCGCATCGCGCGATCGTAGGGGTTATGCTGCCGGCCCGCGATGGGTTTCCCGACGATTCGTCCCCGAAGGCTACGCACCTCCCCCGAGCTCCGGGCCCTCGTCCGCGAGACCACCCTGAACCCGGGAGACTTCGTCTACCCGATGTTCTTCAACGCCTCGCTCGATGCGCCGCGCCCGATCGGCTCGATGCCCGGCATCGATCAGCAGCCGATCAGCGCCGCGCGCGAGCTCGCGAAGAGCATCAAGGCGCGCGGCGTCGGGTCGGTCATCCTCTTCGGCCTCCCGAAGACCAAGGACGACCGCGGCTCGAGCGGCCTCGATCCCGACGGGCCCGTTCCGCGCGCCATCGCGGAGATGAAGAGCGCGGTGCCCGAGCTCATCGTCATGGCCGACGTCTGCGTCGACGAGTACACCGACCACGGCCACTGCGGCATCCTCAAGCAGCGCAAGAACGCGCGCGGCGGCGACGCGTGGGAGGTCGACAACGACGCCACCGTGGAGGTCCTCGCGAAGATGGGCGTGCTCTTCGCGGAGGCCGGCGCCGACGTGGTCGCGCCGAGCGACATGATGGACGGGCGCGTCGCCGCGATGCGCGTCGCGCTCGATGCCGAGGGCTTCTCCGGCACGAACCTCCTCAGCTACGCCGTGAAGTACGCGAGCTCCTTCTATGGCCCCTTCCGCGAGGCCGCGGACTGCGCGCCGAAGTTCGGCGACCGCGCCGGCTACCAGATGGATCCCGCGAACGCCCGCGAGGCGCTGCGCGAGGCCGCGCTCGACGAGGCGGAGGGCGCGGACATGCTCATGGTGAAGCCCGCGCTCTCGTACCTCGACATCATCAAGGACGTGCGCGCGCACTCGGCACTGCCGCTCGGCGCGTACAACGTGTCGGGCGAGTACTCGATGCTGCACGCCGCGGCCGACCGCGGGATGATCGACCGCGACCGCGCGATGATGGAGGTGCTCACCTCGATCCGCCGCGCCGGCGCGGACTTCATCCTCACGTACCACGCGCTCGCCGCGGCGGAGCTGCTCGGTGGGTGAGCGCAAACGTCGCGTCCTCGGGCTGGTCGCGCTCTGGGGGATCGTGATGGGCGGTCTCGGCTCGGCGTCGTGCTACGGGCACACGTGCGACGGCGACACGCAGGTGTACGGACGCGCGCCCGGCGAGGGGCAGCTGGTCAATCCCGATACGTGGCAGTCGTCTCCCATAGATGGCGACTGGATCCCGTTCACGAAGCAGCGCATCTGGTTCTTCGAGATGGATGCCCTCGGCCGCCTGCCGGCGACCATCACGCCGTACATCAGCGCGGAACGCAACCCCGTCCGCGACGGCAACTGGACCATCGGCTCTGGCAACCTCGCCGAGCAGTCCGGCGCCGGCTTCGGCCGCGTCGCCATCAAGAACAACACCTGCGCGGACTACTACATCCGCCTCGTCGTCACGGCGGCGCCGCGGCCCTCCGCGCCTGCCCCAACCGCCGATCCCGCCGACGCGGCGGCCCCCATCTCCGATGCCTCCACCCGCGACGCCGGCGACTGATCCGCGCGACTGCGCTACGCTGCGGACTGGAACCTTGCCCATGACGCACCCCTGGCACGACATCGCCATCGACGAGCCGATCGAGGAGTCGTTCGTCGCGTACATCGAGATCCCGAAGGGGTCGAAGGTGAAGTACGAGCTCGACAAGGACACCGGGCTCCTCAAGGTCGATCGCATCCTCTTCAGCGCGGTGCACTATCCCGCGAACTACGGCTTCATCCCGCGCACCTACTGTGACGACGGCGACCCGCTCGACGTCCTCGTGCTGTGCCAGGAGCCCGTCGCTCCGAACTGCATGATGCGCGCGCGCGCCATCGGCCTCATGCAGATGCGCGACGACAAGGGCCTCGACGACAAGGTCATCGCCGTCCACCTCGACGACCCCGCGTACAACCACTACACGCACATCCGCGAGGTTCCGCAGCACGTGCTGCGCGAGCTGCGCCGCTTCTTCGAGGACTACAAGACGCTCGAGAAGAAGATGGTCGAGATCGACGAGCTGCTCGGCCCTTACGAGGCGGCGAAGGCGATCCGCGCCGGCCTCCAGATGTACTCCAACGACATCCTGCCGAAGCACCTCAAGGCGAAGTTCCCGCCGCCGCCGCCCTCCGCGCCGATGACCACGCGCTGAGCGGCTAGCCGCCTGCTCCCGGGCAGCGATATGCTTCATCCACGATGACGGCAGTAGCGGTCCAGCTCTTTCCTGACGATGACGAGATCGTGCTTCGAGGAGTGCGCTTTCCCGTCGAGCTGCGGCCGAGCGGTGCGGATCCCTCCGACCCGGCGAGCTGGCCCGTGGTGGTGGGACGCATCGAATACGTCGGGGGAAAGCTGCTCTACATGCCTCCCTGCGCCGATACCCAGAGCTACGTGACCACGGACGTCACCTTCGTGTTGCGCTCGTGGTCGAGCGAGCACCCGGGCTTCGTCGTCGGCGGTAACGAGGCGGGCATGAAGCTCCGCGACGACACACGCGCGGCGGACGCGGCGGTCTGGCGCCGCGCGGACGTCGGACTGCCGTCGGGGCGACTGCAGCACGTTCCGCCGGTGCTGGCCGTCGAGGTCGCAGGCCAGGACGAGGAGGAGCCGACGCTGCGCACCAAGGCAGCGTGGTACCTCTCGCACGGCGTCGAGGTCGTGTGGCTCGTGCTGCCCGACACGAGGGAAGTGATCGTGCTCACGACGCTCGGTGAGGGCCGCTATGCGGCGAGCGCTTCGGAACGCATCGCGCCACACGACGCACTGCCGGGCCTCTCGCCCGAGGTCACTCGGTTCTTCGCCCAGCTCGACGGAACCTGAGCGCCGGCTACTTCATGCACGCGCGCATGCACGTCTTGTAGGACTTCTCGCAAGGCGCGCCCTTGCACGTGTGGAACGTGGTCCCGCACGCCTCGACGCAGTCCTTGCCGGGGAGCGCCGCGGTGCCGAGGCCGAGGCCACCGTCACCACCGCCGGCGGCTCCCACGTCGACGCTCGCGCCGCCCGTACCCAGGACGACCGGGACCTCGCTCGGCCGCGAAGGCTTGCCCGGCGCGGCGTCCGCGGACTCGAGGACCTTCGGTGGCGGCGCGAACGCGTTCGTGGGCGCTGGCGCGGTGATGGTCGAGGTGCGCGTGGTCATGCCCGGCGCAGCCATCATCATCGCCTCGTCGGTCGGGACGCTCTGCGAGAGCGAGACGTAGCGCGCGGTGGCGTAGTGGATGCGGTCGCGCGTCTGCCCGTAGGTGTAGCGCTCCGACCAGTCGTGCCAGCAGTCCGCCTTCTCGTTCAGCGGCGTCTGCTGGCGCTCCTCGAGCGCGTAGCAGTGCTCGAAACGAGCGTTGCCCTCGTAGATGGCCTGGAAGGAAGGACCGCAGGAAAGTGACGCCGCGCTGGCGCCCAGGGTCAGGAACACGCACAGAGCCCGTTGCAACGTCACGGCGACATCAAAGCACCCCTTTGACGCTGCGACCATCCGGCACTAGCTAGCGCCTGACAACATGTTCACCGGACTCGTCGAGACCAAGGGCACCCTCGAGCGGCGTACGTCCGCAGGGACGGACGCGCGCCTCGTCATCCGCGGGGAATTCGAGCGCGAAGCGCTCGTCCTCGGCGAGTCGATCGCGGTCGACGGGGTCTGCTTGACCGTCGCCACCATCGTGCAGCCCGGCCCCGGCCTCTCGGTCTTCGAGGCCGATGCCTCGTCCGAGACGCTCTCGAAGACCACGCTCGGCGACCTCGCGACCGGCGCGCACGTCAACCTCGAGCGCGCCGTGCCCATGGGCGGCCGCATGGGCGGGCACATCGTGAGCGGCCACGTCGACGGCGTGGCCCGCATCGCCGACCGGACCCCGGTGGGGGGCGCCGTCAAGGTCGTCTTCCAGGTGCCGCGCGAGCTCGTCCGCTACATCTCGCAGAAGGGCTCGGTCTGCGTGAGCGGCGTGAGCCTGACCGTGAACAACGTCGACGACGACCGCTTCGACGTCGTCCTCGTGCCCCACACCCGCGAGAAGACCAGCCTCGATCAGCTGCCCGTCGGCGCGCGCGTCAACCTCGAGGTCGACGTGCTGGCCCGCTACGTGGCGCGCCTCCTCGAATGTGGGCGCCCCGACACGCACGCCGCCACGACCGAGACGAACGCTGCATCGGATGCGGCATCGACCGACCGCCTGAAGCGCGCGGGTTACCTGTAGAGTACATATGTCCCCTGCGCTGAACATCGAACCGAAGCTGCTGGAACGCGTCAACGGAGCCATCGCCGACGTCCGGGCGGGAAAGATGGTCATCCTCGTCGATGACGAGGACCGCGAGAACGAGGGCGACCTCACGATGGCGGGCGAGTTCGTCACGCCCGAGGCCGTGAACTTCATGGCGACCCACGGGCGCGGCCTGATCTGCCTCACGCTCACCGAGGAGCACATCGCGCGGCTGAACCTGCCGATGATGGCCTCGCCCGGGCGCTCCGGCCCCACGCTCGGCACCGCGTTCACGGTGAGCGTCGAGGCGCGCCTCGGCGTCACCACCGGCATCAGCGCCGCCGACCGCGCGCACACCATCCGCGTCGCCGCGAGCCCCGAGTGCCGGCCCGACGAGCTCGTCACGCCCGGCCACATCTTCCCGCTGCGCTCGCGCAACGGCGGCGTCCTCGTGCGCACCGGGCAGACCGAGGGCTCGGTCGACCTCGCGCGCTTGGCCGGGCTCGTGCCCGCGGGCGTCATCTGCGAGATCATGAAAGAGGACGGCTCGATGGCCCGCATGCCGGACCTCGAGATCTTCGCGAAGAAGCATGGGCTCCGCATCGTCACCATCGCGGACCTCATCCAGTACCGCCTCCAGACGGAGCGGCTCGTGCGCCGTGTCGAGCAGGGCAGCCTCGTGCTCGACGAGACGGGCACGCGCTGGACGGTCACGGCCTACGAGTCGTCCACCGATCAGCGCCAGTTCGTCGCGCTCACCCTGGGCACGCTCTCGCCGACCGAGGCCACGCTGTGCCGCATGCACTCGGGCTCGATCCTCGGTGACGTGTTCGCCTCCACCCCGCGCGACGGCGGCCGCAATCTCCGCGAGGCGATCCGGCGCATCGAGGTGGAGAAGAAGGGCGTCATCGTCTATCTCCCGCCGCGCGGCACGCCCGCCGCGGAGATCGCACAGCTCGCGCTGGCCGGTCAGCCTCCGCGCGAGGAGGTGGTGCCGCCGCCCGCCAACGGCGACGCGCTCGCCGACAGCCCGCTCCGCGAGTTCGGCATCGGCGCGCAGATCCTCGCGGACCTCGGGCTGCACAAGATCCGCCTCCTCACGAACAACCCGCGTAAGATTGCCGGGATCTCGGGCTACGGGCTCGAGGTCGTGGAAAGCGTGCAGCTCGGCGTCCCCGTTTCGAGCTAGGAGAAGCCATGGCGTCACTCTCTGACTCTCCTCGCATCATCGAGGGGAACCTCGTCATCCCCAAGGGAGCGCGCTTCGCCATCGTGGCGAGCCGCTTCAACGGATTCATCGTGGAGCGCCTCGTGGAAGGGGCGCTCGACGCGATCGTCCGCCACGGCGGCGAGGCCTCGAACGTCACCGTGGTGCGCGTGCCCGGCGCCTGGGAGATCCCGCTGGCGGTGCAGCGCATCGCCCGTGGGCCGCGCGGTCGCTCGGTGGACGACAGCGGTCCCGTCACGGTGAAGGGTGCCGACGCGGCGGCGCGCTCGAAGCGCATGCGCCGTCCGGACGGCATCATCGCGCTCGCCGCGGTGATCCGCGGGTCGACCCCGCACTTCGACTACGTCGCCGGTGAGGTGTCGAAAGGCGTCTCGCACGTCTCGCTCGCGTCGGGTCTGCCGATCGCGTTCGGCGTACTGACGACGGACACCATCGAGCAGGCGGTCGAGCGCGCGGGCACGAAGGCAGGCAACAAAGGCTGGGATGCTGCGGTGAGCGCCATCGAGATGGTGTCGCTCGAGCAAGCCTTCGACAGCGCGGGATTCTAGGAGCAGCACGATGGGCGCGCGTCATTCGGGTCGAGAAGCGGCGCTCCAGATGCTGTTCCAGCTGGAGGCCTCCGGGGTGTCGCCGGATCAGGCGATCACGCTGTTCTGGCGAACGTTCGAGGATGCCGATCCCGAGGGGAAGGCATACGCGGACGCGTGCGTGCGCGGCGTCGCCGACAACCTCGACACCATCGACAAGCGCGTCACGGCGGCCTCGCAGAACTGGCGTCTCGAGCGCATGTCACGCGTCGACCGCAACCTCCTGCGCCTCGGCACGTGGGAGCTCCTCTACCGGAGCGACGTGCCGCGCGCCGTCATCCTCGACGAGGCCGTGGAGCTCGCGAAGTCGTTCGGCACCGACGAGTCGAGCGGCTTCGTGAACGGCGTGCTCGATCGCATCGCGACGGACGTCGGGCGGAAGGACGCGGAACGCACGGGCCGTACCTGATGATCGACCTCCGGTTCGTCGCGCCAGATCTGCGGCGTCTCGACGAGGCCGGCGCGGAGGTGGTGGTGTGCAGCATCTGGCGGGATGAGCGTCCGCTGACGGGCCTCGCGAGCCTGCTCGACTGGCGGATGTCGGGCCGCTTGAGCCGCCTCGCGAAGCAGGGCTTCCTGGTGGGCGAGGTCGGCGAGCTGCTGGTGGTGCCGGCGCGCCCGCGATTGCCGTTCGACAAGCTGCTGGTCTGCGGTCTCGGCCCGCGAGGGTCGTTCACGGAGCAGACGTTCCGGACGGTGCTCGCGCGCGCGCTCGATGCGCTCGTGGGGTTGTCGGCGAAGAAGGCGGTGGTGGAGCTGCCGGGGCGGGGCGACGGCGGGGTCGACGAGGAGCGCGCCGCGTCGATCCTGCTCGATCTGATCGGGGAGGACGAGCGCGACGCGCTCTGCTTCGTCGAGCTGCCGGAGGCGCAGCGAAAGATCGAGAAGCACGCGCAGGAGCGACATCGGACAGCGCTGCGCGCCGAGTCTCTCCGGATCTAACTCCGGGGTCGGACCCGCGCCGGGAGCTCCGGGGTCGGGCCGGCGCTCGTGGAGCTGCGGAGGGGAGCGACCCTCCTCCGCGCCCCATGCACGACCCCCATGCACGACCCCCATGCACTATCATCCTGTTCGTGCTCGACCTCGAAGCCGATCGCGTCCCCGTTCCTCCCAAGGATGCCGCTACCCTCGTCCTCGTGCGCTCCGCCCCTGACGCGTCGGGGATCGAGATCTTCTGCGTCGAGCGCAACAAGAAGAGCCGCTTCATGGGCGGCGCCATCGTCTTCCCCGGCGGCAAGCTCGATGGGTCCGATCTCCTCGCCGAGTGGACGCCGCTCACCACCCCCCCTCGCCTCCCCACCCGCGGCACCGTCCCCTTCACCGTCAACGACGCACACTTCCGGTCCCTCGCCATCGCCGGCGCCCGCGAGACCCTCGAGGAAGCGGCCATCCTCCACGTGCACGACGGCGCCGTGACGCAAGACGAGCTCTTCGCCCTCCGCAAGGAGCTCGTCACCGTGCCCGATGCGCTGCGCACCTTCCTCTCCAGGCGCCGCATGCGGCTCGACCTCGCGGCCCTCCACCCCTTCGCGCGCTGGATCACCCCCGAGGCCGAGGCGCGCCGCTTCGACGCACGCTTCTTCGTCGCCGTGGCGCCCGAGGGCCAGGTCGGCGCGCACGACGAGCACGAGACCATGGCCAGCTTCTGGGCGTCGCCCGCCGAGCTCCTCCGGCGCTGGGAGGCCGGCGAGGTCCAGCTCATGCCGCCCACCCACCGCACCATCGCGCTGCTCGGCGACTGCGATTCGACCGACGCCGTCCTCGCCATGGCCGACGCGAGCAACCTCGACCCCATCTGCCCACGCCTCGTCCCGCAGGCCGACACGATGGCGCTCGTGCTGCCCGGCGATCCCGAGCACGAGCTCCACGAGGCGCGGGTGCCCGGGAATTCGCGCTACGTCCTGCGCGGCGATCGATGGCACTCCGAAGACCCCCCGCGCTAAGCGGACCCAGCCCGGCCGCGGCCCGCCGCGCCCGCGGAACCGCGCGCGCCTCGGCGCGCGCAACAAGCGTGTATACTGCACAGGACCTCGCGGACTTCTGCGAGGTCGATCTGAAGACCGTCCACCACTGGGCCGATCGCGGGAAGGTCCCGCACTTCCGGACCGACGGCCGGCACCTCCGCTTCCGCCGCAACGACGTGGTGCGCTTTCTCCGCGCCCACGGCTATCCCCTGCCCGATGCGCTCGTCCGCGCGCGGCCCAGCGTCGCCCTCGCGCTCGGCCCGAGGCCGTTCGACGGCACACCGCTCTCGCTCGACGACTTCGCGAAGCGTCTCGGCTCGCGCTTCACGGTGCGGCGTCATCCGAGCGCGGCGATCGCCCTGGCGCACCTGCTCGCGGACGCGCCCGACGCGCTCATCGTCGCGCACGAGGATGCCACGCTCGGTCTCGTCGCGGCCATCGCGGCGCTCAAGGCCGATCCGGAGCTCGCGTGGATCGTCATCGCCGCGGTCGCACACGAGGACCTCGTGGAGAGCCTGCGGGCGGCCGGCGCGGACCTGGTGGTGGCGACGCGCGACGTCGCGAAGCTCACCGGAGAGCTCGCCCGCGCGCTCGCCGTCACCTGACGTGCGACGATCTCGCCGGCCTCACGGCGAGTGATCCCAGCGCTGGCGCGACGCTTGCTCCGGGAGGCGCCAATCCCCGGAACCTGCACGTTTCGCACAACACGCCGGGCTCGCAGCTCGCTTCCGCGTCGAGGTCTCGCTCTCGCGCGCTGGTGACAATTGCCACGCTGCGGCAGGAGTAGCCTCTCGATGACCTCACTTTTCGTTCGCCTCGCGATGCTCGCCTCGGGCGCGGCCCTCCTCCTTGCCGCGGAGCGCCCCGCCGCCGCGTATTCTTACCAGAGCACCGTGAGCGCCGGCTGCCACGAGCGTGTGACGATGGCGACCCTCCGCATCGTCCGCGGGCAGCTCGCGACCGCGCCCGCCATCGATCCGGATCGCAACGATCTCGCGCTCGTGAACGACCTGCCGTTCGACCTCGATCCCGACATGAAGGATCTCGCCGCGGCCACCCTCGTGGTCGGCGTCCGTGACAACGATCTGAAGGGGCGCGGCCCCAACGAGGTCGACGCCCTCGCGCAGATCCACGGCGACCCGAACCGCCAGCAAGAGCATTGCCTCCGCGCCACCGACGACGACGAGCCGGGCGGCAACGCGCGCGCGCTCTCCGCATGCCGGGACTTCATCCGTCAGAAGCTCGTCGAGTCGCTCGACGGGCTCGACGGGAAGGGCGTCCCGGACCCGAACAACCGCACCGACCTCGACGTCTCGCTCTCGCTGCGCGGCAAGGTGACGACATCCCTGCCGCTCTTCTGGGTCCGCATGGGCCAGGCGCTTCACACCACGCAGGACGGCTTCGCGCACACGTTCCGGTCTCCGGACCGCATGCACGTCAGGACGGTCCTCAACTACATCGAGTACGTCAACGGCGAGGAGGTCGAGTCGCGCGACGGGCCGGTCCATCGCACGGGCCTCGACGCGTGCGACGACCTCGACGACCTGCGGACGCTCAACATCGGCGTCGCCACGCAGGCGTCGATCGACCTGCTCCGCACCGCGCTCGATCCCGCGCTCACGCGCGACGCCAAGGTCGCGGCCTTCGACGCCGCGCTCGGCAAGTACTTCGTCCTCGACCCGGGCTGCACCGATGCGAACGGGTGGTGCGACGCGCCCGAGCGCCAGTACGAGGTCGCGCAGAGCTGCGGCTGCTCGGTGGTCGGCGCGAAGCGAAACGGCGCGCTCGCCGCGGGCGGGCTTCTCCTCGGTCTGGGCTTGCTCGCCGCTCGCCGCGGTCGCCGCCTCGCGCGCTTCGCGATCCTTCCCATCGCGATCGCATGCCTCGTCAGCCCTTCCCTCGCCCGCGGGCAGGCGGCCCAGCCGGCAGGCGCGGCCCCCGCCGCCGCCGTCAAAACCGATCCCGCCACCGGCGAGAAGGTCGCGACCGACGAGGCGAAGCCGCCGCCCGGCGTCCCCACCGTGCAGGAGGCGAAGGCCGAGCGCACCGAGGAGGAGCACCGCCGGCTCTTCGGGCTCTATGGCGCGGTCTCCGGATCGGTCACGAACCCAGGCCTCAGCGGCCAGCTCGGCATCCGCTTCCGGCTCTCCGAGCGCTGGAGCCTCGGCCTCGATGGCGAGGTGAACGGGTGGTACGGCGTGCAGAACAAGTCGTTCCGCACCGGCGCCTTCAACGGCTACGTCACCGGCATCTACCACTACCCGATCCGCTTCGCGCAGGTGAACCTGCGCTCCACCGCGCAGCTCGGGACGTCGACGATGCTCATCGATCTCTACGGCGCACCGCGCGGCACCACGGGCATCTTCTTCGGCCTCGTACCGCTCGGCCTCGAGATCAAGCTCACGTCGGCGTTCTATCTCATCTTCGATGCGCTCGGCATCGGCCTGCCCGTCCCGCAGCTGAAGGGCGCGCCCTTCGCGTATCCGCAGTACCGGACCGCGCTCGGTCTCGAGGTCACGCTCTGAGCGCGCGCTTGGTTCAGCGCCCTTCCCTGTAGGCCTTGATGGCGTTCGCGACGGCGTCGGCGAGGCGCTGTTGGTAGTCGCCCGAGCCGAGCCGCTGCTCCTCCACTGCGTTGGAGATGTAGCTCGTCTCGAAGAGCACCGCGGGCATGCGGGCGCCGACGAGAACGTAGAAGCCCGCGCGGTGCACGCCGCCGTCCACGACGCCGTCGTACTGTCCGCTGAGCGACGCGATGCCGGCGCGCTGGAGGAGCTCCGCGAGGC
>JAYTHX010000228.1:0-4773 GCA_043732195.1 Polyangiaceae bacterium
AGCATCGTCACGAACGGCCTGGAATCCAAGGCCTTCATCCTGTTCTCGCTGCTCTTCGGCGTGGGGCTGGCGGCGCAGGAGGAGCGCGTCCGGGCGCGCGGCGACAGCTTCGCGAGGTACGCGGCGCGGCGCCTCGGCGCGCTGCTCGTGATCGGGCTCGCGCATCTCTTCCTGGTCTGGAGCGGCGACATCCTCACGCTCTACGCGATCGTCGGGCTCTGCGCGGCGCCGCTCCTCCGCTTCTCGTCACGCGTGCTGCTCGCGCTCGCGCTCCTGCTCTTCGTGGTGCAGGTCGCTCCCCTGCCCTACCCGCGCCCGTTCGAGACGATGGAGGCCATGCAGCTCCACGTCGAGACGGCGCGGCTCGCCTACGGCGCCGGCACGTTCGGTGAGGCGCTCGCGTTCCGCGTCCACGAGGTGGGCCCGATGTCGGCGCTGCTGGTGTGGAGCGCGCCGCGCACGCTCGGCCTCTTCCTGCTCGGTGCGTGCGCGTGGCGCATCGGGATCTTCCGGCCGCGCGCCTGGCGCGGGCTACTCATCCTGATCGCGGGCCTCGGCGTGCCACTCGGCGCGCTCGCGACGTACGCCGTGAACGGCGGCGTGCAGGGGTGGAACCTCGGGCGCGGCCGCGAGATCGCCTGGACGTGGGGCGCGATCGTCCTCGCCTTCGGCTACGGCGCGGCCATCCTCCTGGCGTTCCGCCGCGCGGTGCTCGCGGACATCCTCGCCGCGTTCGCGCCGCTCGGCCGTATGGCGCTCACGAGCTACCTGACGCAATCGCTGGTGCTGAGCGTTCTGTTCTACGGCTGGGGCCTCGGCCTCTTCGGCAAGGACGGCGAGGCAAAGGCCGCGCTGCTCGGCCTGGTGCTCTACGGCGCGCAGATCATGTTCAGCGCGTGGTGGCTCCGCCGCAACCGCTTCGGCCCGCTCGAGTGGCTGTGGCGCTCCTTCACGTACGGCGCGTGGCAACGCCAGCGCCGCTGATCCCTCCAGCGCCGCGGCGGCGGCGGACGAGGAGCCCCACGCCGAGCACGAGGGCCGCCGCGCCGAACGGCACGCCGCCGCGCGAGGGCGATGCGCTGCAGCCGCCCGAGCTCGCCTTCGTCGGAGTGGACGAGGGCGTGCCCGCGGTCGGCACGGTGCCCGGCGACGCTGCCGGGTCGTTCGGCAGCGTCGTGACCGTCGAGGCCGGGCACGTGAACGTCGCGGCGACGGGATCGGAGTCGAGCGTCGCCGCGAACGGGAGACGCGCGCGCAGCTGCAGCGTGTGGGTCGTGGTGCTCGAGAGCTTCGCGTCGCACCAGCCGTTCGCGACCACGGTCGCGGAATCGTACGCGGGCGAGAGCGTGACTTTGGTGGGCACCACCTGACCGTCGACCACCACGTTCAGCTTGTAGATGCTGGCCCAGGGCTTCATGGCCGGGTCGAGCGCGAACGCGCCGGCCACGCGGAACGAGCCCGTGCCCCGGTCCTGCGCGGTGGCCACGAGCGGCGCCGAGGCGTCGCCCAGGCGCGTCGGCAGCGGCGCCGCGGGCGCGGCGGTGAAGCGAAACGGCCCCGCGTCGGGCGTGGGGCTAAAGCCGCAGAAGGAGGAGAGCTCGATGCGGTACGCGGTGCCGGGCGTGAGCGGCGTCGCGGGCAGCACCTTGAGCAGACCGTCCGAGGACGCGCCGACGGTCATCCCGAGGTCGGTGCTCGAGCTCCCCTGGAAGAGATGCAGGTCGCTCGCCTGCGCGCTGAGCGCCGTGTAGCCGAAGCCGGGGATGTTCACGGGGATGGGCTGCTGGGTCGACGGCACGAGCGTCGCGGGGATGCACGACGGCGGGGCCGCGACGGCATGCGCGGCGGAGGACGCCACGAGCACGGCCGAGCACGACGAGACACCGGCCAGCAGGAGGCGAAGCTTCATGATGCGCACACGAGCAAGCCCCGTACCGCCCCCGTACCGCCGGATTCTCGACATTTCCGGGCCCGAGGCGCCAGCGCACGCGGCTCAACTTGGCGCACGCACTGACGCGTCAGTCGGTGGCGCCGCCCTGGCACGCGGTGGTGCTGTAGAGGCCGGTCATCTTGCTCGTCTTCGCGTCGTAGAGGCGGCCCGAGGGCAGGAAGAGCGGGCGGCCGGTGCCGTCCTTCTTGATGCACCATACATCGATGTTCGACGGCGCCTCACCGGTGGCGAGATCGAAGTCGAGCGGGCCCGAGGCGCCCTCGAAGTCGAAGTAGCCCGGGTCGGTGAGCGCCCGCAAGCCCGTGTTCATGCTCGTGCCGCCGGCGTCGACCGTGGCGCCGGTGACGAGGCGCGCGAAGCCCTTCTGGAGCTCGTCCCCCGTGATGGGGCGCGGACCGGCGGCGGCCACCGCATACCCGAGCAGGAACACCGAGTCGTAGCTGCCGGCCATACCGAACACGCTCGGCGCCGGGCTCCCGAACGCGCCCTCGTACTTGAAGACGAAGCTCTTGAAGTTGCCGGACGTGCGCGAGACCGCGGGCACGCTGCCGCGGATGCGCTTGCGGAGCGCGTTGTCGGCGGCGACGGCATCGAGCAGCTCGGTCTTCTGTGCGGCGTCGGCGAAGAGGTACACGGGCCTCGGCGAGGCGCCCCAGCGCTGCTCGAGGGGTGTCAGGAACTTCGTGATGAGCTCGGTGGAGCCGAAGCCCACGAGGAGGTTCGGGCGCTGCGACTGCCCGAGGATGTTCGTGATCTGCGCCTCGAGATCCGCAGGATCGGTGGGGTACGAGAGCGCGCTCGTGAGGCCGTTGTTCGTGGGGTCGCCGATCGGCTTGCCGTTCAGCTGCCCGGCCCGCGTAACGGCCTCGTAGAGCCCGAGCCCGTACGCCTCGTTGATGTAGACGAACGCGACGCGCACCTTCGTCGCCACCGGCACGGCGTTGTCGGCGCGGTACTTCGCCTCGAGCGCCGGCAGCTGATCGACGATGGCGAGCGACTGGAGCGCGTCGGTCGGCGCGGTGCGCCACAACAGGTTCTTGTCGGGCAGTGACGTGATGGCCGGGCTCGTCGCCGCCGCGCTCAGCAGCAGCACGCCCTTGGGGATGGTCACCTTCGTCGCGACGTCGATGACGCGCGAGCTCGACGCGATGCCGATGATGGCCGGCACCTCGAGATCGTTCACGAGGTGCTGCGCAGGGATCACCGAGTCCGCCGTGTCGTCGCATTCGACGAGCGCGAGGGGCCGCGGCTTGCCGTCCGGGCTGGGGCGAATGCCCGAGACGCTCGCCTTGATCTCGTTCAGCGCGAGCTCCGCGGAATTCTGGCGCGCGAGGCCCGACGGACCGTTCGTGCCGGTCGTGGAGTTGATGCTGCCGAAGATGATCACGCTGTCGTCGAGCACGTCGCCGGTGATGCGCGAGCACTCGGGCGAGAGCAGCCGGATGCAGAGATGATCGCGCTGGCGGCAGATCGCGGGCGCCACCAGCTTGCCCGTGCACTCCTGGTTCGTGACGCACCCGCCGATGATCCCGCCCTCGCTCTGCGGCGGCACGCAGCGCCCGTTCGTGCACACCGACGTCGCGAACGCGCCGCCGCGCGCGTAGCAGTCGCCGTCCGACGCGCACTGCGTAGGCGAGGTCTCGAGGAGCAGCGAGCACGCGCTCACCAGCGCCAGCGCGCAGACCCCGAGGAGACGAGCGCCGGGCATGCTCAGAACCGCCCCACCGCGAGGATGCCCGATGCCGTGGGCGCGATCCGGACGCTCGCGCTCGACGCCTTGACCCACGAGGGCGGCTCGATCGTGAAGTAGAGAGAGGCGCCGGCGGCCGCGAGGGTGGCGACGAAGAGGACGTCGGTCACGACGGCGAAGGTCTTCGCCCTGGACGAGGCGTTGTCGAGCTCGCGGTCCGTGACGTCGAAGCGGTTCTTTTCGCCGTCGAGCTTCGACGAAGCGTCGAGCGCGAGGATGCCGGCGGTCACGGTGGCCGCCGCCAGCGCGCCGGTCACCGCCCACGGCTCCCAGAAGAAGCGGCCCGTGGTGGTCACCGTGGACGGCGGGGGCGGAGGCGACGGCGGCGTGCTCTCCGGACGCGCGGCGACCAGCGGCGGGCCGCCCTCGAGCATGGCGTCGAAGAGCAGGTCGTCACCACTCGCGACCTCCACGTTCTTCGTCCACGTGCCGTAGCCGTCGCGCTTGACCACGATGCGGCGGCTGCCCACCGCGACGTTGCGGGTGAGCGGCGTCGGACCGACCGGCTCGTCGTCGATGAACGCGATCGCGCCGGGGACATTCGAGCGGACCGTGACCTTGCCCACGCGCATGCGGAGGCGCGCGATCTCCTGCTCGATCTCGGCGCGCCGCGCCCTGGGGATGCGCTCGCCGCCCTCGCGCAGGAACGTCTCGAAGGACGAGAGCGCCGCCGCATACTCGCGCGTCTGGTACTCGGCCTGCGCCACGTTGTAGAGGAGCTGCCACTTGTGCGAGAGCTCGTACGCGCGCTTGAACTCCACGAGCGCTGCCTTGAAATCGGTCTCCTGGTAGAGCGAGACGCCGCGCTTGAAGTGCACCTCGGCCTCCGCCGACGGCTGCGCGAGCGCGGAGGAGGACGTGGCGAGCACGAGCGGTACGACCGCCACGAGCAGCAGAGAGCGCGATCTCAAGGCAAGCTCACTTCGGGAAGCTCGTGTCGATGGTTCGCTTCGGGGCCCGCGGATCGGCCGGCGCGGCGCCCGCGTTGCCGCGCGGCGGCCGGCCTCCGCCACGGACCGGCGCGGCGACCGGCGGCGGCGCGGGTGCAGCGACCGGCGGCGGCGGCGGCGGC
>JAYTHX010000229.1:0-4755 GCA_043732195.1 Polyangiaceae bacterium
ACGATGTCACGCCGAACGACGCGCCCAAGGGCGACGACGAGCACGTAGGGATGAGCTCCGGCGCCACCGACGGCTTCGCTCGGAATCGTGAGCGCGGACGTGATGGTCTCGACGCTGACGTTCACGTCGACTGACATCCCGACGAGGATGCTCTTCGGTGGACTCGAGTACGCAAAGCGCACCGTCGCTGCACCTGTCTGCGGGTCGACCGCCTGCGCGACGTAGGAGACCGCGGCCGCCTGTCGTGCGTCGCCGCCGCCAGCCGGGAGGATCTCTGCCAGCATCCCCGGCCGGAGAGAGCGCACGTAGCGCTCGTCCACTTCGGCAGACACGCGAGCGGCTTCGACCGTGGCGATCTCGAAGACCGTGCTCTGGGGCCCGACCACTTGCCCAAGCTCTCCGTCCCTGCGCACGATCGTCCCGTCGAACGGGGCGAGCAGGACGAGCAGGACGAGCTGCGAGCGCCCTTCCCGAAGGACGGAGCCGAGGCGCCGGACGTCCTCCGTGGCGCGGGCGACGCTGAGGCGGCCGGCCTCGAGCTCCGCGGGGGCGATGGCGCCGCTCGCGACGAGCGCAGACGTGCGGGCGAAGTCACGCTTCGCCTGCGCCAGCTCGCTTTCCTTCGACGACAGTGCCGCTTGCTGCTGTGTCACCTCCGCCTTTGCGGACGTGTCCGCGAGCCGGGCGAGGATGTCCCCCTGCTTCACCTGGTCCCCTTCGTGGCGAACGATCTCGGTGATCCGCCCGCCAAACTGCGGCCCGACGAGGACCGTGCGTTCCGCCTCGACCCTACCCGTGACGGCCAGCATTCGAGAGACGTCACGGGCGCGCGCCGACACGACGACCAGCTCTGGAGGTCGATTGAACACACGAAAGGCTGTCACCGCCCCCGCGGCGACAACCCCCAGACTCACGGCAATCGCGACTGCGCGACCGATTCTCCGTCTGGAGCGACCCGAAGCGGCTTTCGCGTCAGGGGCGGCCGTCGTCCTGGATGGTGGCGCCGCCTTCTCGACGACGGTCGCGGAGGGACCCGACGGCTCGCTGTTGACGATCGTGAGGATCCGTAGGAATCCGATCGTGACGTTGCGAGACGGCGAGACCGTCTCGCGGCAGCCGCAAGCGCCACGCGGTGTGGTGACGCTTGCAGGGCGCGATGGGGGTTGCGATCAGAAGGGCAAGAGGTCGTCGCGCTCCTGCGCGACGACGAGCGCTAGCCTGTATCGGTTGACGCAGGCGGCGACGGCGCGCGCGGTGTCGATGATGTCGAGAGCTCTGCGGATCTCGGGGTAGTCGTCGCGCTTGTCGAGCTCTTGGAGCTCCGGGTAAACGGCGGCGAGGGCGAGGATCGCGGTATCGGCGGCGACCTCGAGGACGGCGAGAGCGGCGAGCTCGGGAGCGACCCAGAGCTCTTCGACGGAGGGCCGCGTCATCGGCGGACCTCGGTCTTCTTCTTCCCGACGACTCGAAGCTTTTTTCTGCGAGCCTTGGAGGGTGCCCGGTCGGTGGCGTTCTCCGGGCGCTGTCGCCAGGAGTCGCCGTCGATGTCGAGCGTGTGACAGTGCTGGGTGAAGCGGTCTACGAGCGCGACGACACATGCGGCGCCGGGAAAGACGGTGCCCCACTCCTTGAAGGCGAGATTGGTCGAGATGATCGTACTGGCGCGCTCGTGCCGCCGACTGACGATGCTGTAGAGGAGATCTCCCGAGCGCGCGTCACACGGCAAGTACCCGAGCTCATCGAGAATGAGAACGTCCGGCGAGGTGTAGCGCCTCATGCGCCGCTCGACAGCCGGAAGCGACTCTTGCTTGAGGAGGTCGGCGAGCGCCGCGTTGACGGTGGAGAAGCAGACGGACCTTCCGGTCTCGAGCGCGCGTTGCCCGAGGTTCTGAGCGAGGGTGCTCTTGCCGACGCCGCTCGGTCCGCGAAGAAGGACGTTTTCTCCGCGCGCGGTGAAGCCGAGCGAGAGGAGCTGCTCGTAGCGAGGCCGGTCGATGACGCGAGGGAAGCTCCAGTCGAACTGATCGAGCGGCTTCATCGCGCCGAGCGTCGCCTTCTTCGTCCGCGACGCGAGATTTCTGGCGTCGCGTTCGCGGCGCTCGAGCAGGACGATCTGCTCGACGACCTGGGCGGGCGACAGCCGGCCCTTCGTCGCGTGAGCGAGCAGCGCCAGGAGCGCCTCGCGCGATGCGCACACGCCGATACCGCGGAGCCCGTCTGCGATGTCGATGGTCATGATGCGCTCCGGGGACGGTCGTACTGGCCGAGGTCGTGAGGAGTGACGTCGCAGTCGGGCACGTGCGCGCCGAGCTCGAGGGCGACGGGCATCGGCGCGCCCGCGGCGCGGCGTGCTTGCTCGCAGCGGAGCGCGAGCGCGCCTGGGTCGTGAAGGCCGCACGCGAGAACGTCAGCGACCGCCTTGGCGAGCACCTCGGCGCCGTAGAGGTCGAGGAGCTTCCCGGTGCGTGCGGTCATGAGCCCGACGTTGCGGCCGACGTCGACCCATCGCGTGTAGAGCGCATCGATACCGGCGACTTGCGCGAGCAGCCGGTCGCGCATCTTGGGTATACGACCCGCACGTTTCTGCTCGAGCAGCTCGCGTCGATGCTCGGGATCTTCGACGCGCTGGTGCTTTCCCCAGCTTCGCTCGTGCCTGGCGACGACGTCGGCGCCGTCGAGGATGCGCACCTCGCGGTCGCTCGCGACGAGCGTGACTGTCTCGCGCGCGTACCGAGGCGGCACCGAGTAGAGATTCGTCCCGAAGCGGACGAACGCGGTCGTGTCGACGCTGGCGGGCGCGACGAGGTCGGTCTCCGGCAGGGAGGCTGGCAGCGAGAGAAGTCGCTCCTTCTCCTCCGCGAAGACCTCGGCGACCGTGCGGTCGCGGAAGCGAGGATGAGGTCGCACGTCGGCGATGTCGCGGATGAACTCGAGCAGCTGCCGGTTGCCGTCTTCGATGCTCGTGATCGTGCGCGCCGCGAAGAAGCGGTCGTGTAGGTAGCGGTTGGCGCGCTCGACACCGCCCTTGTCCGTGGGCCGCCTTGGTCTGCAGAGCCGCGGCTGGACCCGGAGTGCTCCGGCGATCTCGAGCAGCCCTGGGTGGTAGCGCACGGCGTCGCCGTGGCGCGCGAGCACGACGGTCTTCGGGTTGTCGAAGAGCCATTGCCGCGTGACGCCGTCGAAGAACCTCGCCGCGCGCACGAGCGAGCGACGGAGAGACTCGACCGTCAGATCGAAGACGAGCTCGGCCCACATCGCGCGCGAGTACGCGAGCACCATGACGAAGACCCAGAGCGGGCGCGCGCCTCCGGTGACGGCCTGCGAGCCCACGTGAGCCCAGTCGACCTGGGCCTGCTCCCCGATGAGGCGCTCAGCCCGGAGGTACACCTCGCCGCGCGGAACAGGCCGCACTTCCGCCACGTGGCGGCGCAAGATCGCGATGCCGCCGTCGTAACCGCGCATGCGGATCATGTCGAAGAGGCGGGTCGCACGAAGGCGAGGATGGGCCTTGAGCGTCTCGTCGATGAACGGCTCGTACGGATCGACGAGGCTCGGCCTCGGCGCAAGGACGAGCGCGTGCTCGGCGCCGCGATCGAGCGCGCGGTCGACGACGTCGGCGTGTACGCCGAGCTCGGCGACGATCGTTCCCCGCTTCCACTTCTCGACGTCGTGAAGGCGCCGGATCTCGTGCTCCTTGGCGATGTCGATCGTCATGACGGCACCCCCTCGAGGCCGAGCTGACGCAGATCACCGAAGTTGCCGAAGCCTTGGATTCGGCGGCCTCGCCGATGGGGCTCGCGGAACGCGACCTCGACGTCGTAGTGCACGGTCTTCACGCCGAAGCCGAGGTCGTCGAGCATCCGCGTCGCGGATGAAGAGGCCGACGCGTCCGCACACAACACAACAGAGAGTGCCTGCTGGTGCCACGGAGCCAGCCCCTCCAGCAGCGTCGCCGCGGCACGAGGGTGGCTCAACGTCGTGGGGCCCAAGATCGCCCGCATCACCTCGTCTCTCCCCGCCATCACGAGGAGCCGCGTCTCGCGCGGCAGAGGCTGCATCGTCACTGTGAATCGTTCCATCGTCCGTGCTTTCGGCGACGACGACATGCGCCTCCGTCACGGAGGCGGACGCGTCGTCGCGCAGGCACGACATCGGCTCGGCGGCCAACCTATTGGAACGGGTATCCGTCACGGCCGCCGCCGCGAACCTCCTGTCGGCGCGGTAGGCACGCATGGCGTCACGATGGTCGAGGCGCCCCTCCTCGCTCGCCTGATGACGGGCGTTCGCCGACCGACTGCCCCCTCGCCGGCATCCCGCGCTGCCGTAGATCTGGCCTCGATAGTCGCGCTCGCAGATGTAGAAGATCACCCCGCATCCCGCGCACGCAATCGCGACCAAAACGCCGTCAGACCCCACGAGCCAACCTCGATGGCCGCACTCATAGAAGTTGCCCCGCCTGCCCGCTCTCGGGCACCTTCGCCCGGTCTGCGTCCACGCGCGACACGAAGGCTCAGGGCTCACACCTGGGCCTTCATCTATTTCGCGGTCATCGATCGCTACGAGACACAGCGAGCCGTCGCCACTTCTCGGCCTCGATGCACCGATTTCTCCGGATCTCGCCGATCGTCAACAGCTCGCTGGCGCCGGCCGTCAATGAGACGTCCGCATCTCCACGTGATCGACCACGTCGGTCACTCCTGGAGCCGCCCACGCCGCGTGCGTGGCGTCGACGATCGACTGCAACGACGACGCGTG
>JAYTHX010000230.1:0-14576 GCA_043732195.1 Polyangiaceae bacterium
CTGTCGGTGGTGGCGAGCGCGCTGCTCGGTGCGGCGATCCTGAACGAGCGCCCGGCGACGAGCGCGCTGCTCGGCATGAGCCTGGTGGTGCTCGGCGGGCTCGTGGTCACGTTCACGCGAGACAAGCTCGCCCCTGCCGTCTCGCCTCGTACTGGCGGCGGTTAGCTGTTAGCTGTTAGCCCCCATGGATCGCTTGGTCGTCGTCGGCGCCCGGCAGCACAACCTGCAGAATGTGAGCATCTCGCTCCCACGCGGGAAGCTCGTGGTCTTCACCGGCCCGAGCGGCTCCGGCAAGTCATCGCTCGCGTTCGATACGATCTACGCCGAGGGGCAGCGCCGCTACGTCGAGTCGCTGAGCGCGTATGCGCGCCAGTTCCTCGAGCAGCTCGCCAAGCCCGATGTCGACCGCATCGACGGGCTCTCGCCCGCGATCGCCATCGAGCAGCGACCGCTCTCGAAGTCGCCGCGCTCGACGGTGGGCACGGTCACCGAGATCGCCGACTACCTGCGCCTCCTGTTCGCGCGCGTCGGGATCCCGCACTGCCCGAGCTGCGGCAAGCGCATCGAGGCGCAGACGGTCCAGCAGATCGTCGACCGCATCCTCGCGATGCCGGAAGGGTCGCGCTTCAGCGTGCTCGCGCCGGTCGCGCGCGCGCGGAAGAGCGAGCTCAAGCTCGAGCTCCAGCGCATCCGCGAGGACGGGTTCGTGCGCGTGCGCGTCGACGGCGCCGTCGTCGACGTCGGCGACACCACCGAGCTCGATCGGACGAAGCCCCACGATCTCGACGTCGTCGTCGATCGCATCGTGCTCAGGGAGGGCGTGAAGGGTCGCCTCACGGAGAGCGTCGAGCTCGCGCTCAAGGTCGGAGAGGGTCGCCTGCTCGTGGCCGTCGAGGGCGAGGAGCCCATCTGGATGTCGGAGCGCTTCGCGTGCGTGGACTGCGGGATCTCGCTGCCGCCCATCGAGCCGCGCATGTTCTCGTTCAACGGTCCGCACGGCGCCTGCCCGGCGTGCGCGGGCCTCGGGGCGCGAACCGTGGTGGACCCGGAGCGCATCGTCGGTGACCCGAAGCGCTCGCTGCGCGAGGGGGTGGTGCTCGCCTGGGGGCGGCGCGGATCGGTCGCGCTCGCCACCGAGCTGAGCCGCGCGGTCGAGGCGCTCGGCGTCGATCCCGATCTTGCGTGGTCGAAGCTCCCCGAAGAGCTGCAGAAGACGCTCCTCTTCGGGGACACGGGCGAGGAGAAGCCGGCCAAGCGCGCACGCGCCGCGAAGAAGAAGTACGTGGGCATCGTCCCGCGTCTCGAGGCGCGCCTCGAGGACGACGGCGCTTCCGGCCCCGACGACAATGACGACCCCGACGAGGACGAGGGCGCGATCGGTGACGACGAGCTCGGCCGCTTCCTGGTCACGCGCACCTGCTCCTCGTGCAAGGGCCGCCGCCTGCGCCCCGAGGCGCTCGCCATCAAGCTCGGTGAGCGCGACATCGCGGAGCTAGGGCGCATGCCGCTCGAGAAGCTGCGCGTGTTCCTGGGCGCGCTGGGCGGCGCGGGCCCCGTGGTCGTCGACGAGAGCGAGCACACGCACTTCACCGCCCGCGAGCGCGCGGTCGCGGAGCCGCTGCTGCGCGCGGTGACTGCACGCCTCGGCTTCCTCATCGACGTCGGCCTCGATTACCTCTCGCTCGACCGCAGCGCGCAGACGCTCTCGAGCGGCGAAGGCCAGCGGATCCGACTCGCCACGCAGATCGGCGCCGCGCTGGTGGGCGTCCTCTACGTGCTCGACGAGCCGTCGGTCGGCCTCCACGCACGGGACAACGCGCGGCTCATCGAGGCGCAGGCGCGCCTCCGCGACCTCGGCAACACGGTGTTCGTGGTCGAGCACGATCGCGAGGCGATCCTCGCGGCGGATCACGTCGTCGACATGGGGCCGGGCGCGGGCGTGCACGGCGGCACGGTGGTGGCGGAGGGCACGCCAGCCGAGCTGATGGCGAACCCGAAGTCGATCACGGGACCGTGGCTCTCGGGCGCGAAGCAGCTGCCCGTCCCGAAGAACCGCAAGGCAAAGACGAAGGGCGCGGTCCGCATCGTCGGCGCGCGGGCGCACAACCTGAATAACGTCACCGTCGCGGTGCCGACCGGCATCTTCACGTGCGTCACCGGCGTGTCGGGCAGCGGGAAGTCGAGCCTCGTGGTCGACACGCTGCTCCCGGCGGCGCGCGCCAAGCTCTACTCGGCGACGGCGCCCATCGGAGAGTGCGACGCGGTCGAGGGCCTCGACAACGTCGACAAGGTCATCTCGATCGATCAGGCGCCGATCGGGCGCACGCCGCGCTCGAACCCGGCGACCTACACCGGGGTCTTCGCGCTGCTGCGCGAGCTCTACGCGGGCCTGCCCGAGGCGCGCGCCCGTGGCTACAAGGCGGGGCGCTTCTCCTTCAACGTGAAGGGCGGCCGCTGCGAGGCGTGCCAGGGCGACGGCGTGCTGCGCGTCGAGATGCACTTCCTGCCGGACATCTTCGTGACGTGCGATACGTGCAGCGGCAAGCGGTACAATCGCGAGACCCTCGAGGTCGAGTACCGCGGCCTCTCGATCGCCGACGCGCTGGACATCACGGTGGTGCAGGCGCTCGAGCTCTTCGACAAGGTACCGCGCGTGCGCGATCGGCTGGATGCGCTGCGGCGCGTCGGCCTCGGGTACCTGACCCTGGGACAGCCGGCGACGACGCTCTCGGGCGGCGAAGCGCAGCGCGTGAAGCTCGCGCGCGAGCTCGCGCGCAAGGCGACGGGCCGCACGCTCTACGTCCTCGACGAGCCGACGACGGGCCTGCACTTCGCAGACATCGAGGTCCTGCTGGGCGCGATCCTGGAGCTCCGCGACCAAGGCAACACGGTCGTGGTGATCGAGCACAACCTCGACGTCGTGGCATGCGCGGACTGGGTCATCGACCTCGGGCCGGAGGGCGGTGACAAGGGCGGCGAGATCGTCGCCGAGGGCACGCCGGAGACCATCGCGAAGACCGACGGCTCTTACACGGGCCACTACCTGAAGGACGTCCTCGGCCGCGCGACCGAGAACACCGCGCGCAAGAAGAGGCGCGAGGCATCCGCGACGACGACGTCGTAGCGCCGCGACCGGCGAGCCGAGCGCGGCAACCGAGAGGACTCGGCCGCCAAGCCGTGCAAGACGCCAAGAGATTTTTTCGCGAGCGCGGGACGCAGACGCGTGGGCTGAGAGAGAGAGAGAGAGAGACGCGTGGGCTGGGGGGCTCGCGTCTCGTCTCTGCGCAACAATCTCTCTTGGCGTCTTGCGCGGCTTGGCGGTCCAATCTCTCGAGCGAGCCGCGAGCCGAGAGAGAGGACGACCGGCTACGTGTAGTCCTTCTCCATGCGCTCCTGATCCTCCTTGCAGCGGATGCAGAGCGTGGTCTCGGGACGCGCCTCGAGGCGCTTCACCGAAATCTCCTCGGAGCACTCTTCGCACGTGCCGAAGCTGCCATCTTCGATCTTGTGGAGGGCCTTCTCGATCTTGTCGAGGAAGACCTTCTCACGACCGCGGAGGCGGAACGTGAAGGACTGGAGGTACTCGCTCGATGCGAGATCCATCTCGTCCGGAAGGTCGTTCGCATCGAGAGCCATGTCCTCCTCGAGCGTCTGCTTCGCCTTCTTGACGATCTCATCCCGCTTCTCGGTGAGCAGCGTCTTGAACTTCTTGAGCTGAACCTTGTTCATCCGCCTGCCTCTGCGCCTTGTCTTGGTACGAGCCTGAGCTTCACGAAGCACCGGAGCGTAACCACTTCCGTAAGGGCGGAGCACCTTAAACACCGCGACCCGTCAGGTCAACGTTTGAGGTGGTTATTGGTGCGCCGCGGGTCGATTTTCCACAGGCCGCTCCCGGTTGCCGCCGCTTCTCCGTGCGAATAGCCAAACGGCGTGCCCAAGCCGCTTCTTCCTTCGTGGGATCGCCCTTTCTACGTCGGCATCGACGAGAACGGTATGGGCCCGCGCCTCGGGCCGCTGATCGTCACCAGCATCCTCGCCGAGGTCCACGACGCGGGCGCGAAGATCGTCACCTCGAAGCCACGGGGCGCGATCGCCAGGCGCATCGGTGACTCGAAGAAGCTCGTCGCCTTCAACGATCTCGCGCTCGGCGAGGCCTGGGCTCGCGCCATCGCGCTGCGCGCCGGCATCACCGCGCGAACGCCCGCCGAGCTCCTCGCTGCGGTCGCGATCGATCCCGCCGACGTCCTCCAGGCGCCCTGCCCTTCGCACCACGTCGATCTGTGCTGGAGCACGGAGGGCGAGCGCTTCGCGTCCGACGACGCCGCCGTCGCCGTCCTCACGAAGGACCTCGCGAGCCTCGAGCGGAAGGGCGTGCGCATCCGCCGCGCGCGGGTCGCCGTCGTCTGCACGAAGCGCCTCAACGACGCCATCGACCGCGGCCTCTCCCGCTTCGACATCGACCTCCACACCATGGAGCGACTCACGCTCGACGCGCGCGACGAAGCGGCCTCCGAGGTCTACGCGCTGTGCGGCAAGGTCGGCGGTTTCGACTTCTACGGCCCGCGCTTCGGCCCGCTCGCCGGCTACCTCCACACGATGCTCGTCGAGGGCCGGGCGCGCAGCGAGTACCAGGTGCCAGGCGTCGGGCGCCTCGCGTTCCTCCGCGACGCCGATGACACCCATCTGATCGTCGGTCTCGCCTCGCTCGTCGGCAAGTGGGCGCGCGATTTCCTCATGCGCCGCGTGGTCCGCTACCACCGCACCCACGACACGCTCGCCCAGGATCTTCCTGACGCGAGCGGCTACCACGACCCCACCACGACGCGATTCATCGCGTCGTCGGCGCTGGTTCGCAAGACGCGAAACGTGCAACCCGCATGCTTCGAGCGCCTCGCCCTCGGCTCGCTGCCTACTTCTTCGAGGCCGAGGAAGCGCTCGAAGGCGCAGGCGGAGCTCCCGCACCTCCCGTCGCCAGAAGAGGCTTGATCTTCGCGATCGACTCCTCCTTCGTGAAGCGCGCCTTCTCCTTGTCGGGACCGCGCAGCGCATACTCCTCGTCGGCGATGCCCCAGATGGCGCTGCCTTTGCGGACCACGAGGAGCTCGATCTTCGGACCGCCACCTTGCGGAGCGACCACCACGTGAGCCGCCTCGTCGCCCATGCCGGAGACGGGCAACGTGCCCGGCTTCGACTTCATGGTCTTGAACGCGTCCTTCGCCTGTTCGGCGTCGTCCTTGAAGACGACGAGCGTTCGCCAGCGACGATCGCCCTCCTTGTAGAAGCCGAGCGCGCCGGGGCCGACCCCCTTCCACTCGTAGATGTCCTTCGGCTGGAACACGATGCCGTTTGGCAGCCGGTTTTGATCGGGTAACGCCGCCGCAGCGGGCGGCAGCGTGCGCGCGCCCGGCAGCTGGTTGCCGATCTCCTTCCCGACGGCGCGGAGGATCGCGTCGCTCGACTTCGCGAGCTGCTCGGGAGACTCCTGCTCGTTCACGTACTGGAGCTCGACGAGGTACTGGCCTCTCCATACATAAGCGCGCCCGGTGCCGATGGCCCCGGCGCCGCCGCCCTCGAAGACCTTGGGCGTGGAGGGCTCGGCGGGATCGCCGGCCACCACGCGGAGCGTGAACATGCCGTAGGCGCCCGCCACATCGGCGAACTGCGAGAGGTTCACCTCGACGGCGCCGCCCTGCCCGCTGCCGTCCACATAGTGAAGTGACACCACGCGCTTCAGGCCGAACCGCTTGTAGACCTCGCACTCGCCATCGAACGCGGTCGTGCAGACCTCGTCCATCGAGAGCTTCCCCTTCTCGCCGTAGCTCTTCACCTCGCCCTGCGGGTCGACGCAGTAGCCGGCGACTCGCTTCGGCAGGAACGGTGCAGAGATCGCGTCCGTGAGCTCGCCCCCGCCCGACGTGCATGCCCCGGCCTTGGCGCCCGACACGCCAGGAGGAGGAGGGGGCGGGGGCGGCGTGTCCCCGCCGCCGCGCTTGTCGTCCTTCGAGCAGCCCGCGCAGGCGCTGAGAAGGACGAGCAGGCTGCAGCAGGTCAGTCGCGGAAGGGCGGCCCAGCGGAGCTTCGGCATGGCGCGAGTCATACCGCGGCCACCGGCGAGGGTGAAAGCGAAGGTGAGAGAAGTGCGAGGCGGGAGCTCCGCAGCGCCATCGCACCTTTTTTCGTAGCCACGCAAACGGTTCTGTCAGGCTCCTCCGCGGGCGGGAGCGATGGCCCTGAAATGCCGCTCACGGTCGCTTCCTGCGCGGGGCACGAGGCTTGCTCGAGGTCGTTCGGTGCGAACTCCGGGGGAGCGTCTGCGAAACACGAGGCGGGTCCGCGCGGCCCAGGCCGGCTTCACGCTCGTCGAGCTGATGGTCGTGGTGGTGCTGATCAGCATCCTCGCGGTGATCGCGACCCCGGCGATGCGGGTGGCCCGCGATGACCGTCTCGCCTTCGATTTCGCTCGGCGGATCGAGCAGCTCGAGGACCGCGCGCGCACCCGCGCCGCGGGCCGTGGCGGCGCCCATCTCTTCGTCGCCGCGCCGAGCGGCGCCTCGCGCGGCAAGTTTCTCCTCTTCGAGGCGCTCGACAACGTGACGACAGCGGGCCCGAACCCGGTGGCGACCTGCAAGGCCGCCAACGAGTGGGACGACGCCGTCACGTTCTCGCCCGGCACCGTGAGCAACACGGCGCGCATCGTCGATGGCCTGGATCTCGACACGAAGGGCATCAACGTCACCGCGGACATCCGCACGGCCTTCAACCTCGACGGCGTCGCGAAGACCGCCATCGTCATGTGCATCACGCCCGGCGGCACCACGTACGTCGGTAGCGGCGGAAGCGTCACCGCCGCCATCGCGGACATGCAGGTGAGGACCACCCCCTTCGGCGGCGTCATCGACATCGCCGTCACGCGCAACCGGAGCGGCAGCCCGGTCGGGCTCCAGCGGCGCGTCCTCGTCACCGGCACCTCCGCAGCGCGGATCAGGTCGCAATGAGCTCGCCCCTTCCCCGTCGTCAGCGCTCGCGCGGTTATACCGCCGTCGAGGTCCTCTCGGCGCTCACGCTGCTTGCGATCGGCGCCTCGGGCGTGATCGGCATGCAGCGTGTGACCCTCCAGGGCTCGGAGGATGCGCGCCGCTTCGACATCGGCGGCAACATCGCGAACGAGTGGCTCTCGCGGCTCCAGCGCGACGCCGCGCAGTGGGACAAGCCGAACGCCACCGACCTGGTCACCAACAACCTCGGCAACACCAAGTTCCTCAGCCGGATCGGGCCGTGCACGGGAAACTGGTGCAACCCCCCGGCCTCGCCGTTCGCGACGCCCGGCGGGATGAGCGGCTCGTTCGACATCTTCGGGGCAGACCTCGCGATCCCCGCGAGCACCGCGACCTACTGCGCGCAGTACCGCCTTCAATGGATCGCGCCCATGGGCGCCGCGCCCCCGTTCAACCCGTCGGCGCTGATGCGCGCCGAGGTGCGCGTCTTCTGGTCGCGCCTCGAGCGCAACCCGATCGGTGACTGCAGCACCGCCACCCCGGACGACGCGACCGCCTTCAGTCGCTACCACTTCATCTACGCCACCACGATGGTGCGAGAGAGCGCGCTGCGCCAATGATGCCGAAGCGCACCCAGGCGCGTGGATTCACGCTCGTCGAGCTGATGGTCTCGCTCGTCGCGGGGCTCATCGTGACCATCGCCGTGGTCGGGCTCGCGCGCGCCGCGACGACGACGTTCTTCGAGGCGGCCCGGATCTCCACCGTCGAGGCGAACGTCCGGACCGCTGCGGAGCGGCTCCGCCAGGATCTCTCGCGCGCTTCCTACATGTCGACGGGCAACATCAAGCTCGCCGTCGACCAGGCGCCCGGCGTCCCGCTCGCGCACCGCATCGGCATCCCCAACCCGAGCACGCCCACGCCCAACGGCGGCTCGCGGTACACGGCGCTCAACGATCTCGCCGGCATCAACGTGATCGTCGGCGGCTCCGGGCTCAACGCCGCGGCCGTGCCCGGCGCCGGCACCTCGAACAACTCGCTCTCCACGAACAACCTGCTCAATCCCGACGCCGTGATCCTCGGCGGCAACTACACGACGAACGACTCTTACCAGGGCACGTTCTCGGTGACCGGCGGGTCGTGCCCTGGCGGCCAGTCGATCGCGCTCAACGCCGCCGGCGATGCCGCGGTACGCCGCCTGGTCAACACGGCCGATCCGCTCGCGAGCACCCAGGCCGCTTTCACGCCGGTGGTGGGCAAGCGCTTCGCCGCGCGCGTCGTCGACGCAAAGGGCTGCCAGCACTACGTCGTCGTCTGCAACGTCACCGCGACCGTGAACGGCGCGTTGATCAGCCTGGAGCAGGACGGCGCGGCGAACCCGGCGGTGATGCTCTCCGGCGTGGGCAACCACACGAACTGCGGCGCGACCAACGCCGAGCCCGTCACCATCAACCCGGTCCAGCGCGTACGCTGGTACATCGGCCCCAACACGGACGCCCTGCTCGACCCCGCCTCGGGCGTCGAGCCGGCCGGCAACAAGTTCAACCTTTACCGCGACCTCATCGACGCGGAGCCAGTCCCCACGCCGCGCCCGGAGACGCGCCAGATCGTCGCCGAGTACGCCGCCGATCTGAAGTTCGGGGTCGCCGTCGCCGACGTCGCGAACGCGCTCCAGGTCTACGACGTCGACACGGACTCCGGCACCGGGTTCGTGTCGAAGTACACCGCGATCCCGTTCAGCACCGCGTCCGGCGCAGAGGGCCCGCAGCGCGTGCGCTCCGTTCGCTTCCGTCTGGCCACCCGCGCTGCCATGCCCGACCGCAACGCGAGCCTCATCGTCGGGCCCGCGCCGTACATGGCGCGCTACTGCGTGCAGAACCAGCCGCTCGCGGCGTGCAAGAGCTTTGCTCGCGTCCGCACCGTGGTGTCCGAGGTCGCGTTGATGAACCAGATCGGGATGACCTACTGATGGCTCGCCGTTCCTCACCTGCTCTCGCGCGCGCCCGGGCGCGCCGACGGAATGCCGGCGCCGTCATGTTCATCGTCGCGGTGACGCTCGGCCTGCTCGCGGTGATGGGCGTCTACGGCCTCTCGGCGACCTCGGCGGATCTCCGCTCCGCCGGCCACATGCGCGAGGCCCTCCAGGGTCAGCGCGCCGGCGAGGCGGCCTTCATCATGACCGCGGAGACCTTCAATCCCACGGTCGCGCAGGGCCTCGTCCAGCAGATGACCGACGGCCAGGGCCAGGCGCGGGACTGCACGACCGCGGTGCCTTACAACGGCGGCAACGTCGAGACGCGGTTCGCCCAGGCGTGCATCCGGCTCAGCCCCGATCGCATGACGATTCTTGCGAACAGCGTGAACTCCACGGCATGGGCGGTGTCGCCCCCGGGCGTGCAGCCGGGATTCACCGCGCAGAGCTTCGGGAGCACCCTGAACCAGCCGTTCATCACCGTCGAGGTGACGAACCCGATCAACACCGAGGTCACGGCGGGTAACTCTCAGGCCGTTCGCTACAGCCAGCTCACGGTCACCGTGCTCGTACAGCTCAAGGCGTCCGCACTGCTCCCCGCCGAGACGGCGGTGGCGGGCCGCGGCCGCATCACGGTCGGTCCCAGCATGGCCAGCGGCGGCGCAACGGCTCAGTTTTGAGGAGGAAGTCGATGAATTCGAGGATGACTGTCTCGGCCGTTCGTCGCTTCGCGCTGCTCGGCGCGATCGGCGCGGTGTCGCTCACGGTCCTCGGCACCAGCGGCGACGCGAGCGCACAGATCGCCGGCACGACGAACAAGCCGCTCCCCAACGTGCTGCTACTCGTCGACTCGTCGGGGTCGATGGAGCGCATGTCCGACAACTCCCTTCCGAGTGACAACCGGAACGCGGCCACGGCGACGACCAACGTGTGCTCGCCGGGCGTTGCATCGAACCCGAACCGCTGGGGCATGCTACTCCAGGCGCTCACCGGAAACCTCCAGCCGTTCTTCAGCTGCGACGCCATCTCGCGCTCCGGCGGGTCGTTCAAGAACGAGTTCCGCATCGGCAACACCGGCGGCCCCGGCGTGAACAACCAGCCGTACGATGCCGACTACTTCCTCCCCTATCACCGGCCGCTCACCGGTGAGTTCGCGCCGAACGCGTGCGCGCTCGCGCCCTACACGCTGCCCGGCGCATCGAACGGCCAGGGCGTCGGCTCGACCGGTCTCGGCACGCTCACCGCGCCGTATGCGGACTCGTCGAGCTTCCCGCCCGACGCCTTGAAGGCGTTCCGCGAGACGTACCTGCGGGCGCAGTATGGCTCGGGCGGTCTCGGGAGCGCGCTCTCGCCGAGCTCCACCAACACCTGCAACTTCGAGCAAGCGAACGACGGCCAGCTCGATGCCGCCCGCGACTACATCCGCTTTGGTCTGATGATGTTCGACAACGATCCCAGCGCGGGCACGGGCACGGTCGCCAGTGCGCCGACCGGGCCGAACGCCAGCTGGGGAGCCGTCGACACCACGAACCCGTTCACGGGTCAGTGGTCGTACGTCAAGAGCCCCACCAACCCGCTCCCGCTCGGCGCGGGACGGCCCGCCGCCTGCGCGACGACGTCTCCTTTCGAGGTCGGCGCTCGCCACTGGGGGGCTCCGCCGTGGGAGGGCCGCATGGTCAAGTTCCCCAACCCGGACGGGACGCTCTACGACATCGCCGACACGAACGACCAGATCCAGAAGGTGCTACTCGGCACGCGCCCGTACGGCGCGACCCCCATCGACGGCATGATGGAAGATGCGCGCGACTACCTCTGGTACAACGACTACGGCCCGCTCGGTACCACGCCTGGTTACGCCGACCCGTACGTCAACGCGGCCTGCCGCGATCAGTACATCGTCCTCCTGACGGACGGCGCGCCGAACCTCGATCTCCGCCCGTCGTGCACGGAAGCTGGAACGCCGACCGGCATCTGTCCCTATCCCACCAAGGCGGCCCAGGTCGCAGAGCAGCTCGCCAATGCCTCGAATGGCCAGCGCGTGAAGACGTTCGTCATCGGCTTCTCGGTCAACGGCGCCGGTAGCCAGACGTTCGCGAACGACGGCTTTCCCGGCACCTACACGACGCCGAACAACAACTGCAAGGCGTGGTTCAACGGCGTCACGTCGAACGGAACGAGCCTCCCGGCGATGCACGCGGTGTGCTCGGCGCCGAAGTGCCTCGCCGATCCCTGCCCGGTGACGAGCGCGCCGCGCGATGGCTCGACCGCCGACGCGTGCTGCCAGCTGAGCGAGATCGCCTGGTTCGGCTCGGCGCCCACGAACGACACGCCGCCCTTCTTCGCCGAGACGCAGGCCGACCTCGTCCTCTCCTTCGGCCGCGTGCTCGGCGGCATCTCGAAGACCGCCACCACGCGCACGCTCCCCGGCTACTCGCCGGCGGTCTCGGTCTCCGGCGCCGGCCTCACCGGTGATTTCATCGCTTCGTTCATCCCCAACGCCCAGAAGGTCTGGTCGGGCGAGATCGATCGCACGCGCTCGCTCTGCGTCGGCACGCCCACCCCGGTGCCCACCCCGCAGACCCAGTCGGTCGCGGCCGGCGACTCCTTCGCGGCCAATACCGCGTCCCAGGCGGCCGCGGGCAAGCGACTGTTCGTGTCCGTCCTCGGAACCGTGGGCACGTCGCCCGGCGGGCCGGTCGTGGACTCGGCCCGGAGCATCCGCCCGTGGACGTCGGCGCCGGACGGCATCGTCCCCGCCGACGCGGCCGGAACGCAGTACGTAGGCCTCGACGCCTCGATGGCGCTCTCGGCGCCCAACTGGACGGCGGCGCTCGGCCTCGATGACAGCTCCTGCAAGCGCTCGCGCGACATCAACGGCGCGATGATCCCCAAGCTCGCTGCGGACGACTGCCGCGACGTCATCTGGAACTTCGCCACGGCCAGCAAGACGCCGGTCACGAAGGCGGGCGGCGGCGTCAGCTACTCGAAGTTCAACGTCCGCTGCAGCGGTACGGCGAGCGCAACGGCCGGCTTCTGCTCCTTCTCGAGCTCGATCGGCTGCTCGGTCGGTGGACCGAGCTGCCAGTCGATCGGTGGCCAGCCGGGCGAGGTCTGCGTGCCGGAGTGCTCGGCGCTCGGCGCCATCTTCCGCTCCTCGCCCACGCTCGTCGGCCCGCCGAACGATCTCCTCCGCGAGGACGCTTACCGGACGTTCTCCGACCAGCGCAAGACCCGCCGCCCCGCGATGTTCGTCGCGACCACCGACGGCGTGCTGCACGCGTTCAAGTCGCTCGCCACGAACAACCCCCTGTTCGACAACGTCCCCACCGAGCACGAGCTCTGGGCCTTCGTCCCGCCCGCGGTCCTCCCGCGGCTCGCCTCGAATTACCCGACCGGCCAGCAGATCCTCCTCGACGGCACCCCCGCCGTGAAGGACATCGTCTGGGATCGCGTGCTCCGCTCCGAGGCGCCGCTCTATCACACCACCCTCGTGTCCGGCATGGGCGCGGGCGGCGGCGGCTATTACGCGCTCAGCGTCACCGACTCCGATTGCCAGGGCAGCGGGTCCACCACCATCGCCAACGCGCCCAACGGCTGCTTGCCCGCCGGCAGCATCTCGTCGCCCACGTCGCTCACGAACCTCGCGAGCGCCGGCACGAAGGGCCCGCAGTTCCTCTGGCAGCTGACCGACTTCCAGTCGGTGGGCAGTGGCGAGACGGCGAAGCCGCTCCGCAGGTCGAAGGACGCGAAGGACTACGTCGCCCTCTTCGGCAAGGAGAGCGGCAATGCCGCGATCGCGACGCTGCTCGTGAACCCGAACGACGGCAATGGCGCGCGGCAGATCGGCGTCGCCATCCTGCCGGGCGGCATCGACGGTCCGCCGGTGAAGAACCAGTACTGCGACCGCGCCATCTTCGGCGGCTCGCTCGGGTCGTTCTCCGCGACCGACGACGTCAGCGACAACGTCACGCCGATGGCCCCGCGCACCCAGGTCCGCCAGTGGGCCGGCGCCACCGCCGCCGATTGCAAGACCGCTCCCGTCCCAGGCCGCAACGTGACCATCGTTCGCGCGGACACCGGCGAGATCCTCCGCGTGTTCGGCCGCCCGGGTTCGGACATCCCGCAGGCCATCAGCAGCGCGAACCGCCGCACCGACGCACCGTTCGACTCCCCCATCATCGGCACGCCCGCCATCTACCCGAGCGGGGTCGGCGTCTCGACGCAGAAGATCTTCGTCGGCGACGCGGACGGAACGCTCTGGCGGATCGACGTCAGCGACCAGAACCCGCTCAACTGGCGAGTCGCTCTGTTCCAGGACGTGGTCAGCAAGAGCCTCCCCGTCACGCCGATCCCCAGCGGCGCCCAGAGCCAGCCGATCCAGATCCAGCCGGTCATCACGCAGGATCCGTTCGGCGGCCTCGTGATCACCGCGGCCACGGGCGACCAGGAAAACCTCGTCGCCTCGACCGAGCGGAACTACGTCATGACCATCCAGGAGCAGAAGGCGATCAGCGCCACCCAGCTCGGTCGCGCGTCGGTCCGCTGGTTCCTCCCGCTCAACAACGCGGCGCGCGTGACCGGCCCGATGACGGTCTTCGATCGTACGCTCTACTTCGCCACGTACCAGCCGGTGGTACCTTCCAGCGGCGCGTGCAACAACGGCGGCGGCGCGCTCCTCTGGGGCATGGACTTCTACAACCCGCAGGGTGGCAGCGTCGCCTCGGCGGCCGGCGGCGTCTCCCGCTGGTGCCCGATCGGCAGCGTCGATGCCGTCTCCGGCGCCTGCACGGCCGCGCTCCAGCCGAACGAGGACCCGGCCGTCACCTACCTGGGCCTGCGCGGGGCGATCATCCCCGGCGTGACCATCCGCGCTTCGCAGTCGTGCGCGGCCTTCACCAACGCCGGCGGCGTCGACCCGCTCGTCACCGGGATGTCGTCGACCACGTTCAGCCTCTTCTTCGGCGCCACGGCGCCGAACGGGAGCGGCGGAGCGACGGGCTCGCCGCAGGCCGCACGCCCCACCAGTCCACTCGTTCGCCCATTGCCTCGCACAGCCGCTAACATCGACTCATGGGCGCTCGTCGTCGACTGACCACGGCGGTCCTCTCGTGCGCGCTCGCGGCGAGCGCGTGCTCTTCGTGCAAACGAAAACAGGAGGACGTACCGAAGACCGAGGAGGCCCCTCCCGATCGGCTCGCCCCCGGCGAGCTCGTCGAGGGGCCCGAGAAGGCGTTCGGGCTCCCCTTGCCCCGCGCCTCGCATGTCTCGGCGCGCTTCCAGACGTCGGTGGACATCACCTCGACCGCCACGCCCGAGCAGCTCGCGAACTTCGTCCGCGCGCGCGTGAAGGACGGCAAGGTCACCCAGGGCACGTCATCGACGCGGCTCGACGACGTGATCCCGCGCGACGACAAGAACAGGCGCCTCAGCATCGATGTGCGCGCGTTGCGCACGGGCAACGGCAATCGCAGCGAGATGGTGGTCCGCGACACGACGCCCCCGCCCGGCGACCCGAGCCTCAACGAGGAGCAGCGCTGGAAGAAGGCCGGGCTGACACCGGACGGCAAGCTCCTCGATCCGAAACGCGTGGAGTGAGTTTCGGTTGACGGCGT
>JAYTHX010000231.1:0-4746 GCA_043732195.1 Polyangiaceae bacterium
GCCTCGTAGAACCCTTGCACGCCGCCGAACGCAGCGTGCTCCGACCGGACCGTTACGGCAGACTCGAGCTTCGTCATGGGCGCGGGAGCATACCAGTCGCCGCGGGCGCCATGCCCTCGCGGTACGAGGGGTGGCGCAGAGTCACGCCGAGCGCGCCGAGCACCCGCGACGCATCGACGCGGCGGTCGGCGCGCAGCGACTCGTGCACGCTCTCCAGCGGCACGTGCGGGGGCAGGGGAAGGTGGTAGCTCTCGGCGATGAAGCGCACCACGTCGATCTGCGCGGCAGGCTCGGCGTCGCCGACGACGTAGGTCTCGCCGCGCGCCTCCGCGGCGGCGCCGGAGGCGAGCACGAGCTGCGCGAGGTCCTCGATGTGGATGCGCGACAGGTGGCGGGTGCCGTCGCCGGGGATCCGGTGCTCGCCCTTCAGCATGCGCACGTGGAGCCCGCGATCGGGTCCGTAGATGCCCGGGCAACGCAGCACCGTCGCGCTGCTGGCGCGATAGGCCTGCTCGGCGGCGAGAATCTTCGCGGCGCGCTCGCTGGCGTGCGCGACGGGCGTGAGGTCGTCGACCACGCCGCGGTGGTCACCGTAGACGCCGGTGCTCGAGACGTAGGTGATGGCGCCGGCGCGCGCGAGCTGCGGGCCGAGGCGCGCATCGGTGACGCCGTCCGGCGGAAATGCGATGACCACGTGCGTGTCCTCGTCGACCGCGAGGGCGGTGACGAACGCGTCGTCGATCGCAGGCACCTCCCGCACCTCGAAGCCCTCGGCCCGCAGCGCCGCCGCTCGCGCCGCGCTCCGCACCTGGGCCAGCACCTGGTGCCCGTGCGCCCTCGCGAGGCGCGCCACCGCCGCACCCGCATACCCGCATCCGAGCACCACCACCCGCTTTCGATCGGTCACCGCGCGGATGCTATCGTGCCTTCAGGATGATCGAGATCGCCATCGTCGCCGCTATCGTGACCGGCGGCGCGCTCGCGCTGAAGCTCCTGACCGGAGACGGTGAGAAGGCAACGGACGAGCTCTGGACCACCGCCGCCCGACGCGTCGGCGGCGAGCTCGAGATGACCGACGCGCGCTTCCTCACCCCGCGCGAGCGACGCATCCGCGTCACCGTGGAAGGGGTCGAGATCTCCGTGGAGGCGGTGGCCGAGCGCAACACGCGCGGTCCCGAAAACGTCGAGACCCGCATCACCACCGCCGGGCTGACCTCGCCGTATGGTCTTCGGCTCGAGGTGCGGCGGCGCGATCTGCTGCGCCTGCTCTCCAGGAAGCTCGGCATCGGCGAGCATCCGATCGGCGTCGCCGAGTTCGACGAGGCCTTCCACGTGAACGGCACGCCCCGCGCGCTGGCCATCGAGCTGCTCGACGCCACGACGCGGCGCCTCGTCCAGAACGCGCACGAGGGCTTCGCTCTGCGCCATGCGGATCTCGCGATCACGAGGGCAGGTGCCCCGCGCGCGGTCGAGCCGCTCGTGGCGATGGTGCGCTTCGCGATCGAGATCGTGGAGCGCTGCGCGGACCTCACGCGCGCGCCGCGGGCGCTCGCGGCAGCGCTGGACCTCGCGCTCGAGGAGCGGTCGCCCCGCAGCGAGAACGGCGACCTCCGGATCGCGAAGGGAGTGGTGCGCACGAGGCCGGTCACGCTCGCGCTGCGCCTCGATGACGAGCGCGCGCTCACCGTGCTCTCCTTCGTCGACCAAGGGCAGCGGGACTGGACGATCGAGCGCGGCGATGTCGACCTCGAGGTCCGCAGCGGTGAGCCGTCCGAGGCCGTTCGCGGAGCAGTCGGCCAGGCAGCGCCCTCGCTGCTCGGGGTCCGGGCGATCGCCGAGACCATCGAGATCGCTTTCGACGGGCTCGCCCCCGACCGTGACGAGGTCAAGGAAGGCCTCGCGGCGGTTCTCGAGGCGCTCACACCGCTTGCGCCGTATCGATAGTCGCAGAGGATCGGGGACGAATGCCCGACCGAGCCGGACCGTAGGCCCATTTCGCCTCGCTTCGCCGCGACACCAGGCAGCAGGCCGTACGCATTCCGCGGCGTTGCGCGAGGCACGTGCATTGCTTGTGGCTCGAGCGCACCAACCGAACCCTCAACAAGGAGTCTCTCCATGATTCGCACCTCGATTCTTGCGTCCACTGCTCTCGCCCTCACGCTCACGCTCGTCGCCGGATGCGACAAGGGCGCTGACGAGCAGCAGAAGGCGAATGCAGCCCAAGCCGAGGCGGACAAGAAGATCGCCGAGGCGAACAAGAAGGCCAGCACCGAGACCACGGGCGCGCAGCTCGAGGCGGACAAGAAGATCGCCTCCGCCGAGGCCGACTTCGGCAAGCGCCGCGAGGACTACCGCCACAAGGTCCAGACGGACCTCATCGATCTCGACAAGAAGATCGATCTGCTCGAGGTGAAGGCCAAGAAGGCGACGGGCAAGGCCAAGACCGACCTCGACGCGAACCTCGCTTCGGTCCGCGCCTCGCGCGCCTCCTTCGCCTCCGATGTCACGACCATCGACTCCGCCACTGCGGTCCAGTGGGACGGCGTTAAGGCGAAGGCCGACAAGGACTGGTCGGACCTCAAAGCGCTCGTCTCGAAGGCCGACTGACGCTGCATGAGGGCGTGCTCTACGCCCCGTTCTGGGCGACACTGCTCGGCATGCTTACCGTCCACCATCTGGAGAGCTCGCGCTCGCAGCGCGTGCTCTGGCTCCTCGAGGAGCTGGGCGTCCCGTACGACGTGAAGCAATACGCGCGCAACAAGAAGACGATGCTCGCGCCGCTGGAGCTGCGCGCGGTCCACCCGCTCGGCAAGTCTCCGGTCATCACCGACGGCGACACGACGGTGGCGGAGTCCGGCGCGATCGTCGAGTATCTCATCGAGCGCTACGGCGACGGCAGCTTCGTGCCTGTCGCCGGAACGCCCGAGCGGCGGCGCTACACGTACTGGATGCACTACGCGGAGGGGTCGGCGATGCCCCCGCTGGTGCTGAAGCTGATCTTCCTGCGCATGGCGAAGGGCCCCGCGCCCTTCTTCGTGCGCCCGCTCGTGCGCAGCATCGCGAACAAGGTGATGAGCACGTTCGTCGACCCGCAGCTCGCACTGCATGCAAGTTACATCGATGCCGAGCTCGCAAAGAGCGAGTGGTTCGCGGGCAAGGAGATCACCGGCGCCGACATCCAGATGAGCTTCCCGCTGGAGGCGCTCTGCTCGCGCGGCAATCTCGGCGAGTCTGTGCCGCACATCGCCGCGTTGGTGCGGAAGATCCACGCGCGACCCGCCTACCAGCGGGCGCTCGCGCGGGGCGGCCCCTACAAGCTCTGAAGAGGGCCGCGGCCGTTCTGCGTCGACCAGAAGTCGCGCGAGCTGCGCGCGTCGGCGACGGGGAGCGCCTCGTCTGCCCTGTCGTCCGCCGAGCAGACGCACGCGAGCTGCTGGCTGAAGTTGCCGCCGGAGCTGAAGCCGGTCACGAAGACCCGCATGCGGTCGACGCAGTACGCCTCGACGAGCTCGGCGAGCTCGGCATCGAAGAACGATGTGTCGGCGTCCCCGTGGAGATCCCAGCGCGTGACGAGGCCGCCCGAGCCATCGTCTCGCGTCCGTGGGAGCGCCTGCGGGTACACGACCCGCGCGCCGCTCAGGTGGCCCTCGACGCCGAACCAGTCGTTCACGTTCGCGGGCGTCGTTTCGCCCGCGCCTCCGTCGACCCGCGCCGTGTCGATCGCCGGGCTGGGCCCGGCGCCGAGGAGGCCTCGCTCGCGCCGCTTCACGCGGCGAGGAGCAGCAAGGGGAAGGAGGAGCGCATCGCGGCCGCTTCTCGTTCACGCGGCCGGGCCTCGCGCCAGTCGATCAGCGAAGAAACTGCACGATCGCGTCGACGTGGGGATCCACGATCCCCAGCGCGGTCAGCGCCTCGTGCAGCCGGAGCACGTAGTCGACGTTGGGGCCGCTCGGCCCTTCGCTCCGCTTCACCCAGGCCGCGATCTCCTCCTCGTCGAGCGGGCCGAGGTAGTGCGGGTTCGTCGCGCTCGCGACGTACACCAGCGCCTCCGCGAACGGCGCGCCGTCCGGTCCGTCGAGGACGGGGCGATGCAGCCGCTCGAAGCCGGCGATCTCGCGGGCATCGAGCGCAGCGAGCACCCCGTCGGCGCCGTCCGGATCGATCCGGTACGCGCAGCCACCGCAGCTCTCGCCCTCACTGGGCAGGAGCGTCACGACGCGACCCGGCGCGCCCGGAACGCCGCGGTGGTCGGGCGAGCCCTGCCAGAAGCGCCGCGCCCAGCCGGGCAAGAACGCGCGCCGGCGATCGAGGTACGCGAACGACGGCCTCCAGATGAGCGAGCCGTAGGCGAAGATCCACATCGCGCCGCACGCTACACCAGCCCCCGGGCGCGGCCCTACGCCCTCGCGATCGGCGAGACCGGTTTCGCGGCCGCGGCGGTGGCCGCGGCCGCGCGGTCGAGGCGGATGACCTCGCGTCGGGCATCGCGCGCGTTCGCCACCGCAAAGGCGCCGAAGAAGAGGCTCGCGCTCACCGACGCCGTGACGTCGATCGCGTAGTAGCCTGGATGACCCAGCAGCCCCCAGGCGACGAGGCCCAGCACCAGCGCCGCGCCCGCCACCATGCCCGGCTCGACGTGCGGGCGGTCACCGGCGGTGCGCACTGCCAGGCTGCGCAGACCGAAGAACACGTTGCCCGCGGTGCCGACGATCACCGCCGCCTCCTGCGCGAGCGCGCCCGTCAGCG
>JAYTHX010000232.1:0-4741 GCA_043732195.1 Polyangiaceae bacterium
GCACGCTCGAGGAAGCTCCGTCCGGGCCCGCCGGACGTGCGGAAGCTGATGACGACTCGGCCTTCCAAGACGCAGCGCTAGATACGAATGCGCTTCTTCAGCGCGGCGAGCTCGTCGTCGATCTCGGTGTCCTTCTTCGAGGCGCCGCCGCTGCCGCCGCCGCGCTCGAGATCGCGGAACTTCGACTCGAGGTCCTTCTCGGCGGGGCCGGTACCGAGCGCGTCCTCCACCTCGGCCATCGCGAGGCCTTCCTGCTCGCGCCCCTCGATCTTCTCCTCCATCTTGCGGAAGTTGTCGAACGCGTTCGAGCCGCCGCGGGCGCCGAGGCCCTCGGCGCCGCCGCCGCCCCGCGCCTGCTGGGCACGCGCCGCGATCGTGCTCTTCCGGAGCTTCAGCTCGTCGAGCTTTTGCTCCATGCGCTCGAGCTCTTCCTTCATCTTGAGCGCGACGCCCCGCTGGTCCAGCCGCGCCTTTTCGACGTTGTCGGCCTCGACCTCCGTGCGCTTCTTCTGCTTGAGGGCCTCGCGTGCCAGCGCCTCGTCCTCGCTCTTCAGGGCGAGCTCCGCGCGCTTCTCCCACTTCTCGACCTCGGACCTGAGGTCGTCCGACTTCTTCTTCAGCTGCTTCTCGGCAGCCACCGCGGCGATGACGTCCTGGCGGCCCGACTTCAGCTGCTCGGCCATCTCCTCGAGGTTGAGCTCGAGGAGCTTCTTGTCGTCCTCGGCCTTGTCGAGCATCGAGTTGACGTTGCTCGAGATGACCTTGCCCATACGGTCGAAGATGCCCATGGTCGCGATTCCTCCGCGGCCGAATGCTCGGCGCGATTTCTCCGTATGATAAGGTTGCCCTTGCCCGTTCGCCCGGGAAAAAAGGAGATCCTCATGGCCGTCTGCAAGGAATGCGAGAACGAGGCCGAGACGCTCGTTTCCCTCAAGGTCGAAGGCAAGACCAAGAAGATGTGCGAGGACTGCGCCGACCGCGTCCGCGAGACCGCCGAGATCGCCGAGATGAGCGAGTCGGTCGTCCAGAACATGATGGGCTTCAAGGGCCGCCGATGAAGCAGCTGACAGCTCACAGCTGACAGCGCTGACAGCCGGATCGCCGCTGACAGCCGGATCGCCGCTGAGAAGCTGACGGCTGACTGTCGGATTGACCCTCTCGCCCTCTCGCCACTGTCAGCCGTTGGCTGTCAGCCGGTAGCTGTCGGCTTTTCGCGGTTCAGGATGTGGATGGCGTGGCCGAGGCCGTTCATCGCGGCTTCCATCATCCCCTCGCCGAGGGTGGGGTGCGGGTGGATGGTCATGCCGATGTCCTCGAGGAATGCGTGCATCTCGAGCGCGAGCGCGCCCTCGCTGATGAGGTCGCTCGCCTCGGGGCCCACGATGTGAACGCCCAGGAGCTCGTTCGTCTTCTTGTCGGCGACGACCTTGAAGAAGCCCTCGGTCTCGTTGACCGCCATCGCGCGCCCGAGCGCCGCGAACGGAAACTTGCCGACCTTGACCTCGATGCCCTTCTCCTTGGCCTGCGCCTCGGTGAGGCCCGCCATCGCGATTTCCGGATCGGTGAAGATGGCCGCCGGGATGGAGACCCAGTCCTTCGCCGCCTTGTGGCCGGCGATGACCTCGGCGATGACCTCGCCCTCCTTCGTGGCCTTGTGGGCGAGCATGGGCATGCCGCTCACGTCGCCGATCGCGAACACGGTCTTCACGTTCGTGCGGCCGACGTTGTCGGTGGGCACGAAGCCGCGCTCGACCTTCACGCCGATCTCCTCGAGGCCGACGCCCGCGCCGTTCGGGCGCATGCCGACCGCGACGAGCACGACGTCGGTGACGATGGTGTCGAACTTCCCGCCGCCCATGTCGACCTTGACCGCGAGGCTCCCGTCCGAGCTCTTCTCGTAGCCCGTGGCCTTGGCGTTCTTGATGATCTTGCCGCCGTGCTTGACGATGCGCTTCTCGACGACCGCCGTGCACTCCGGATCCACGCCGGGCAGCAGCCCCGCGGTCGCCTCGACCACGGTGATCTCCGCGCCGAGCTTCTGGTAGACCATGCCGAGCTCGAGGCCGATCACGCCGCCGCCGATGACGAGCATGCGCTTCGGCACCTGACGGAGGCTGACCGCCTCCTTCGCGCCGATGATCTGCTTGCCGTCGAACTTGAAGGTCGGGATCTCGATGGTCGAGGAGCCGGTGGCGATGACGATCGCCTTCGTGGCCTCGATGGTCTCGGTGCCGCCTTCCTTGGTCTTCACCTCGATGGTGAGCGGACCGGTGACGCGGCCGTTGCCGATCACGAGCTCCACGCCGTTGCCGCGGAAGAGCCCGCGGACGCCGCCGGTCAGCTTCTTGACGATGCCGTCCTTCCAGTCCTGCATCTTGTTGGAGTCGACCTCGATCCCCTTGGTGAGGATGCCCATGGTCGCGCCGTGGTCCTTCACCTTCTCGTAGGTGTGGCTCGCGGCGATGAGCGCCTTCGACGGCACGCAGCCCCAGTTGAGGCAGACGCCGCCGACCTCCTCCTTCTCGACGCAGATCACCTTCTGCTTCAGCTGGCCGAGCCGGATCGCGCAGCCATAGCCGCCGGGGCCGCTACCAAGCACCACCACATCGCAGGTTCGGTTCGCCATGGTTCTCTCTGGGTCTCCTAGGCCCGACTTACCCGAAGGGCGAGAGCGATGCGAGCGTGAAACCGCGGATCGCGCTCAGCCGTGGCCAGGGGCGGGCGGCAGGCTGACGAGCTCGTCGCGCTGCGCCTGGAGGTGCTCGGGGACCGCGGCGTACACGTCGTCGAAGAGCGACTCGCGCGGGGGCGCGCCCATCGCCTCGACGGCGTTGATCGCGTCGCGGATCTCCTGGGTGAGCTCCTCGTCGAGCTGCTTCTCGTGCGGTCCATGAAGGAGGCCGAGGAGGCGCAGGTGCTTCGCGAGGCGATCGACGGGGTCCTTCTTCTTCCAGGACTCGACCTCCTCGTTCGAGCGGTAGCGCGTCGGGTCGTCGCTCGTGGAGTGCGCGCCGATGCGGTAGGTGAGCGCCTCGATGAACGTGGGCCCCTGCCCCGTGCGCGCGCGCTCCGCCGCGTCCCCCACCACCTTGTGGACCGCGAGCAGATCGTTGCCGTCGACGCGCACGCTGCGCATGCCGTACGCGCGGCCCTTCACCGCGAGGGTCTTGGCAGCGGTCTGGCGCGCCGTGGGCACGCTGATCGACCAGTGGTTGTTCTGGCAGATGATCACCGCCGGCACCGCGAACGTCGCCGCGAAGTGCATCGCGGTGTGGAAGTCGGGCTGGCTCGTGGCGCCGTCGCCGAGGAAGCCGAAGCTCACGTTCGCCTCCTTGCGGAGCTTCATCGCCCAGGCCGCGCCCACCGCCTGCGGGACCTGCGGCCCGATGCACGACGACCAGCTCACCTGGTTCACCGCGCGGCCCGCCTGGTGGCTCGGCATCTGCCGGCCCTTCTGCACGTCCCCCGCGTTTCCGAACACCTGCGCCACGAACGCCTGGAGCGGGAAGCCTCGCACGAGCATCACGCTCTGCTCGCGGAGCGCGGGGAAGACCCAGTCGTCCTTCTTCGTGACGAGCCCCGTCCCGATCGGCACCGCCTCCTGGCCCGTGCACGCGCCGTAGAACCCGACGCGCCCCTGGCGCTGGATCTCGATCATGCGCGCGTCGAGCAGGCGGAGGCGACGCATCTGCCGGTACGCGTTCAGCAGGATCGCGGGCGCGATCTTCGGGTCGGTCGCGGGATCCGCGGAGCCGTCCGTACGGAGGACGGTGAAGAGCCCGACATCCTCGTCGGTGTCGCGCAGCGTGGCGTTCGGTTCGTTGATCATGATCAGCCGCCATCCGGGTAAGCACACGCGCCGTACCACGCGGGCAGGTTCGTGAACTGGAGGCGGCACGTCTCGTTGACGGGGCAGCCGCCCTTGCCCGGGCCGGCCTCCTCGATCGACGCGTCGAACGGGCTGACGGTGTTCGGCAGGAGGCACGTGGTGTGGCAGACGCTCGCGTCGGCGCCGCCCGCGCAGATGAGCCCGTCGGCGCACTCGTTCGCGAACGAGCAGCTCTGGCGATTGAGCTTCCCGTCGGAGTCGAGGCAGCTCGAGGTGCCGGCCTTGTCCTCGGTGAGGCAGATCTGGTTGGCCTTGCAGGGCTCCTGGTTGAACGGCTTGCAGCGCTCGCGGTACGTGCACGCGTTGTGGAGCGGGGTCTTCGAGTCGGAGTCGACGATGGTGATGTCGCACGCGCCCGCGATCCCCTCGGGATCGCTCTTGCCGCACGCCTGGTCGTCGCCTTCGCAGCACACCGGCGAGCAGCGGCCGGTGACGGGCCCGCCGTCGGTGCAGGCGTTGCCGACGCACGCGAGGCCGGGCAGGCACGAGTTACCGCCGGCGTTGTTGGGACAGCAGCTGTGGCCCGCGGGGAACTGCTGGCTGCCCTGCACCTCGACACAGTGGGTGGTGGTCGTCCCCGAGACGACGCACTCCTGCTTCTTGCCCTTCGCGGTGTCGGGGCAGTCCTGGAGGACGAGATCGCACGGCCCCTTCACGGCGGTGCAGTGCCCGCCGCCGTCCTTGCCGGAGTCGATGGGCGGGGAGAATTGATCGGTCGCGCCGGTCTCGGTGGCGCCACCCTCGGCGGGCGTCACGGGGGTCGCCGGGTCGGTCGACGACGAGCTGCACGCCACCATCGCGCCGACGATGTCAGCCGCGAAGAACGCCACCAGGAGGAGCCGCCTGTTCATG
>JAYTHX010000233.1:0-14509 GCA_043732195.1 Polyangiaceae bacterium
GTCGCAGGCGGAGGTGGCGGAGCTCGCGGCGCTTGCGGACGACGACGCCGCGCCGGTCGACCCGACCGACCCCGCGGTCGCCTTCGGCGACGAGACCGATCACCCTTTCTCGAAGGCGCAGATGCGCTTCCTGGAGCAGCGTCACGGCGTCTACTTCCCGTGGAAGGTCTGCTACCACCTGCTCGAGAACGATCGCTGGGAGGACAAGCACTCGGGCGAGGGCAAGGACTTCAGCGACGAGGCCCGCGAGGTCTTCCCCGAGACCGTGGCGTTCATCGAGTCGCTGCCGTTCGTCGAGATCGGGCGCGTCGTCGTGTTCGGTCTCCTCGCCAACGACCACGCGCCGGCCCATCGCGACAGCGAGCCCGGAAGGGCGCTCGCCCTCGCGCAGTCGATCAGCTTCGAGCCGAGCCGCCTCACCACGAGCGGCGAGCCTCGCCACAAGCGCTTCTACCTCCGCGCCCCCGACGGTTCGAACGAGGTCATCGTCGACAGCCCCGTCTACTGGTTCAACGACATGGACTGGCACGGCGTGCACGCCGATCCCTACTTTCGCTATTCCGTCCGGGTGGACGGGGTCTTCGAGCCTGGATTCCTCGACCGGATCCGCCGCGAGACCGCACGTCGCCGCTGAGGTGGTACGCTCTCGTCTCCTAGATGGCCGTCGGGGAACGCGAACAGAGCGAACGCGAACAGAGCGAACGGCGTGACCCGCTCATCGGGACGCTCGTCGGCGGCAAGTACCGGGTCGAGTCGACGCTCGCGCGCGGCGGCATGGGCCGCATCTACCACGCCACGCAGGAGCCGCTGGAGCGGCGCGTCGCGCTGAAGGTGGTCCAGGGCGACGGCGCGAACGAGCACGAATCGCAGTACCTGAAGCGCTTCCTCCAGGAGGCGAGCATCCTTGCGAAGCTGCAGCACCCGAACATCGTCACGCTGCACGACTACGGGCGGATCGAAGGCGGGAGCGTCGAGCGGTTTTTCATTGCGATGGAGTTCCTCGACGGCGAGACGCTCGCGCAGCGCCTCAAGAGCCAGGGCCGCCTCTCCGTCCCCGCGACGCTCGTCCTCGCCCGCCAGATCATCCGCGGCCTCCGCGAGGCGCACAAGCACGGCATCATCCATCGCGACCTCAAGCCCTCGAACATCATCCTCGTGCCCGACGGTGACGGCGCCGAGCTCGTGAAGCTCGTCGATTTCGGGATCGGCAAGATGATGAGCCGGCCCGAGGAGGCGCAGGACCTGACGCAGGACGGCGTCTTCGTCGGCACGCCGCGCTACATGGCGCCCGAGCAGTTCGAGGGGCTCGCGTGCCGCGAGAGCGATCTCTACGCGCTCGGCACCATCCTGTTCCAGGCGCTCGCCGGTCGCCTCCCCTTCCTGGGCGCGAACATGGCGGACTTCATGGTCGCGAAGCTCGCGCGGCCGATGCCCACCATCCGCGAGGCGACGCCCGACGTCGAGGTGCCGGAGAGCGTCGAGCGCTTCGTGCAGCACCTGCTCGAGCGCGCGCCCGAGGATCGCCCGACCGTCGACGAGGTTCAGGCGGAGCTGGCGGCGTGCGAGGACGACGTCTTCGGCGGCGCGGCGAAGAGCATCACGGGCAGCGGTCCGCACGTGCGGCTCGTCAGCGGACCGTACAGCGCGCGCGCGCGGGTCTCGCCCTCGAGCCGGCCCGCGCTGGAGGCGCCCGTCGATCCCTCGGGGATCTTCATCCCCCCCACCATCGTCGGGGTGCTGCCCGCCGCCGCGACCGTCGTCCTCGCGACGAGCGAGCCGCCCGCGCCGCGCGACGCGAGGCCCCCGCGGCGGGCGGGCGCGCCGCTCCTGCTGCTGCTGCTCATCGGGCTCGTGGTCCTCGGCGTGGCGGCGGGATTCGCGTGGACCCTGCGGCCGCGGCCGCTCGTCATCACGAAGGTCGCGGTCTCGTCGCCGCCGCTCGCGCCGGCGTTCGTGCTCACCATCGAGTCGGCCCCCCTGGGCGCGACCGTGACCGAGGGGGAGAGAGGTCTCGGCGTCACGCCGCTCGAGGTGACGATCGATCGCGCGAGCGTCGTCGCCGCGCCCCGCACGTTCACCATCAGCAAGGAGGGTTTCGCGCCGACGCTGGTCGTGCAAGGCCCTTCCAGCGAGAACGCGCGCTCGACGACGGCGCTCGCCCCGCTGCCGCCGCAGCCCTCGGCGTCGGCGAAGCCACGTCCCACCGCCACGGTGAAGGCCCCGGCGCCGACGCCGACGGGCACCACCGACATCCGCCTCAAGCGCTGAGGAGACGGTGACGCGCTCGCTCCGACGTCGCGCCACGGCGCTCCTCCTCGGCTTCGTCACGCTCGGCCTCGCGCCGTCCGCGCACGCCGACGACGTGGCCGACGAGGCCGACCACCTCTTCACGCTCGGCGCCGAGCGCTACCAGGACAAGGACTACAAGGGCGCGCTCGAGCACTTCCTCGCGTCGAACCGGCTCGTGCGCAACCGCAACGTGATGTTCAACATCGCGCGGACCCACGAGCACCTCCGCCAGCTGCCCGACGCGTATCGCTACTACCAGCGCTCGCTCGACGGCGAGACGGACGGTGCGGTGAAGCAGCGGACCCGCGAGGCGCTGTCGCGGCTGGCGGCGAGCGTCGCGCTGCTCGAGGTCAAGACGGAGCCCGCCGGCGCGCTCGTGTACCTGAACCGCAAGGACCTCGGTGACCGCGGCGCAGCCCCGCAGAGCCTGGCGCTCGTGCCGGGGACGTACACCGTCATCGCTTCGCTGCCCGGCTACGACGAGGTGACGTCGGCCCCCATCGAGGTGCGCGTCGGGACGGAGAAGAGCGTCACGCTCAGGCTCACGCGTGTGGTGGGCACTGTGCGTGTCACGGGCGCCGAGGGGGCGACGGTGCGTATCGACGCCGACGACGCGCCGGTCGTCTGCACCGCGCCGTGCGACGTCCCTACCCCGCCCGGACAGCACACGCTCGTCTTCACGAAGCCGGGGTTCCGCCAGACCCGCGTGGGCGTGCACGTCCGCGCGAACATGCTCACGCCTCTGCGCGCCGAGCTCGAGCCCGAGACCGGCTCGCTGGTGGTGAATGCCGACGAGCGGGACGCCGTCATCCAGATCGACGGGCGCACCCAGGGTTTCACGCCCGCCGTGCTCGCGGTGCCGGTCGGCGTGCACGAGGTACGGGTCACGCTGCGCGGGTTCAAGCCCGTCACGCGGCGCGTGGAGATGGTCGCGAACGCGCAGACCGATCTCGATCTGCAGCTCGTGACCGCAGACTCGGTCGAGGCGGCGTCGCGCACGGCGGAGGCGGTGGAGGACGCGCCCGCGTCGGTCACGCTGGTCCCCGCGCCCGAGCTCCGCGCGATGCGCTACCCGACGCTCGCCGAGGCGCTGCGCGGCGTGCGCGGCGTGTTCGTCTCCGACGACCGCGGCTACAAATCGGTCGGCTTCCGCGGCTTCGGCCGGCCTGGCGACTACGGAAACCGGGTGCTCGTGCTCGTCGACGGGATGCCCACGAACGACGACTGGATCTGGTCGTCTTACGTCGGGTACGACCTGCGGACCGATCTCGAGGACGTGGAGCGCATCGAGGTGGTGCGCGGCCCGGGCTCGATCCTCTACGGCACCGGCGCGTTCTCCGGCGTCGTGAACCTCGTCATGTCCGGGCGCGACACGCCGGACGGTCGCGAGGTCGGAGTCTCCGTGGCGGAGGATGGCGTGGCCCGGGCGCGCGCCCGCATCACGCAGCACTTCACGAGCGACTCCGGCGTGTGGACGTCGGTCGCGGCGGGTAGGAGCGCCGGCCGCGACGTCTTCGTGCCCGAGTACGTGCACGACAGCCCGCCCTCGGTGAACGGCACCGCGCGCGGGGTCGACGGGTTCGCCGTCGGCACGTGGTCGGGACGCGTGTGGTGGAAGTCGCTCACCGCGCAGTGGTCGGTGAACCACCATGACAAGCACCTGCCGGGGGGACAGTTCAACACGCTCTTCGGGGACGGCCGCACCCACCAGGCCGACACCCGCGCGTTCCTCGAGGCGAAGCTCGAGCCGAAGATCGGCGATCAGCTGGACTCGGTCACGCGCGCCTACGTGAACCACTACGCGTACCGCGGGTTCTTCGCCGCCTCGCCCGCCGACCGCGGCGTCGAGCGCGACACGTTCAACGGCACGTGGGTCGGCGCGGAGCAGCGGCTCGTGTGGAAGCCGCTCGACGCGCTGCGCATCACCGTCGGCGGTGAGCTGCAGCGCCACCTGCTCGTGCGGCAGACGGTGAGCGACGAGACCGGCCCCATCAGCAACGACGACCACCCCTTCACGCAGGGCGCCGGCTACGCCATCGCCGACATCACGCCCGGCAAGGCGCTCAAGATCTCGGCGGGCGCGCGCTTCGACGCGTACTCGACCTTCGGGTCGTCGCTCAACCCGCGCGCCGCGATCATCGTGAAGCCCTACGACGGCGGCAACCTCAAGATCCTGGGCGGCAAGGCGTTCCGCGCGCCGAGCATCTACGAGCTGTACAACACGGGCGGCGGGGGCCAGGTGGCGGCGGGCCGCCTCGAGCCGGAGAACCTTTACTCGCTCGAGCTCGAGTACAGCCATCGTTTCTCGCGCAACGTCGTGGGGCTCGTCTCGACGTATGCAAACTACATCGAAAACCTCATTGCGCTCCGCGACCTGCCCAACGCCACGCCCACCGTGCCGTCGTATGCGTACGGCAACACCGGGTCGCCCGTCGGCACGCTCGGCGTCGAAGGGGAGCTGCGCCGGGACTGGAAGGAGGGCTGGATGGTGAGCGCCTCGTACTCCTTCCAGAAGTCGCGCTACCTGCGCTCGGGCTCGATCGCAGACTTCGTGGCGTTCGAGAAGGCGCCGGAGCTGCGGGAGGTCCCGAACTCGCCCTCGCACCTCGTGGGGATCAAGGGCGGCGTGCCCATCCTCGGGCGCGCGCTGCTGCTCACCAACCGCATCAGCGTCGAGGGCCCGCGCCACGACCGCAACGATCGCGAGGGCGTCGGGCTTCCCGAGCAACGCGAGACGCCGCCAGCGCTGCTCTGGGACATCGTGTTCTCCGGGCAGGAGTCGCGGTGGGGGCTCTCGTACGCCATCGGCGTGTACAACGCGTTCGATGCGCGCTGGACGGTTCCCGTGAGCGCGGAGTTCCGCCAGACCACCATGCCCCAGGCCGGGCGCACGCTCCTCGCGAGCGGGGCGATCACGTTCTGATGAGGCGCGCGCTCCTCGTCGGGCTGCTGGTGCTCGGGGCGCTCGTCGCGGCGTGCGTCGGCGTGGAGGAATACGTGTATTCTGCACGTCGCTACGACGCCAGGGCGGAGTGCCTCGACCCGTACGCGCCGGTGGAGACGGTGCCCGGCGAAGGCGCAGGGTCGCAGTGCCCCGCGAGCTGCCTCACCACCGGCGGCGAGGTGTACGTGACCTCGATGTGCCCGCCGCTCCCGGGGATCGCCTCCGCGCTGCCCGCGGGGACCAAGGAATGCCAGGCGGCCCTCGCGGCGCTGAAGGGCGGACGCACCTGCGGAGCAGCGAGTGCGGAGGCGGGTGACGAGGCCGGTGACGACGGCGGCGACGCGAGTGAGGGCGACGCGAGTGAGGGCGACGCCGCGGATGCTGCGACCGACAGCGCCGACGTCCGCGACGCCGCGGACGCTGGGTAACTCGGTCGGTCGCTAGGTGGCGACAAGGACCGGCGCGCTCAGCGCCCGATCGTCGGTCGCGCCCGCTTGCACGCGCGCGTAGCGGCCGGACGAATCGCCCGCGAGCACGAAGACGCCATAGTTGATCGACTGGCCGCGCGGGTCCTGCTTGGCGTGGAAGTAGCGCTGCACGATCCAGCGACTCCTGCGCTCTGGCGCTCGCCCCACCAGTCCGTCTTGTAGTGGCGGAGCATGAGGGAGATCGGCTGGTCGAAGAGCAGGAGGCCGCGCTCGTCGTGGGCGAGGTTGTAGGGAGAGCCGAGGACCACCTCCCAGCCGCGCGCCTCGAAGATCTTCTTGTAGAGCCGCACGAGCGAGAGATCCTCGGGGAGCTCCGTCGGATACACGATGCCGGCGCGGCGCGGCGGCGCCCCGTCCGTGCGCGGGCCCGCCTTCGCCAGCATCGCCTTCGCGAGGACCTCGGCGATCTCGCCGAAGCGCGCGGCGAGATCGCGGTTCGGATCGAGGGTGCCGGCGCGCGCGGCGAGCGGGCCGAGGATGATGGCCTCGGCCTCACCGGTGGGCGTATCGCAGTTGAGCTCGGCGATCTGGAGGCCCTCATCAGTGACGAACACGTCGGCGCGGGCGAGCGCATGCCAGAGCGGCTGCGAGGCCATCCACATCGCCTTCTGGTAGGGCGAGAGGCCGAAGAACGAGTCGAGCAGCTCCGGCTCGTCGGCCACGAGCAGACAGAACTCGTTGTAGACCTCGGCCACCGCCTCGGCGACGCGGTAGAGCGCGCGGGCCTCCGCCGCGGCGACGATCACGGGCTCCTCGCGGAAGCGAGGGACGCCGAACACCCAAGGATCGGTGACGACGCCGCTCGCGGTGATCCGTCGAGCAAAGGCGTCGTACGCGGGATCGGTCACAGCAGCCGCGCGACGGAGAGCGCGGTCGCCACGTAGCTCACGGCCTCGAGCGCGCCGATGCCCTCGTTGCGCTCGGTCCCGATGCCGGTGTCGAGCCGCCCGCCGCGCAGCGCGAGCGGGGCTCCGAGCAGCAGGCTCTGCACGAAGAGCTGACGCACCGGATAGAGGGCGAGCGTGAGGAGGAGGATGGCGCCGAAGCCCTTGAGAGAGGTCTCCCAGCTCACGAAGTCGCCGTCGAGCGCGCAGCCCACGATGATGGCGACGGCGATGCTGAGGCCCGAGTAGCTGATCGACGCGGCGAGGTTCTCGCCGTGGATCTGCTCGGCGTCATCGTACGTGGTGAGCGCACGGAACAGGGTGACGAACGCCCAGAGCGAGGCCATCGCGAGGACGAAGAAGAAGAGCGAGAGCCCGACGTCGCGGAGCTTGCTGCCAGCGATGGCGTGCGCGGCGACGATGCCCGTCGCGACGTAGTGCGAGCCCGCCGCGAGGCCCGCCGCCACGTTGCCCCGCGTGATCTCGGACGGGAGGCGCGACTGGAGCAGCAGCTGGGTACCGAGCCGGCCCATCACGGCGATGAGCGCGAGACCGAGGATGCCGAAGCCGCCGGCGGAGAGCGCGTCCGCGGCGATGCTCTCGCCACGCACGCAGTTCTTCACGACCGCGGCAGCGACGAGGAACACGCCGAGTACCTGCCCGACGTCGAGCAGGTGCCGCGCGGCGTTCGACTCCGCAAAGCTCTTTCCGACGCTCGTACCGGGGGCGAGCAGCTTGCGACCGAGGCGAAAGACCGCGAGGAGCACGAGGGTGGTGCCGACCGCGAACCCGAACGCGTACAGCGGCGGAAGCTCCATGGCTCCGAAGCTACTACTCTCCGGTGATGCTCGTCATCCGGAAGGCCACGCGGGAGGACGTTCCCGCCATCCTGGGGCTCGTGAAGGCGCTCGCCACGTACGAAAGGGAGCCCGATGCGGTCGTCGCGACGGAGGCGGATCTTTTGCGTGACGGCTTCGGCGAGCGCCCGGCGTTCGAGGTGCTCATCGCCGACGACGGCGAGCGCGCGATCGGCTTCGCGTTCTATTTCTTCAGCTACTCGACGTGGGTGGGAAGGAAGTGCCTCTATCTCGAGGATCTGTTCGTGGAGCCCGCGCAGCGCGGCCAGGGCGTCGGGCTCGCGTTGATGAAGGCGCTCGCCAAGGTGGCGGTGGAGACGGACTGCCGACGCTTCGTCTGGGCGGTGCTCGACTGGAACGAGCCCGCCATCGGGTTCTACGAGCGGCTCGGCGCCAAGGTCATGCGCGATTGGCTGACCGTCCGCCTCGAGGGTGAGGCGCTGACCCGCCTCTCATGCTAAGAGCCGGACGCTGCTCATGACCTGGCCCGACAAGAAACCCGCAGGCCTCGACGCAAGCGAGAAGACCAGCTTCGGCAAGGGCGTCTTCCGCAAGTGCGACGGCTGCGGAGAGACGCTGACCGCCGAGGCGATGGAGCAAAACTTCGAGGTGTGTCCGCAGTGCGGCAAGCATCACAAGCTCGGCGCCGCGGGCTGGCGCACGCTCATCCTCGACGACGGCGGGCTCGACGAGTGGGACGCTCATCTCGGCCCGAGCGACCCGCTCGGGTTCACGGACGGGCGCGCGTACCCCGAGCGCGTGGCGACGTCGCAGAAGAACACGCGCTCGAAGGAGGCCATCGAGACGGGCCGCGGCCTGCTCGACGGGATCGCCGTGGCGTACGGCGCGTTCATCTTCAACTTCATGGGCGGGTCGATGGGCTCGGTGGTCGGCGAGAAGATCGCGCGGCTCTTCGAGCGAGGCGCGGAGCAGAAGCTGCCGGTCGTGCTGCTCCAGGCGTCGGGCGGCGCCCGCATGCAAGAGGGCATCCTCAGCCTGATGCAGATGGCGAAGACGGTGGCGGCGCGCGAGCGCCTGCGCGATGCGGGCGTACCGTTCCTCAGCGTGCTCCTGAACCCGACGACGGGCGGCGTCGCCGCGAGCTTCGCGTTCCTCGGGGACGTGAACGTGGCGGAGCCGGAGGCGCTGGTGGGCTTCGCGGGAGCGCGCGTGATCGAGACGACGATCCGGCAGAAGCTGCCCGAGGGCTTCCAGCGGAGCGAGTTCTTGCTCGAGCACGGGATGATCGACCGCATCACGAGCCGCCTCGAGATGAAGCGCGAGCTCGCGGTGCTCATCCGGCACCTCTCGCCGCATGCAATGCATGCAACGCAGGCGCCGCAGACCCCCGCGGCGAACGGCGCGACGGGATGACGAAGAGCGACGCCGCCGTCGTGCCGGCGCCTCCGCCGAGCACGCCCAGCGGGTCGCACCAGCAGGCGCGGTCTCCGGCGTTCCTGAAGGCGCTGCGAGATCTGTATGCGCGGGTGCCGCTGGGGATGCGGTTGGGCCTGGAGGCGATGCGTGCCGCATGCGCGCGTGGCGGCAATCCGGAGCTGGCGTTCGAGGTGGCTCACGTCGCCGGGACGAACGGTAAGGGCTCGGCGTGCGCGATGATCGAGTCGATGGTGCGGGCGGGGGGCAAGAAGACCGGCCTCTACACGTCGCCGCATCTGTGTCGCTTTGCGGAGCGCATCCGCATCGATGGCGAGCCGATCTCGGACGCGGCGCTGGCCGACGTGCTGGAGCGCGCGCTGGAGCTTGGGCCGGAGCTGTCGTTCTTCGAGGTGGCGACGCTCGCGGCGTTCCTGGCGTTCAAGGACGCGGGCGTGGAGGTGGCGATCCTGGAGGTGGGCATCGGCGGGCGTCTGGATGCGACGAACGTGGTGCCGAAGCCGCGGATCACGGCGGTGACGCGGGTGGCCCTCGACCACATGGACCGGTTGGGCGCCACCCTGGAGCTCATCGCGCGCGAAAAGGCGGGCATCGCGAAGCCAGGCGTGCCGCTGGTGCTCGGCCCCATGGTTCCCGGGGTTCGTGCAGCGGCCCTCGAGGTGGCGCTGGCGGCGGGCGCGCTCCCCATCGTGATGGGCGACGACCCGGACGCCGTGCCCCGCGACGCGCTGCCACTGGGCCTTCGCGGCGCGTACCAGCACGACAATGCGAGGATCGCTGTTCGGGTGGCACGCGAGCTCGGTATCGGCGAGGCGGCCCGCCGCGAAGGCCTCGCGAAGACCTCCTGGCCAGGCCGCTTCGAGCCCCTCGACCTCGCGGCCGGCCCTTACCGGGGTTCATGGTTGCTGGATGGCGCCCACAATCCCGACGGGGCGAGGGCCCTCGTGCTCGCGCTGGCGGACGAGGCTGCGCGAGGGGCGGCGGCGCCGGGGGCGGTGGTCTTCGGGGCCCTGGCGGACAAGGCGTGGCCCGAGATGCTCGACATCTTGGCGGAAGTCCCGTGCCCGCGCGTATACGTCGCCCCGAAGGGTCGAGCCGCGGTAGAACCGGGGTTGATTTCGGCGCGTGTCGCGGGACATGTCGCCGGGTCGTTGGAGGATGGTCTGCGAGCGGCAAGAGCCGTGGCAGGAAGCCCCTCAGCCCCGGTGGTGGTGTGTGGCTCGCTCCATCTGGTGGGTGAAGCGCGCGCTCTCCTGCTCGGCCTCGATGCAGACCCTCCGGTGGCCCTCTAGGAGTATGGAGCGGCGGCGCCGAAGCCTGTAGCCTCAGGTCGTCATGCCGAGCTTCGACATCGTCTCGAAGGTGCCCTGGAACGAGGTCGACAATGCGTTGAACCAGGCTCAGAAGGAGCTCGCGCAGCGTTACGACTTCAAGGACACGCAGACCACGATCGAGAAGAGCGACGCCGGCATCACGATCCGGTCCACGAGCGAAGATCGGGCGGATGCGGCGCTCGAGGTGCTGCAGGAGAAGCTGATCAAGCGGAAGGTCGGCCTGAAATTTTTCGATGTTCAGGATCCGACGAAGACCGCGAAGGGCGGCGCGCAGATCCTCGTGAAGGTGAAGGAGGGCATCGAGTCGGAGCCAGCACGAAAAATCGTTGCAGGCATCAAGGACGCGAAGCTCAAGGTGCAGGCCCAGATCCAGGATGCGCAGGTCCGCGTGACCGGGAAGAACCGGGATGATTTGCAGAAGGCGATGGCGCTGGTGCGCGGGATGGAACTCGATCTCGAGCTCTCGTACATGAATTTCAGAGATTGAAGGCGGGAAGACCATGGCAGACGTCGCCACGAAGAGCTCGAAAACGAACCCCGGTAAACTGATGAAGCCCTCGCCCACGGCGCCCATGCCGAGGTCACCGTCGACCGACAAAGTCGCGCATTCGAGGTCGAAATCGAACGGCGACGGGGCGAAAAAGGTCGTGCACGATCGTCACCTGTTCGGCACGGACGGCATCCGTGGCATGGCCAACGAGGCGCCTATGACGCCAGAGCTCGCGCTTGCGCTGGGCAAGGCCGTGGCCTACGTCGCAGGCCGGAACAAGTCCCACACGCCACGACTCCTGATCGGCAAAGACACCCGGCTGTCCGGCTACATGATCGAACAGGCGATCGCGGCGGGCATTTGCTCGATGGGGGGTCGCGTGATCCTCTGCGGTCCGTTGCCGACGCCCGCGGTCGCGCAGTTGACGGTGAGCATGCGCGCGGACGCCGGGATCGTCATCAGCGCGAGCCACAATCCGTACCAGGACAACGGCATCAAGATCTTCGGCGCCGACGGGTTCAAGCTGCCGGACTCGGAGGAGGCAGAGATCGAGCGCCTGATGGGCAACGACGCGCTGCTCGGCCCGCGCCCGACCGGCCCGGGCATCGGCAAAGCGATCCGCCTCGACGACGCGGGCGGCCGCTACGTGGTGTTCGCAAAAGCCACGTTCCCCAGAGGCCTGGCGCTCGACAACGTCCGTGTCGTGGTCGATGCGGCGCACGGAGCTGCGTACAAGGTCGCGCCGCTCGTGTTCAGCGAGCTCGGCGCCACGGTAACGGCGATCGGCGTCAAGCCGACGGGGACGAACATCAACCGGGACGCAGGCGCGCTGGCCCCCGATAACGTACGTGCGGAGGTGGTCAAACGCGGCGCGCAGATGGGCATCGCGCTCGACGGCGACGCCGACCGACTCATCGTGATCGACGAGAAGGGCCAAATCGTCGACGGCGACGTGGTGATGGCGATGTGCGCGATCCGCATGCTCGACGACGGCCAGCTGGCGAAGAAGACACTCGTTGCGACGGTCATGTCGAACCTCGGTCTGGAGCGCGCCCTGCAGTCCCGCGGCGGCAAGCTCGTTCGAACCCAGGTTGGTGATCGCTACGTCGTCGAAGCGATGCGGAGCGGTGGCTACAACCTCGGCGGCGAGCAGTCCGGTCACCTGATCTTCCTCGACCACGCGTCCACGGGCGACGGCATCGTCGCCGCGCTCCAAGTGCTCGCGATCATGGTACGAACAGGCCGACCGCTCTCCGAGCTCGCGAAGGAGGCGATGGAGCGCGTTCCGCAGGTGCTCGAGAACGTGACGCTGAGCGCACGTCAACCGCTCGAGCAGATGCGCAACCTGTCGCTCGGAACGGCGAAGGTGAAGGATGCTCTCGGCGCCGACGGCCGCGTGCTTGTGCGGTGGAGCGGAACCGAGCCGAAGCTGCGGATCATGCTGGAGGGGCCCGACGAAGATCGACTCCGCAAGTGGGCCAAAGACCTCGCGGCGGCAGCCAAGAAGGACGTTCCGTAGTCACAGCCGCGGCGACGACAGCGCGGCCGGCCGCGGAGGGTCGTCGGCGCAGCGCGCGCCGAGCCGGCGCATTTTGTAGGTTCCTTCCGGAAAGATCACCTCGCGGTCGCCCGCGCGGAAGCGCTGCCTCGCGGCTCGATGCGCCGCGCGGAACGACGTCATCGCGCGGAGCGCCTCGACGCGCTGCTTGGGGTCGCGCGCGGCGATGTGCGGCCGCACGCGACGGGGCCGCTCCGCACGGCTCGGTCGGCTCTCGGGGTCGGTCGCGAGGACCGCTTTTCGTCCGAGGACGGGGCGCTGCGTCGCGAGACGGGAAGCGCGAGCTCGCTCCTCGGTATGACGGACGGCGCCAAGGAGCTTGTCTCGCCACTCGTCCGCCGTGAGGTGCTCGTATCCGGGGATGCGGGTGACGCGGAGCACGACCTCCTTCGGCATCGGCCCCTTGTCGCGGAAGTAGCCAACGGGGCGCTTCACGATGACCTCGCGCCCTGAGATGTTCTGCATCAGCGAGGTGGCGCCTGGCCAGTCGGAGGCGCGGTCGACGAGCTCCGCGGCGACGGGATTTGCGAGCATGTAGACAAGCTTTTCGAACAGATCGGTCGGCTGAAACAAGCGCACCACGTTCGCTTGTTCGCTCGACCAGAAGTTCTCGCTTCTTCCGCGGTACCGGTTCATCGCCTTCGCGAGCATCTTGCGGAAGTGCGCCATGAACTCGGGGCCATTCCCGTGCAGGTCGCAAACGAGGACGTGCTCGTGGTTGCTCATGGCGATCCACCCATAGAGCGTGACGTTGAATCGCTCGGCCGCCTCGGCGAGGCAGTACATGTAGATCTGGACGGTTCGCGCGTCGGGGCGAAGAAGCAACTTCCGCTGCGTAACGCGACGCGTCAGCATCAAGTGGGACTCGGCGATGACTTGACGAGGTGCGGTCATCTCCCACGCATCGGCCGCCCAACGACGCGAGTTGCGTCGAACTGGCAAGAACGAACCATGGCAAGAACGAACCACGGTCATGATGTGGACGTGCGCGGACGCTGAACTCCCCTTCCCCGCGGCCGTTCTCCTCACCGTGACCATGGAAAGCACGAAGCCCCCGAGCCACATGCACCCGCGACAGAAGCGCGCCGACGTCCTCCTCGTCGACGATGACAAGCTCGTGCTGCGCGCCGTCGAGCGCATCCTCGTCGCTGGCGGGTACACCGTCGAGAAGGCACTCGACGCCCAGCACGCCGCACGCGAGGCGATGGCGGGCGGCTTCGACGTCGTCGTCTCGGACATTCACATGCCCGGCATGACCGGCACCGAGCTCCTCGACGTGCTCCGCAGCTATGGCTGCGATATCCCAGTCATCCTCATGACGGGCGCGCCGTCGATCGCCACCGCGCGCGAAGCCGTCGAGCTCGGCGCCGTGCAATACCTCACGAAGCCCATCGATCGCGAGGCACTCCTCAAAGCCGTCGCCCGCGGGCAGTCCACACAGCGCAGGCCGCGCGAGGTAGTCAGCGATCCGGCCCAAGCTGCCGGCTTCGACGGTGCGCTTGGCTCGTTGTGGATGGCGTTTCAGCCCATCGTCTCCCTCGCCTCGCACGGGCCCATCGCCTACGAGGCCCTCATGCGAAGTCGCGAGCCCGGCTTCCAGACTCCGATGCCCATGATCGAGTACGCGGAGCGCACGGGACGGATGCCTGAGCTTGGTCGCGCGGTTCGCGAGCTCTGCGCCGACGCCGCCGCCAATATTCCGCGTGGCACGGCGCTCTTCGTCAACGTCCACGCGTCCGATCTGTTCGACTCGGAGCTCTTCTCGTCGTCGAGCCCGCTCGCATCGTATGCAGACAACGTGGTCCTCGAGATCACCGAGCGCGGAGCGATCGACGAGGTCGGCGACATCATCGCGCGCATCCGTCGCCTGCGCTCGCTCGGCTACCGACTCGCCATCGATGATCTCGGCGCTGGCTACGCCGGCCTCAGCAGCATCGCGATGCTCGAGCCCGACTTCGTGAAGCTCGATATGAGCCTTACCCGAGACCTGGCCTCCTCACCGCTCCGCCAGCGGCTCGTGGCATCTATGGTCGACGCGTGCCGCGACACGGGCATGCAGCTCGTCGCGGAGGGCGTGGAGACGATTCACGAGCTGTCGAAGCTGCGCGAGCTCGGCTGTGACCTGCTGCAGGGCTACCACTTCGCCCGCCCGAGCGCCGACTTCGTCAAGGTCGCAGCGTAGCGAATTCGATCGAAGCCGGACGGCAGCGGCAGCCATCGCAAGTATCGCAAGTGGGTGCGCACCACGCTCTGGAATGGCATTGCTCTTG
>JAYTHX010000234.1:0-4713 GCA_043732195.1 Polyangiaceae bacterium
CCATGACCGACGGGACGTTGCGTGATCTGCCGCCGAGGGACGCCTCGGGCGGCCAGATCCTGGATGCGTTCCTCGCCTCGGTGGCGGCGCGCGGGCTCGAGCTCTACCCCGCGCAGGAGGAGGCGATCCTCGAGCTGCTCGACGGGTCGAACGTGATCCTCAACACGCCCACCGGGTCGGGAAAATCGCTGGTGGCCGAGGCGGCGCACTTCGATGCGCTCGTGCGCGGCGAGCGCTCCTTCTACACGAGCCCCATCAAGGCGCTCGCGAACGAGAAGTTCTTCGCGCTGGTGCGCATGTTCGGCGCCGACAACGTCGGCCTCATGACGGGCGACGCCACCGTCAACCGCGACGCGCCGATCATCTGCGCAACCGCCGAGATCCTCTCCAACATGGCGCTCGCCGAGGGCCCCAACGCCGACGTCGATCTCGCGGTGATCGACGAGTTCCACTACTACGCCGACCGCGAGCGCGGCGTCGCCTGGCAGATCCCGCTGCTCGCGCTCCCCAACACGCGCTTCCTCCTCATGAGCGCGACGTTCGGCGATCCCGAGCCGTTCCAGAAGCACCTCGAGCGCCTCAACGGCAAGCGCACCGCCGTCGTCCGCTCGACCGATCGCCCGGTGCCGCTCGACTTCACCTACAGCGACGTGCCGCTCCACGAGCGCGTGCACCAGCTCGTGGGCCAGGGCAAGCATCCCATCTACCTCGTGAACTTCACGCAGCGGGCCTGCGCGGAGGAAGCGCAGAACCTGATGAGCATGGACTACTGCTCGAAGGAGGAGAAGAAGCGCATCACCGAGGCCCTCCAGGGTGCGCGCTTCGACAGTCCCTACGGCAAGGAGCTCCAGCGCTTCCTCCGCCACGGCATCGGGATCCACCACGCCGGCCTGCTGCCGAAGTACCGCCTCATCGTCGAGAAGCTCGCGCAGAAGGGCCTCCTCAAGATCATCAGCGGCACCGACACCCTCGGCGTCGGCGTGAACGTCCCCATCCGCACCGTGCTCTTCACGAAGCTGTGCAAGTTCGACGGCGAGAAGACCGCGATCCTCAAGGTGCGCGACTTCCAGCAGATCAGCGGCCGCGCCGGCCGAAAGGGCTTCGACACCGCGGGCAGCGTCGTCGCGCAGGCGCCCGAGCACGTCATCGAGAACCTCCGCCTCGAGGCGAAGGCTGGCAACGACAACGCGAAGAAGCGCAAGATCGTCAAGAAGAAGCCGCCGGACTGGGGCTACGTCCACTGGGACAAGTCCACCTTCGACAAGCTCGTCACCGCCGCGCCCGAGCCGCTCGTCTCGCGTTTCGACGTCTCGCACGGCATGGTCGTGAGCGTGCTCTCCCGCGAGGAGAACGGCGGCTGCATGGCGCTGGGACGGCTCATCAAGGCCTCCCACGAGCGCACCGTGCACCAGCGCGCGCTCGGCCGCACCGCCATCGAGATGTTCAAGTCGCTCCAGGAGGCGGACATCCTCGGCTGGGACCACGACGACGACGGCCGCCGCCACATCGTCGTGAACTCCGACCTCGGCGAGGACTTCTCGATCCACCACGCGCTGTCGCTGTACCTGCTCGACACCGCGAAGCTGCTCGTCACCTCCGACGGCGCCTACGAGCTCGATCTCCTCACGCTCGTCGAGTCGATCCTCGAGAACCCGGACATCATCCTCGCGCGCCAGCTCGACAAGCTGAAGGGCGAGAAGGTGGCGGAGATGAAGGCCGCGGGCGTCGAGTACGACGACCGGATGGCCGAGCTCGAGAAGATGGAGTACCCGAAGCCGCAGGCGGAGTTCATCTACGGCACGTTCAACGCGTTCGCGGTCAAGCACCCGTGGGTGAAGGCCGACAACATCCGGCCGAAGTCGATCGCGCGCGAGATGTACGAGAGCTTCATGTCGTTCTCCGAGTACGTGCGCGAGTACGGGCTCGAGCGCGTCGAGGGCGTGCTGCTCCGCTACCTCTCGGACGTCTACAAGGCGCTCATGCAGACCGTCCCGAAGTGGGCGAAGACCGACGCCGTCGACGACGTCGCGACCTACTTCGGCGCCATCGTCCGCCAGGTCGACGCGAGCCTGCTCGACGAGTGGGAGCGCATGAAGAACCCGGCCGAGCGCATCGAGCCGCAGCCCGACACCGACGAGCTCGAGCCGGCGGGCTCGAAGGACATCACGAAGGACAAGCGCGGCTTCACCGTGCTCGTCCGGAACGAGATCTTCCGCTTCGTCCGGGCCATCGCCCGCAAGGACTGGGCGGAGGCGGCGCGCGTCGTCCTCCCCGCGGGCCCCGCAGGGGATGCTGCAGGGATAGGCGCGGAGGTGCGTGAAGCGGCGCGGATCGAGGCCGAGCTCGCGCCGTTCTTCATCGAGCATCCGGTGATCCGCGTGGATCCCGAGGCCCGGAGCCCCAAGCACGTCACCATCGAGGAGTCGGAGCGGTCCTGGCAGGTACGACAGACGCTCCTCGACGGCGAGGACGACAACGACTGGTTCGTCGAGCTGACGGTCGACCTGGAGCGTTCTGCCTCGGCGGCGAACGAGAGTGCGCGGCCGGTGCTCACCCTCGGTCGATTCGGCAGGTAGCTGCGTGCTAATCTTCGTGACGTGGACAAGCGCATCAAACTTCCGCTCCTCGCCGATACGTGGAGCACGCGTGCCTCGGACTCCTTGAAGAAGACCGTGCCCGACAAGAAGCCCTCGCTCGACGACGCTCGCAACCGCCTCGGAGGCCGCACCACCGATGAAGATGCCCCGCCGGCCGGCATCGGCCCCGGGGTCATCGTGCAGGTGCTCGCCAACGACGGCTCGAAGCACGTCGCGGTGGTCATGTTCGCGAACTCCAGCGAGGTGCACGTCCTCATCGACGGCACGAAGCTGCGCCGGGTGCCGCCCGAGGCGGTCGAGCAGAACGAGGGCGCGACGCCGAGCTCGCTCTCGCGGATCGCGGCCGACGCGCACGTGTTCGCGCGCCTCGCGGAGGGCCAGCCCGTCCGCTACGCCGACGACAGCGGCGGCCTGCTCGGCGGCAAGCTCGTCGAGAAGTGTCGCTACGGCGCGCTTGTCGTGCGGGACGACGGCGCGGTGGTCGCGGTCGGCTTCCGCAAGCTGTGGCCCGCCACCAGCGCCGGAGCGGCGTGACGTCGTGGCGCTGAGGCGCGAGCTTCGTGCGATCGCGGATGGGCTGCTCGCGTCGAGCGTCGACAGCCGGGGCGTGACGCTCGATGCCATCGGTCAGGCGATCGGCGCGCGCGCCATCACGCCCGTCGAGATCGACGAGCTGATCGGGACGCTCGAGGCGGCGGGCCGGAGCATCACCGGACCGCAGGGCGGTGCCGGCGAGGACCGCCTCAAGGCGACGGTCGCGGCGGTGCGCGTACTCCGACCGGAGCTGGGTCGCGCCCCGACACCCGCCGAGATCGCGGCGAAGGCGGGCCTCTCCGAGGACGAAGTGAGGCACGGGCTGACGCTGCTCAAGGTCATGCAGCGTTGATTTCGTTCAGGTAATCGCTTGCCGTCGATTTGTCACACCATGACCGCTTGCGTGGGTTGATGTGCGTGTCAAAACTCCGGCCATGTCCTTCCTGACGGCTCGTCTCTCGCTCCTCGCTGCGCTGACCCTCTCCCTCTCCCTCGCCGCCGGCTGCGCGAGCGCCTCGAGCACGACGGCCTCGGCCGATCCTTCCGCCGAGGACAACAACGCCGAGGAGTTCTCGCAGGACCTCGTCAAGACGCAGACCGACGCGAAGGTGAAGGCCGAGATCGAGGCCGCCGCGGTGGGCGCGAACTTCACGAGCGAGAGCGACTTCCCGTTCCACTACGTCTCGGCGACGCTGAAGACGAAGCTCTCGTCCACCAAGGCGGTCACCGAGACGCTCGTGCGCACCGAGCTCGCGTCGTTCGTCGATGGCGATCCCGATACCGACAAGCCGCTCGCGAAGCTCGTCGGGATGAGCAAGACGTTCACCGAGTGGAAGAAGGACTTCACGCCCGCGTCCGGCGGCTGCACGGACGACGTCTCCCCGTCCGCCGCCGACTGCGCCGCGGTCACGAAGATGAACGACGCGATCGCGAAGAACCTCCGCGGCGTCCGCGTCTACTACTTCGGTCGCAACGGTCGGCAGGGCCACGTCGACGGCGTGGCGGTCTCCGTCCTCATCGTCGGGCGCACGCCGTCCGGCAACCTCGCGGGCGTGCGCACCATCGCCATCTGGACCTGATCCCGCGCTGATCGATTGTTGCTCCGGGGGAACGGGCGGTTCGCCGCGCCCCCGCTGATGCTCCGGCGAGCACGCCTTCCAGTGTCGGGCCCCACGTCCTCATGCTCGACGAGCTCCGCTCGGACGAGCCCAAGGACGACCTCGACGGCTTCCCCGCATGAAGGCTGTCGATGGTGGGGCGCGTCCACCTCGCGCGCCATGCGACCGGTGAGCACGAGGCGCAGCATCCGTAGCTCGGCGCGCGTGTGCCAGAGCGGGCTCCTCCACGGCGTGGTGCGGTTCGCCTCGAAGAGCCGATGGCTCGTCTGCGCGACGGCGTAGTCGACGAGCGGCGCAGCGAGAGCGAGCAGCGGCTGCCGCATGATCACCGCCGCGCCCAGCAGACCGAGGCACGAGAGCGTCGCGACGGCGTGCAGCACGTGGGTCTCGGGCCGCGTGTGGAGGGCCACGTAATGCGGCCAGAACGCCTCGAACGTCGCGACCGCGTACGGATCGGCGCTCGG
>JAYTHX010000235.1:0-4697 GCA_043732195.1 Polyangiaceae bacterium
GCCGCGGGCCGCGAGGTGCAGATCAAGGACGGCGACAAGGTGCTCGCGACCGCGCCGCTACCGCAGACGCAGATGGGCGAGGCCACGCTCACGGTGACCGTCGACGAGGCGCGCGAGCTCGTGGCGCAGCTCACCGGCAAGGACTCGATCGCCTCCGACGACACCGCGCCGGTGGTGGTCGAGGCGGGCCCCGCCGCGCTGGCGGTGGTCGGTGATCGCAACGAGGAGGCCGTCGCCACGGGCGGCGCGCCGGTGGTGGAGCAGGCGCTCGCCGCGTTGCATGTCGAGCTGGCGGTGCGGCCCATCCCGCAGGTGCCCGATCGCCGCGAGGACACGGCGCCCTTCGCCGCCATCATCGTCGACGACCCGCCGGGCTTCACGCCGGAGCAGCGCCGCGCGCTCGGCTCGTTCGTGGAGTCGGGCGGCGTGCTGCTCGTGACGTTGGGTCGCCGTGCGGCGGCCGCTCCGCTGGGCGCGAACTTCGAGCCGCTGCTCACGCAGGCGGTGGGCTGGGACTCGTCGTCCGTGGCGGGCGTCGAGGCTGCGAGCGGCGCAACGTTCTTCGGTGAGGCCGCAGCGAGCCTCGCGGACCTCGCGCCGAAGGGCCGCGCCAAGCTCGCCGAGCAGGACATCTCCGCGTACGAGCCGCTCCTGAAATGGACGGACTCCCTGCCGCTCGTGGCGCGCCGGTCGCGCGGTCGCGGGGAGTTCTGGCTGACCACGCTCCCGTTCTCCGTCGAGGTCAGCGACCTCGCCCTCCGCCCCGGCTTCCTCGCGCTGCTCGATGCGTTCGTCACCGAGGCGAAGCACCGGGCGACGCCGCGCCGCGGCGACGTCGGCGTGCCGTGGACGTTCGCGGGCGCGCGCACCGTCGAGGTGCAAGGCCCCTCCGGACCGTTGAGCCCGACGCGGGACGATGGAACGCTGCGCCTCGTGCCCACGCTCGCCGGCGCGTATCGCGTGACCATCGACGGCGCGAAGGAGCTGCGGGTCGCCGCGCCGCTGGCGCGCGAGATCGATCTGCGTTCGCGCGCGGTGACGCCGGGCGCCACGTCGTCGGCGCTGGGTGGCGGCGTCGCCATCGTCGACGTCTCGTGGATGATCGCGCTCGCGCTCCTCGCGCTCGTCGCCGCAGAGCTCTCGGCGCGCGCGCTCGCGCGCTCCCGCGCGGGCCAGCCCGACACCGCACGCCTCGGCAGCCGACAAGGTGACGACCGGGAGCGAATCGCGTAGAACCGGGCGATGATCCGCGCGCTCGTTTTCTCGCTCGCGCTCGTCGCGGGGTGCCGTAGCGCAGGTCCCTACGGCTACGCCGCGCAGTACACGCCGGCGAGCGGCGAGGCGGAGGCGCTCACCGGGGCCCGCGAGTACGACCCCGTGATGTACGCGCGCCAGCCCGACGCGTGGCGCAAGTCGAGGACGTCGCTGTTCGGTCTGGTCAGGGGCCGCGCGCCCGGCCCGGGCGGCCAGGCCTATCTCACGCTCAGCGTGCGCAAGCTCGAGACGCGCAACCTGTGCTCGAACGCGAACGACGAGGACACGTGCCGCGTCACCGTGAGCGATCGCGACTTCGGGATCGTCCACGTGCTCGTGGCGCTCCGTCCGGACGACGACCTGGGAGAGCGCTCGACGGGCGTGGGGTCGCTGGTCCGCGCGGTCGGCGTGTTCGGTGAGGACGTGGACCCGTCGGACGGCGCTCCGACGCTGCGCGCGAGCTTCTACCGCCACTGGCCGCGCTACTTCTACGTCACGCGCTCCAGCGCCGACCTGATGCGCCAGTAGCAGTCAGGGCGGAGAGAGGATCGTCAGGCGGCGGCCTGGGTACGGGCCCTCCGGGGACTGCGCCACCGTCACGCGCATGCCCGACTCGTGGACCGCCACCGCCACCGCGCGATCCGACGCGAACGAGGCGCTCAGCACCAGGCCCGTCCGCGGGCAGTCGCGCAGGAGCGCGCGACCGCGATGGAGGGTCTCGCCGAAGAACTCGGCCTTACCCTCGCGCGTGAGCGCCAGGCACCGACCGTCATGCGCCGCGATCGCGACCGATCCCGAGAGTGGCTCCGCGTTGATCCGCTTGCGCAGCGCGAAGGCTGCCTGGAGCGCGCGCAGGGCCGTGGGGAATGCGGCCACCAGCAGATCGAGGGAGGAGGGGACGACCGTCCCTTCGTTCGCGCGCGCCGTGTCGCGGACGGCGTCGTCGAGCCGCGAGAGCTCGGCGCACGCCTTGGCGTCACCGAGCGTCTCGAAGAGGGAAGTCCGGCCGAGCAGCTCCACGAACACGAACGCCAGCTGGCTGACGCGCAGGTGCTCGCCGTGCGCGAGGAGCTGGTTCGAGAAGAGGTCACGAAACGAGGGGTGGGTCATCGCCGTCGAGGCCGAGACGCCGTCGGCGCGCGCTCCGGGCACCTCGATCCTGATCGTCTCCTCGTTCATGCTCTCGTTGCGGAGCGTCAGCTGGACGAGACCGGCCTGCACGATGCTCGGCCGGATCTCGACGCGCGTTTCCTGCGCGACCGCATCGGCGCTGCCCTCGAAGCCCACCGCGCTCGCGACGAGCTCGCTCGGGGCCTTCGCCACCAGGCCGGCGATCCGGTAGATGCCGCGCGGTAGCTCGACGTCGATCACGCGGACCTCGCCGGGATCGAGCACCTGCTGCACGATCACGTGCGGCCGTAGCCCTGGCGCGCCGGCGCAATAGGTCTGGCGATCGAGCTGGCGGATGCTCGGGTGGGGGTTGAACACGAGCTCCACGGACTCGCGCAGGTCGCGCTCGAACGAGCTCGCGCAGGCGCGACAGGTACCCACCCGGGTGACCTGCGCGAGCGCGGGCACCGACTCGTGCGCGAGCATGCACTTCGGGCAGACCACGTCCCACGTGGCCTCGAGCAGGCCCTCGTGCGAGGCGTGCATGAGCACGTCGAGCACCTCGGCGCGGTCCTCCCCCCAGGCGTTCGCGAGCTCGTAGGGCCGAAGTGTGCCGATCGCGCCGTCGGCGGTGGTGAGGAGATGCATCGCGAGCTTCTCGACGACCGCCGGCGTGAATCCTTGCTGGTGCAGTCGTTTGCAGACCTCGTCGACGGCGGCGCGCTGCTGCGGGCTCGGCGCGTGCGGAGGCTCGAAGGGATCCTCGAAGCCGCCCGCGAGCAGGACCTCGTCGAGATGGCGATAGAAGCGGTCGACGGCGGCGCCTAGCTTGTTCATTTCCATGAACGAGGCCACCTGCCCGATCACGCCGCGCGGCATGAGCCAGATGTCGTGATGGAGCTCGGTGCCGCCGTCCTCGGTGGGCGCGAGCGTCACGCGGTTCCATAGCGCGGCGACGGGGCCGCCCTGGTACCACCGGAACACCGAATGCTCGCGGTTCTTGATCCACTCGAACGGGTACTCGCGCCAGCGCAGCTGCATGCCGAGGACCTTCACCTCGCCGATGCGCGTGCTGCCGCCCTCGGCTCGCGGCTCGTCGTGGAAGGTCGCGGCGGCGAGGCCCACCGCGCGATTGAAGCGGTCGGTGTTCGCGACGAATGGCCAGAGCGCCTCGGGTGGCGACGCGAGCCGCCAGCTCCACGCCATGTGCTTCTTCGCGTCGTCGCGGCGGGGTCGATCGGGAGGCGGGACGGTCGCGGCCTTCGGCGCGTAGGTGGGCGCGCGCACGGCGGTCGCGGCGGCGTCGACGGTGCGGCCCTCGGCGATCGCGGTGAGGACCTCGAAGAGCGCACGCGCCGTGGGAAAGCGCTCGTCGCGGCTCTTCGCGAGGCAGCGCGCGACGATCGCGTCGAGGTCGGCGTGCACCTTCGGGTTGCGGCTCGAAGGGACCGCGGGATCGGCGGTGGCGATCGCGACGAGCAGCTCGTCGGTGGTGGGGCCGCCGAACGGGCGCTGCCCGGTGAGCATCTCGTGCAGGATGACGCCGATGGCGAAGATGTCGGTGCGCGGGTCGACGCGCTCGCCGAGCGCCTGCTCCGGCGCCATGTACGCGGGCGAGCCGCACAGCAGGCCGGCGAAACGGTCGGTCTGCTGCGTCAGGTCGAACGCGATCCCGAAGTCGAGCACGCGGGCCCGGCCCGTGGGATCGATGATGACGTTGCGCGGCTTGAGGTCGCGATGAATGACGCCGTGCTCGTGCGCCGCGGCGGCGGCCCGCGCGATGTCGGCGGCGATGCCGATGGCGGTACGGGGAGCGAGCGGACCGTCGGCGATGAGCGCGGCGAGATCCGTGCCTTCGACGAGCTCCATCGCGTAGTAGGGCTGCTCCTGGAGCGTGTAGCCGAAGTCGAGCACGCGCACGATCCCGGGATCGCCGATGCGCGCCGCGACCGTCGCTTCGGACCAGAGCTCGTCGCGCCCTTCTCCGCGCGGGCGGTCGCGGACGTGCACCTTGACCGCCACGCGGCGTTCGAAGCGGTGCTCGATCGCCTCCCATACGACGCCCATTCCGCCGCTGCCGATGGTGCGCAGCAGGTCGTAGCCGGCGATGAGCGGCTTACGCGCCTCCTCGGCGCGGTGCGCGGAGGGCAGCGAAGCGGGCGGCGCTCCGCTCACGGTGTTGACATCGTGAGCGCACGGCACTGGCCGCGATGTCCTGGCCCCCTCGTCGTCCCCCACGGTTCGATGGTAGCGTGACCGCCCCATGCTGTCGCTCTCGCCCGACGGCCGGGACCTGCTGCTCCCGGCACTCACCACCGCGCATTCGCACGCGT
>JAYTHX010000236.1:0-4697 GCA_043732195.1 Polyangiaceae bacterium
GACTTCGACGTCTTCTTTGCCGAGCTCGCCGCGCATCGGGCTGGCCCGGGCGACGGCGGCTCGCCTGCGAGCGGCGCGAAGGCGTATCGCTTCCGTCCCATCACGCTGCGCTTCATGCGCTCGATCGGCGCACGCACGCCCGCCGCCTACGCGCACGACTGGACGGTCGCCTACAACTTCATGGGCACGCTGAACATCTCCGCCGACGCCGTGCGAGAGACGATGTTCCACGAGATCTTCCACCTCAACGACGCCGCGCACGGCGACTGGTCGCCGAAGGCGCTGGGCGGGATCTTCGACGGCGTCGTGCGGAAGTGCGGCGTCGCGATCCCTTGCCTGTCGCCGTACAGCCCGAACGACACCCTCGTGCGCGGCGGCACGTACTACTCGTTCCAGCCGGGCAACGGCGTCGGCGAGTATGCCGCCGAGCTCGCGCTCCGCTACTACCGCGAGCAGCGCGCCGCGCTCCGCCGGCTCCCCGAGGTGAGGCCGTTCAAGTGCGGCCCGCCAGAGAACGGACGAGCGTGGGCGCTGATGCGCGACGAGCTCTTCGGCGGCGTCGACGCCGTTGCTGCCTGTCCCTGAGCCCCCGTTGCGGGCGGCTATTCGTCGAGGCGGTCGACGTCGCGAAGGGCGGGGAACATCAGCGCCCAGACCACGACGACGATGCACGTGCCGATGCCGCCCACGAGCACGGCGATGCGCGGCGTCAGCCACTCCGCGGTGACGCCGGACTCGAACTCGCCGAGCTCGTTGGAGGCGCCGATGAACACCATGTTGACCGCGCCGACCCGCCCGCGCATCTCGTCTGGCGTGCGGGTCTGGATGAGCGTCGAGCGCACCACCACGCTGATCATGTCGGAAGCGCCGAGGATCAGCAGCGCGAGCAGTGACACGACGAAGCTGTGCGACAGACCGAACACGATGGTGGCGACGCCGAAGATCATGACGCAGACGAACATCACGAGGCCCGCGCGGTGGCGCAGCGGGAACTTCACGAGCAGCAGCGCGACCGCCGACGCGCCGACCGCGGGCGCGCTGCGCAGCATGCCCATGCCCCAGGGACCGACGTCGAGCTCGTGGGCGAAGATCGGCAGGAGCGCCACCGCACCGCCGAGCAGCACCGCGAAGAGGTCGAGGGAGATGGCCCCGAGGATCGGCTTGTTCGACCACACGTAGCGGATACCCGCGAGCAGCGTGGACCAGCTCGGTGGCTCGCGGCGCTTGACGTCGGTGGAGACCGGCGCCTTGCCGATCCCCACGACCGAAAGAAACGCGAGGAACGCCATCACCGTGCACGCGGCGTAGACCACCTCGGCGCGCTCGGTCGCGGCGTAGAGCGCGCCGCCGATGGACGGCCCTGCGATCATCGCGAGCTGCCAGGACGAGGAGCCCAGCGCAACGGCGCGCTCCAGCTCGCTGCGCGCAACGAGGCTCGGCATCAGCGCCTGACCGGCGGGGCCGCTGAACGCGCGGATGGTCCCGAGCAGCCCCAGCACCACGTAGATGGGGAGCAGGCTTCGCGTCTTGTGCTCGCCGAACAGCAGCGCGCGCGTGGGCTCGTTCGCCATCACGGTGAGGCTCGCCGCGCAGAGCACGACGCCCAGGTGGCAAACGAGGAGGATGCTGCGGCGATCCCGCCGATCGGCGACATGCCCCCCGGGCAGCGCCAGCAGGAAGCCCGGCAGGAAGAGCGCGAGCCCCGAGAAGCCGAGCGCGAGGGCGCGCCCGGTGATCTGGTACACCTGCCAGCCCACCGCGACGGAGAGCATCTGCGTGCCCACGATGAGCGAGACGCGCGACGCGAGGTAATAGGCGTAGCGCCGGTTGCGCAGGAGCTCGCGGAGGCCGCCTTCCGGTGCCATCAAAGATCGATCTGCGTGCCGATCTCGATGACCTGATCCGGTGGCAGCTTGAAGTGCGCCGAGGCAGGCCGCGAGTTGCGCGAAAGGAGCGCGAAGAGGGTCTCCTCGATCTCACCCATGCGTCCGGTGGGCAGCGCGAGGATGGTCTCGCGGCCCAGGAAGTAGGTCACGTGGTCGAGGTCGACACCGAGGTCGAGCCCCGCGTGGCGGGCCTCGCGGAGGAGCGCCGGGACGTCGGGGGTCTCCATGAAGCCGTACGTGCCGGTGATCCGGTGGAGCCCGCCGCCCAGCTTCTCCACCGTCGTGCGCTTCGTTCGGTTCGAGTACGGAACGCGCGCGGTGTGGATGGTGAGGATGATGAGATTCTCGTGGAGGACGCGCAGGCGCTGCACGTGATGCACCAGGACGGGAGGCACGCCGTCGGCGATCGAGGTCATGACCACGCCCGTGCCCTTGATGCGGCACTCCAGCATGCCCTTCTTGTCCGTGTACTCGGCGAGAAAGTCGTCGACTGGCATCGCCTTGGTCGCCAGCGCCTCGGCGAGCATCCGGCGACCGCGGCGCCAGATCACCATGAACGTGAAGAACACGAGGCCGATCACGATCGGCACGTAGCCGCCGTGGAAGAACTTCGCCGCGTTGGCGACGAAGAACGGGATGTCGAAGGCGAGAAAAAACACGAGCAGCGGGATGGCCTTCCAGAGCGGCCACTTCCAGGTCTGGTGGACCACCACGAAGAACACGATCGACGTGATTGCCATGGTGCCCGTGACCGCGATGCCGTAGGCGGCCGCGAGCTTCGACGAGCCGCCCGCCCACACCACGAGCGCGATGCACGCGGCGGCGAGCAGCCAGTTGATCTCGGGGATGTAGATCTGCCCTTCGGCGTCGTCCGACGTGTGCTTGATGCTGACGCGCGGGAAGAAGCCGAGCTGCACGGCCTGGTTGGTCAGCGAGAACGCGCCGCTGATGAGCGCCTGCGAGGCGATGATCGTCGACGCGGTGGCGAGCCCTACCAGCGCGTACGTCGCGGGCCCGCGCGGCACCATCGCGTAGAACGGATTCGCGGCCGTCGCCGGGTTCGCGAGCACGAGCGCGCCCATTCCGAAGTACGCGAGGAGCAGGGATGGGAAGACGAGCACGAGCCAGGCGAGCCTGATGGGACGCGCGCCGAAGTGGCCCATGTCCGCATAGAGCGCCTCGCCGCCCGTGATGGTGAGCACCACCGAGCCGAGCACCGCGATGCCCTTGATCTTGTGCTCGGCGAAGAACGCGATGGCGTGCCGCGGATCGACGGCCATGAGGACGGCCGGGTTCTTCGCGAGGTGGTAGCCGCCCAGCCCGGCAAGCGTGAGGAACCAGACCACCATGACGGGGCCGAAGAGCTTGCCGACCTTCTCCGTGCCGCGGCTCTGGATGGAGAACAGCACCAGCAGGAGCGCGCAGGTGATGGGCACGACGTAGAGCTTGAGGCCCGACGCCTCCTCGCCCAGCCCTTCTACGGCCGAGAGCACGCTGATCGCGGGCGTGATCATCCCGTCGCCGTAGAGCAGCGAGGCTCCGGCGATCACGAGGAGCGCGACGAGCCCGATCGAGGCGCCGCGCCCGCGCATGCGCGGCGGTGTGAGCGCGAGCAGCGCGAGGATGCCGCCCTCGCCCTGGTTGTCGGCGCGCATGACGAAGGCGAGGTACTTCACGGTCACGACGAGCATGAGAGACCACACGATCAGCGAGAGCACGCCGAGCACGTTCGCGTGCGTCGCCTCGAGGCCGTGCTCGCCGCTGATGCACTCCTTGAACGCGTAGAGCGGGCTCGTCCCGATGTCGCCGAAGACGATGCCGATGGCGCCCAGCATCAGCCCGGTGAGAGGGCCCGGCGGATGGTGATGGCCCTCGTGCTCGAGCTTGTTGGCCGCAGCCCGCGCATGCCCGATGCTGGGGCGGCCAGCGTCCGCATCCGCCGTATTTTCAGGGCTCATCCGTCACCCGCGTCGTCGACTTGTGTCCGATTTCTGACCGTTCCATGACAAGGGGCCTTGTACGGTAAACTCATGAAAAAGCGCTTCGGTTGGCTCGTCAGCCTTCCGTTCTACCTCGTCCACGTGGCTGCCGTCGTCGGCGTTGCGATGGTCGGGTGGTCGTGGAAAGGCGCGGTCCTCGCGCTCGCTCTCTACTACGTCCGGATGTTCGGCGTCACGGGCGGCTACCACCGCTACTTCTCGCACCGCACGTACCGTACGAGCCGCGCGTTCCAGTTCGTCCTCGCGTGCCTCGCGCAGACGAGCATCCAGAAGGGCGCGCTGTGGTGGGCCGCTCACCACCGCGACCACCACAAGTACTCGGACACGCCGCGGGACCCGCACTCGTTCCGCAACTACGGCTTCTGGTACTCGCACGTCGGCTGGATCCTCTCGCGCGACACCGAGGACACGGACTTCTCGAAGATCGGCGACCTCGCACGCTATCCCGAGCTCCGCTGGCTCAACACCTGGCACGTCGTGCCGGCGGTCGCGCTCGCCGTCGCGCTTTACGTCATCGGCGGCCCGGTCGCGCTCGTCTACGGGTTCTTCGTCTCCACGACCCTGCTCTGGCACGGGACGTTCACGATCAACTCGCTCTCGCACATGTTCGGCAAGCGCCGGTACACGACGACGGACGACAGCAAGAACAATCCGATCCTCGCCATCGTCACGATGGGCGAGGGCTGGCATAATAACCATCACTACTACCCCCGCTCTGCGCGTCAGGGCTTCTTCTGGTGGGAGATCGACATGTCCTTCTACGTGTTGAAGGGCCTCGAGGCGGTCGGCCTCGTGTGGGACCTCAACGTTC
>JAYTHX010000237.1:0-14398 GCA_043732195.1 Polyangiaceae bacterium
TCTTGGCGTTGGCGGCGGCGCCGGCGATCGCGCGGGCCGATGACACTCCGCCGCTTCCTCCTTCTCAACCTTCCCAGGCGGAGCCCGCGGGCACGGTCAGCGAGAGCACCACCGCCACCATCGACACCGTGCACCTCCGCACCGGCGGGATGTTCCGCGGACGGGTGACCGAGATCGTCCCCGGCGATCACGTCACGGTGCTCCTCACCACCGGCGAGTCGCGCAGGATCGTCTGGCGTGACGTCGAGCGCGTCATCGTCGCCTCCACCGCCATTCCGCCCGCTAGCGGGACGCCGACGGCGCCAGCCACCGCGCCGATGACGGGGCCGCGCGCCCGCGTCCACATGAAGACGCCGCACCCGGCGTACCTGTATCGCCGCGCCGCCGGCACCACCGACTTCGTCACCGCCTGCTCGTCGCCGTGCGACGAGGAGATGCCGATCGGCGATACCTACCGCATCGGCGGTAGCGGCTTCGCCACCACCCCCGATTTCTCTCTGGCCGCGGCGCCCGGCGGCAGCGTCGAGCTCACGGTCGACGGCCCGAACTGGGCTGGCATCGTCGGCGGCGGGCTCCTCACGGTCGGCGGCGGCGTCACCGCGTACATCGGGACCATCCTCGCGCTCTCCGGGAGCGCTTGCTCTTTCGACCGCTACAGCAGCAGCAGCGACAACGGCTGCGCCAGCATCCGGAACGTCGGCATCGGCGCGCTCGCCGTGGGCGCCGGCATGATCGTCCTCGGCCTCGTGATCGTCTTCCCCAGCATGAAGACGGACTTCTCCCAGACCGCGGCCACCCCCGCGAAGGACGCCTTCCGCCGCCTCCCGACCTGGCGCACCGCGTCGTCGACCGAAGGCGGAGCGCCGTCGACGTTCCCGCTGCTCTACGAGGGCCGGTTCTGAAAAGTCGCGGGAACGCGGGAACGCGGGAACCTGTAACGCGAAGGGGTGTCTCGTGCGTTGAATGCTCATGCAACGCCTGCTGGCCTCGGGCGTCCTCGCGCTCGGTTTGTGTGTCGCCTCTCCCGCCCTCGCCGCTCGCTCGGTCATCACCGCCTCGGGCGAGGGGCACGACCTCACGGTGGTCGTCCACGGCGTGACGGACTACTGCTCGACGAACGCGAAGACGGACATCGTCCGCCGCGCCGACAGCATCCGCATCGTTCGCGATCGACCGACCTCGGTCTCGCGCTGCATGACCACCCGCGACCTCACGTTCGTGCTTCACGACGTCGCGCCCGGCACATACACGATCTCGTACGAGCAGATCCCGCTGCTCGCGCCCGCGCGCTACATGAAGCTCGCATCGGCGACGGTCAACGTCGCTGCTCCCTCTCAGTGAACGGTGAAGCGGCCGGCGAAGAAGCCGACCACCGCCGCGATCGCGACGAACGCGACCATCCCGAGCCCCACGAGGAACGCGAGGCGCGGCGTCACGTGCAGCCGCCGTGACCGCGGGGTCGCGATCGTCTCGGGGTCGAGCGGGGTCACGTGCGAGGGGGTCTGCGCGACGTGCGGCTCCAGCGGCTCCGCGCTCGCCGGGGGCAGCGTCGACGGATCGAAGACCGACATCTCCATGCTGTCGATCTTCACGATCGTGATCTCGGGCGCGGAGTCGCGCGGACCGACGAACGATTCCTCGTCGTCCGCGTGTCGCTCGGCGTCGTGCTGCGAGCGCGTGGCGGGGCGCGTTCCGCTCTTCGTGCGCCGGAGCGCGTCGTCGAGCATCTCGCGCGAGATCTTCTGCGTGGCCAGGGGATCCGCGCGCGGATCGCTGCGCTTGGAGCCCAACTCGACGATCTGCCGTGGCCACGCACGCTGCACTCGCTTCACTCCCGGAGTGTAGCAGCGCGATCGCGCGGTGGTGCTCGATGGCCCAACGTCGCGACGACCTCGTGGTAGCGCGTCGGGCGCGCGACCACCTTGCCCGTCACGCGATGAGGAGGAGTGACTTCACCGGATCGCCGGGGCGCAGGCACCACGCGGGCTGCCGGTTCTCGATGACCGACACCTGGCCATGGTCAAGAGGAGGAAAGGTGGGGCGGCCGATGAGGAACGCGCCCAGCGCGGAGAGCGAGGGCTCGTCTCCCACCACCACGATCGACTCGCCGCGCGCGAGCAGGAGCGGCGCGATCACCTGCGGCGGGACGTTGCCGGCGAGCGCGGGCAGGACCTCGATCACGCCGACGTAGTCGACGCGGTCGGCGAACAGCTCGGCCGTCTGGAGCGCGGCGGGGAAGGGGCTGGTCACGAAACGATCGAAGCTCGGCTCCTCGTTCAGACGCAGGCGGTTGCCGAGCGCGCGGATCACCTGCCGGCCCTCGGCCGAGAGGTAGCGATGCGCCTCGGGCACTCCCGCGGGGTCGTCGCCGGGCGAGACGTCGATCGAGGAGCGCAGCAGGAAGATGTTCACGGGCCGCACTGTACCGCGAAACTTGCGCGAGGAGCGCCCCGCGGGGTAGGCCAGGGAGGCAGGTGGAGGTGGAACGTGAAGCTCGGGATCGACTTCGGGACGACGCGGACGGTGGTGGCCTGCGCAGACCGCGGGAACTACCCGGTGCTGACCTTCGCCGACGTCGCGGGTGACGCGCACGACTGGTTCCCCTCGGTGGTCGCCGAGCGCGATGGCGAGCTGCGCTTCGGCTTCGCCGCGCTCGCGACCGCGAACGATGCTTCGTTCACCGCGGTGCGCTCCTTCAAGCGGCTGCTCGCCGAGGCGCAGTCCGGCTCCGGCCAGAGCGTCACCATCGGCGGCACCACGATGGCCATCGACGAGCTGGTCACGCGCTTCCTCGGTGCGCTGCGGGTCGCGATCCTCGAAGGCTCGAACCTCCCCGACGAGCTCGCGGCGAGCGCCGAGTCGCTGCGCTCGGTGGTGGCGGTGCCCGCGAATGCCTCTGGCGCGCAGCGCTTCGTCACGCTCGATGCCTTCCGGCGCGCGGGCTTCGAGCCCATCGCCATGCTCAACGAGCCGTCGGCGGCGGGCTTCGAGTACACGCATCGCCATCGCGACACGCTCACGTCGCGGCGCGATCACGTCGTCGTCTACGACCTCGGCGGCGGCACGTTCGACGCCTCGCTGGTGCGCATGCGCGGCCGCACCCACGAGGTCATGGCCACCGCGGGCGTGAACCAGCTCGGCGGCGACGACTTCGATGACGTGCTCCTCGAGCTCGTCCTGGCGCGCGCGCAGCTGACGCGGCACTCGAGCGCGCTCGACGCCCGCGCGCTCGAGCGGCTCCTCGACCAGTGCCGCGACGCGAAGGAGCGACTCAATCCGAGCTCACGGAAGCTCTCCATCGACCTCGAGACCGCGCTCGGCGCCGCGGCGCCCACCCCGATGGCGGTGGTCACCGTGGCCGACTTCTACGCCGCGTGTCTCCCGCTCGTGACGCGATCGATCGAGGCGATGGTCCCGGTCATGGCGCGGCTCGACGGCGCGGTCACCGAGGACGCCGAGGCGGCGCTCGACGACATCGCGGGCATCTACGTGGTCGGCGGCGCGAGCGAGCTCCCGCTGGTGGCCCGCGCGCTCCGCGAGCGCTTCGGGCGCCGCGTGCATCGCTCGCCGTATCCGTCGGCGGCCATCGCCATCGGCCTCGCCATCGCGTGCGACGACGTCGCGGGCTTCGAGCTCTCCGATCGCTACGCGCGCACGTTCGGCGTGTTCCGCGAGGGAGCGGCCGGGGCGGCCATCACGTTCGACCCCATCTTCACCAGCGACACCGCGCTGCCCACGCGCGCCGGCGCGCCCATCGTGCGGCGCCGCGATTACCGGGCCGCGCACAACGTCGGCCACTTCCGCTTCTTCGAGTGCAACGCCATCAGCGAGGACGGCCGCCCCCGCGGTGACATGATGGTCTCGGGCGACGTGCTCTTCCCGTTCGAGGCCGATCTCGACGCGGCCTCGCTGCGCGGCGTGGCCGTGCAGCGCATCGCGGCGCGCGGCCCGCGCATCGAGGAGCAGTACGCGCTCGACGAGAACGGCATCGTCGCCATCACCATCAAGAACCTCGATGCCGGCTTCGAGCGCGTCTACCGCCTCGGCGCGGGCGGCGCGTAGCGCGCGCGACTAGCCGCGCTCGCGGACGAGCTGAACGCCGCGCGGGCCGTCGACGAGGATCCGCAGTCCCGGAAAGCGCGGGAGATACGCCAGGGGCGGCGGCCCCTCGCGGTTGCCCTTGACCCGCTTCAGGACCACCTGGCTCCGGTCGAGATCGTAGATCGTCTCGTAGCGCGCGTCTCCCACGTCCACGCCGACCGGGAACTCCTTGTCGAGGCCGGCCCGCACCTCGAACGGAACATCGGGGATCGTGAGATCGCTCGCGGAGAGGAGCGCGAGGTCATCGCCGCTCTCGACGCCGAGCGCGACGAGCCGCGCCGCCACCCAGGCCTCGAGCGAGGGAACGGGGCCGGGGTGGGCCACGCCCGAGGGGTGGCCGCGCGAGGCGAGCTGAGCCGCGAGCGCGATGCGCGAGAGACGTTCGCGGGTCGTCGCGAGGGCGTCCTTGAAGATGCTGCCGCGCAGGAAGAGCGCGGCGAGCGCCGCGCGCGCCATCTCGCCCTCGGGGATCTCCTCGCGCGTCCCGAGCACGCGCTCCGCGTAGACCCGTTCGAGCTTCGCGGTCACGCGTCCGCGCTCGTGGTGCACGCCCGCCAGTCGATCCTCGCCGAGGCCGGCGCGCGCCATCACCGCGAGCGACACCGGGGTCGCGCAGGTGACGAGGAGGCGCGCGCCGGGCCCGCTCCCGAACGCGCGCGCATCGAGGACCACGATCGCCTCCACATCGCGTGCATTCTGCACGGCGCTCTCGCGGGCCAGCTCGAGCTCGGTGCCGCCGTTGCCGAAGGCGACCGCGCGGCCGCGCGTGCGCTTCACGTGGGCCACGCGGCGATCGGCGGCGAGTGCGATGCGCACGAGCGCGTCCCGATCGACCGGGGTGTCGGAGGGCCCGCCCTCGGGGAGATCGAAGGCCCGGCGGAGCCGCGCCCGGATGCGGCGCGCCTCCTCGACCACGAAGCCCGACACGTGATGGAGGTCGGGCTTGCCGATGCGCACCGCGCGGACGAGCGCGGTGGCATCGCATCCGCCGAGCCGGAGATCATCCGCCGGCGTCTGCGGAGGGGGACCGGGCAGGAACAGCGGGCGCCCGACGCCGAGCGCTGAGACGAGGTCGATCGCGTCCTCGAGGACCGCCCCGCCCGGCGCGCGCGCCGCGACCAGCAGCCTTCCGAGGAACGGATCGAGCGGCAGCGCGAACACGCCGCGGCCGCCCTCGGTCATCGCACCGCTCGCGTCGAGCACGCCCCACGCCGCGAGGTCGGCGCGCGCCGCGGCCAGCGCGTAGGGCTTCGGCGCATCGAGGAACGGAAGGTCCTCGGGGCGCTCGCCCCAGGCCGCCGCCGACATCACGAGCGGAACGAGCGACTCGCGATGGATCTCGGGCGCGGTGCTCTTCGCGAGGCGCGCCGCGCTGCTCCACAGCCGGTAGCAGATCCCGGCGGAGGTCCGGCCTGCGCGGCCGGCACGCTGCGCGGCGCTGTCCTCGGCGATGGGCGCGAGGACGAGCGCGGCGCGCCCGTCCTGGTAGCGCGTCTGCCGGACGAGCCCGGCGTCGATCACGACGCCCACGCCGGGAATGGTGATCGACGTCTCGGCCACGTTCGTCGCGAGGATCACCTTGCGGCGCGGCGTGCGATGGAACGCCCGCCGCTGCTCGTCGAGCGAGAGGCCGCCGTGCAGCGGCACGATGATCGCGTCCTTGCCCTCGAGCGCGCGCCGGCACGCCTCGATCTCGGCCTTGCCGGGCAGGAACACGAGCACGTCACCCGGGTCGTCCTGCGCCGCGCGCAGCGCCGCCCGCACGCGCGAAGGTAGCTCGTCGGGATCGGGCGCGCGGTCGCCGCGCTCCAGGTACCGCACGTCCACGGGGAACGTGCGGCCGTCGGCCGAGAGATGCACGCCGCCGAGGTGCGCGGCGACGCGGTCGCCGTCGAGCGTGGCCGACATCACGACGAAGCCGCGCCGCGCCTGCTTCACGAACAGCGCGAGCAGCAGATCGACGTCGAGCGTCCGCTCGTGCAGCTCGTCGAGCACGATGGTGGCGGCGGAGCGCACGAGCGCCTCGTGCCGGAGCACGATGCCCGGCGTGGCGAAGACGATGCGCGTGGCGTCGCTCAGGGCCGCGTCGTCGCGCACGATGTAGCCGACCGCCTCGCCGACCTTGCAGCCCTCGAGCTCGGCGACGCGCGCCGCGAGGCTGCGGCAGGCCACGCGCCGCGGCTCGACGACGAGCACGCGCTCGTCCTTGCCGAGATCACGCGCGCGGCACCAGCGCGGCACCTCGGTCGACTTGCCGGAGCCTGTCGGCGAGGACACGACGACCGGCCGCTCGCGCACGTTCGCGAGGAACGCCGCGCGGAGCGCTACGATCGGGAGCGTCTCGGCGGCTCCCTCGCCGGCGCCGGTCACTCAGCGGCGCTTCAGCGTCAGGCGGATGCCGGTGGCGCCGTAGCGGTAGGTCGCGCCGCACGAGCTGCCGGTCAGCGCGTCGTACGGGAGAGTGTCCATGCCACTGCACGCCACCCCTGCCATCGCGCCGGCGAGGGCGCTCGAAACGAGGAGCACCAAGGGAAGAAGACGCATCGCGCCACCCTAGCGCAGCATCCTCGTTGCGCCATCACGTCCCGCCACACGTCGTACACGGTGGTAAAGCAATTGCTCTACGTGCGGCCTCGAACACGTCTCACGAGGCCCGTTAGCCCCGGTGCAGTTGCCTCGGGCGAGCTCGGAGGGATAGGTCCATGGGTCGGTTGCAGCTAGAGCAATCACTCTAACGTCGAGGATCTCGCCCCCATGCCCTCCCCCCGCTTCTCGGTCGCCGCCGCCCTGCTCGGAACGCTCCTCGCCGCCGCGGCGTGCGGGAGCAATCGCCCGAGCGGCTTCGAGGAGCCCGCACCGGCGACGCCGAACGGCCCGACCGGACCGACCGGCGATCTGGGCGCCTCGGGCGGCACGCCCAAGGACCCGACCGGCATCGGGTCGCTGATCGGCACCGTGCTCGCGCCCGAGGGCACGGTCCCGATCTCGAACGCGCTCGTCTACCTCAGCGCGACGCCGCCGCCGGTCCAGGCGCCGGGCGTCTTCTGTGACAAGTGCGTCGAGCTCCCGGCCGGCACGTCGTACGCGTACTCGAAGGCCGACGGCACGTTCAAGCTCCAGGTCTACGCCACTGGCCCGCAGTACCTGGTCACGCAGAAGGGCCACTTCCGCCGCGTGCGTCCGATCACCACCGCCACCGGTGAGGTCGCGGTGCCCGGGGTGCTCACCACGCTCCCCGGCGCGCCCGACCCGGCGAAGGGCGACGAGATCCCGCGCATCGGCGTGACGTTCGGTGGTTTCGACAAGATCGAGCTCTCGCTGAAGAAGCTCGGCATCACGTCGTTCGATCGCTACGGCAAGGCTCCGTTCAACGATCCGAAGGGGCTCCCGCCGAGCGTGGGGCAGCCGATGGATCTGCTGAACGCGCCGGACAAGCTCGCGCAGTACCACATCGTCCTCTTGCCCTGCGCCCTCGGCGGCCTCAGCTGCGGCGCGCCCACGGGCGCGCAGAAGGACAACCTCCGCAACTTCGTGAGCGCCGGCGGGAAGCTCTATGTCACCGACTACTCGTACGAGTACGTCAACCAGACCTGGCCGGGCTTCATCACGTGGAAGGACAAGAACGGCAACGACATGACGGCGAACAGCGCGTGGGGCGCGGCCTGCCAGGACGGCGCGTACACCAAGACCGGCACCGCGAACGATCCCGGGTTGTCGTCATGGCTCGGCGCCATCGGTGAGAAGAACTTCGAGCTGAAGGACAGCTGGACGATCATCTCGAAGGTCAACCCGCAGCCCGGCAAGGACCCCGATGGCAAGGCCGTCACCATCACGCCGAAGGTATGGATGACGTCGAACGGCACGGGCCCCTCGACCGTGAGCTTCGACAACCAGTGCGGCCGCGTGCTCTTCAGCACGTACCACGCCGAGGGCGGCGAGGCCGATGCGCTCCTGGCGCAGGAGAAGGCGCTCCTCTTCATCCTCCTCGAAGTGGGCGTGTGCATCGGCGAGCAACCCTTGCCGCGCTGACGCCAGATTCACACGGAGCTCCGATCTCCGGGGCTCCGTGCAGATCTCGATTCGGTGATCTCCGCTGCACAAGCTCGTCTCCACCGCGGTCCTCGAGCGCGACGCGGTCACGAAGTACAAGGCGGCCCGCGCGCGCTACGTGAACTTCGGCTACTGGGGCAGCGAGGCCGATCTCGCGAAGGTGAAGAGCAACCCCCGGGGCTTCGACGACCTCAAGACGAAGAAGTTCTCGTCGCTGGGCAACGCGCCGTGGCGCAACCTCGGCTGCGAGCAGGTCATCTACGTCACGCGCGAGGGAGACGAGTCGGGCTTCGCCACCAAGATCGCGAAGAACGCCGGCATGTCGGAGGCCGACTGGAAGGGCCTCTACGATCTCTCGAACGAGAGCTCGGGCTACGCGCGCTCGGTCGCCGCCGCCGACGGCGTGTGGTGCACGAACTGGAACGCCTTCACCGACGCGCAGATGTCCGCCGAGGTCCTCGATGCGTGGGGCGCGCCCTTCGAGACGCACGCCACGTTCACGACGAAGGCCCGCACGCCCTACGAGCGCGCCACGCGCGGCACCGGCAAGGCCGGCTGCACCCCGGGCATCAGCGCGGGCGCCGCGTTCCCGAAGTGACCCCGGGCCCGCGAGATTCACACGGAACCGCGCGGCTTCACTCCGCGTGCATCGTGATGTCGTTCGCGGCCGCGAACGAGAGGCGATGGGCCTCGCTGTACTGCGGATGGCGGACGAGCACGTGACCGTCGGACAGGAGCGTGTGCTTCCAGTTGCGCCGCGGGGTGCCGGGGCGGAGGAGCTTGTCCTCGACGAGCGAGTCGCCGGCGAGCTTCACGAACTCGTCGAGCCCGTCGATGCGGGTGATGCGGCCCTGGCCGCGCGCACGCTTGAAGACGATCCCGGCGTTGTACTTGCGCGTCGGGTCCGCCTCGAAGGTGCCGTGGCACGACACGCGCGCCCACTCGCGGAAGAGATCGATGTCGCTCGTGTAGTTCATCTGATCGACGATGTGCGCGCCGCCCGGGCGGCAGCCGATCTCGCCGAACACCGCCTCGCCCTTGGGGGTGAGAAACCACTCCATGTGCGTGAAGCCGGTGCCCATGCCGAGCGCGCCGAGCACGTTGCGCCCGAGCGCGATGCCGCCCTGGAGCTTCGGCTGCAGGAGATCGCGCACCGTGATGATGACCGGGCTCACCCACTCCAGCGAGCGCATCTCGAGCGGCTTCGGGAGGTACGCCGCGACGTTCTCGTAGGCCGGCTTGCCCTCGATGCACACGGTATCGAACGTGAACTCCTCGCCGTCGATGTACTCCTCGCAGCTCGCCTCGCCGACGCCGCGCATCTTGGCGAGGATGACGTCGAGCTCGGCGGCGGTCTCGGCCTTGTAGGTGTCGGCGCTGCCGGCTCCGGCGATGGGCTTCACGATGAGCGGGTAGCCGAGCTCCTCGGCCGCGGCGCGCACGTCGTTCTCGGTGAGCGCGCGGCGCGACTTCGGTACGCGCAGGCCCGCGGCGGCGACGCGCTCCTTCATCAGCTGCTTGTCGCGGAAGCCGCGCACGGCGTCGACCGACATGCCGGGCATACCCCAGCGCTCGCGCAGGCGCGCGGCGAGGATGACCAGCGGCTCCCAGTTCGCGAGCACGCGATCGATGGAGCGCCCGCGGAGCCACGCCGAGACGCGATCCATCACGTCCTCCTCGGCCATGATGCGCGGCACCTGGAGATAGTCGTGGAGATAGGGCTTGACGCGGGCGGGGAGCGCCTCACGCGGCGTGTCGCCGACGCCGTAGACCTCCGCGCCGACCTCGGCGAGGCCGCGCGTGTACTCGATCATCTCGGGCGGATAGAGGGGCGCAAGGAAGACGACGCGCATGGCGGCGAGGCTCTACCACGGCCCGGGAGCGACGTTCAGCGGCGATCGCCGGGGCCGACCACCGTGGGCCTTCGGCAAGGGATCGAGGTCGGCGTTCAGCGAGCGCAGCGCGTCGAGCTGCTTGCGAGATCGCGAGCGAGCTCCGCGGGCACCTCCGCGCCGAACGTGAACGTGGAGGCGAGGATGGTTCCGACGATGTCGCGGAAGGAGCCGACCACCCATGCCTCGCGCAGGAGGCCCACCGTCGCGGTGTCATCGTTGCGAGCCGTTGCGTCGGCGGGAGACGGGTCGAGGCCGAGCTCGGCGATCGTAGCGCCGCCCTTGCGGCGTGATGGCACCTGGATCACGTGTGCCTCTCGCACCCTGGGTCACGGTTCATCCAGTCCGGCGCCAGGCGCCTGCTCGCGCTTTGCGCGATGTGTGCGGGGAATGGCGCGATCGTAGAACGACAGCGTGGGCGGAACGGCAGGCACGCACGTTGCTCAATGAGCAACCGATGGACCTGCGCTCACTGCTCAAGCCTCCTGGGGGATCGCGGCGCCTCGTTCGAGGCGCCACGATGGTCGAGTACGCACTGCTCATCATCGCGATCATGTTTCTGGCAGCGGTCGGCTATCGGAATCTCGGCAAGAGCGTTCGCAAGAACGCCGACGAGTCCTCCGCCGAGCTGATCAAGCGTTGACCTCGTCACCCCAGAGGAATTCAGCATAATGAAGAAGGCGGCTCTCCTCCTTGCGTGCACCGGTGCGTGTCTCGTCGTCGCGGCGTGCAGCAGCAGCGGCGATGGCGGTCCTGCGCCGTACGCCTCGAGCGGTACGGAACAAGGCAGCGTGACCCTGCACGAGGGCACCACGGCGGTCGACCAAGCGCTCGCCGACGTCGCCGAAGTGCGCGACGATCGCATCGTCTTCCCGTCGTCGATCTTCGCTAAGCTCTCCGCGCACAAGCCGGGGGAGATCCTGCTCGCGGACCGCGCCGGCGTGAACGGCGCGGGCAAGAACCCGGAGGGCTTCCTCCGCCGCATCGCCTCGATCGCGCAGGCGCCCGAGGGCACGGTGGTCATGACCACGCCCGCGACGCTCCAGGAGGCGGTCGACAGCCTCGTCGTGCACGCGAAGCTCAACGTGCCGGACCTGACGATGGAGGGCCCGGCGCCCTCGTCCATCGGCGGCTCGCTCGATCTGCATCCGCAGGGCAAGGGCGGCACGACCGTCAAGCTGCTCGACTACAGCGGCAAGAACCTCTTCGAGATCAAGGACACCGCGAAGGGCGCGGACGGATCGGACGTTCCGTACATCGTCTACGCCGCCGTCGAGACCGGCACGCTCGGCTTCACGCCGACGTACGACTTCGATGCCGACGTCGGCTTCCTCAAGCTCAAGTCCTTCAAGGTGAACGCCACCGGCAAGCTCGAGGCGAAGCTGGTGCTCGCGGCCGGCGTGAAGTTCGACCCCTCCCTCGACCCGGCGAAGGCGGCCGCGCTCGCGGGCAAGCCGCTCACGAAGTCGTTCTCCACGACGCTCGCCGACTACGACGTGAATCTCGGCAGCATCGGCCTCGGCGGCATCAGCCTGCCGGCGAGCGCGCACTACACCACCACGCTCAACTGCGACTTCTCCTTCACCGCGCCGGTCGAGGCGAAGGTCGGCGGCACCGCGAGCGGCAGCATCACCGTCGGCCTCGCGTATGCCGACGGCAAGCTCACGCCGAGCTTCGACAAGAGCGCCGAGCTCACGCCCACGCCGCCCGTCTACACGAAGGAAGGGATGCTGCGTGCATACTGCACGGTCAGCCCGAAGCTCGCGCTGAAGTTCTTCGGCGTGGCCACCGCGGAGCTCACCGCGAACGCGTACGCCGGCATGGGCGCCTCGCAGACCTGCGGCGGCAAGGATGCGTCGGGCACGAAGGCGCTCGTCCACGGGGACGTCGAGGCGGGCGTCTCGGCCAAGGTGCTCGCGAAGGTCGACCTGTTCGGCCTCTACAAGTGGAAGAAGGAGTGCACGCTCTTCGACCTCAACGCGTCGAAGCCGTACGACACGACGTACCCGTACCCGGGCGGCGCCGCGGCGACGTGCACGATCGCCGGTCCCTTCCCGCTGCCCCCGCCGGTCCCGGCGAACCCGCAGTCGTGCTTCGGCGAGAACGACAAGGGCACCACCGCGCCTCCCACCCCGAACGACCCGGTCTCCTCGGTCGACGCCGGCGGCGACGCGAGCGGACCGCTCATCCCCGGCACGTGCACCCACGACGTCTGCACAGCGGGCGAGAAGCTCGGCCAAGCGTGCGACGAGTGCACCATGAAGGTCTGCGCCGCGGACTCGTACTGCTGCGACACCTTCTGGGGCCTGTCGTGCTTCGACAGCGTCCAGAAGTACTGCGGCAAGACCTGCGGGAAGTGAGTCGCGCTCGGCGCTGGTCTATCGGAAATCTACGATCCGGCCCTTTCCGGTAGACCACTGCGCCGTCATCCTCGCGGGGATGACGATGCTCGAAGCCCCCACGCTCGTCGGCACGCACGTTCGCCTCGAGCCGCTCACCCTCGATCACGCCGATGGGCTGCTGGCGGCGGCGAACGCGTCGCGCACGACGTACGCCTTCACGTTCGTCCCGGCCTCGACCACCGGGATGGAGGCCTACGTGACCACCGCGCTCGCCGAGCAAGATCGCGGCGAATCGATCCCGTTCGTCGTGCGCGACGCCGCGGGGGTGATCGCCGGGACCACGCGCTACATGGACATCCAGCACTTTCGCTGGCTCGCCGAGCCACCGGCGCCCGTGCCGACCGGTCCCGACGCCGTCGAGATTGGCTCCACGTGGTACGCGGAGCGTGCGCAGCGCACCGCGCTCAACACCGAGGCGAAGCTGCTGCTCTGCCGCCACGCGTTCGAGGCCTGGGGCGTGCGGCGGGTCACCTGGAAGACCGACGAACGCAACCTGCGCTCCCGCGCCGCCATCGAGCGGCTCGGCGCGCGCTTCGACGGCGTGCTCCGCGCGCACATGGCGGCGGCGGACGGCAGCGTGCGCTCGACGGCCTTCTACTCGATGCTCGCCGCCGAATGGCCCGAGGCGCGGTGCGCGCTGCTCCGGAAGCTCGAAATTCGCTGAGGTTGACGCGCGGACAACTCTTGACGACCGTCACCGGATCGCATGCCCCGTAACGTCGTCTTCTGCGCTCCGTTTCCCATCGAGACCACCATGCGCTTCGTGCGCGCCACGAAGAAGCTCGAGGACGTGCGCCTTCTCGGCATCGTGGTCAGCCCGCCCGAGGGGCCGGACGCGGACCTCTTCGACGACGTGATCCGCGTGACCGACGCGCTGGCGGTGCAGGACGTCATCGAGGGCGTCGAGGTGCTGAAGCGCCGGCACGGGCAGCCGCATCGCATCATCGGGATCCTCGAGCCGCTCATGGTGCAGATGGCGCAGGCGCGCGAGCGCTTCGGGGTGCCGGGCACGCGCGCGAAGACCGCGGAGCTCTTTCGCGACAAGGCCACGATGAAGGAGGCGCTCCGTGCCGCGGGGCTCCCGGTCGCGCGCCACAAGCTGGTCACGTCGCAGGAAGACGCGCGCGCGTTCGCCGCCGAGGTCGGCTTCCCGATGGTGCTGAAGCCGCCGGCCGGCATGGGCGCGAAGGCCACGTTCCGCGTGAACGACGAGGTCGCGCTCCTCCGCGCGGTGGTGGGCATGCGCGTCAACCGCGAGAGCCCCGTGCTGGCCGAGGAGTTCCTGCGCGGGCGCGAGTTCTCCCTCGAGACCGTGACCACGAACGGCAAGCCGCGCGTCCATTCGATCTCGCACTACTTGCCCTCGTGCCTCGAGGTGCTCGAGAACCCGTGGATGCAGTGGACGTGCCTCCTGCCGCGCGAGCTCGACGAGCCGCTCTACGAGAACGCGCGGAAGATGGGCTTCGCGTCCATCGAGGCCCTCGGGCTCGACGACGGCATGACGCACATGGAGTGGTTCGAGCGCCCCGACGGCAGCCTCGCCATCGGCGAGATCGCGCAGCGACCGCCGGGCGCGAACATCTCGCTCATGACGGGCCTCGCGCACGGCATCGATCCCTATCGCGCTTGGGCGCGGGCGGTGGTCGACGGTGAGCTCGATGCGCCGTGGAACCGCAAGCTCGCGGTGGGCTGCGCGTTCCTGCGCGGGATGGGGCAGGGGCGGGTCGTCTCGGTGACGGGCCTGCACGAGGCGCACGAGGCGGTCGGCTCGCTGATCGCGGAAGCGAAGCTCCCGACCATCGGCGCGGTGAAGTCGGACGGCTACGAGGGAGACGGCTACGTGGTGATTCGCCACGAGAGCACCGCGGTGGTGCAGCGTGCGCTGAAGCTCCTCATCGAGACGGTCAAGGTCCACTACGCCGGCTGAGCCGAGTACGTCGAACGGGGGCGCTT
>JAYTHX010000238.1:0-14359 GCA_043732195.1 Polyangiaceae bacterium
CGAACAAAATCGCGCGCACCGCCTCCGCTGTCGATGGTCGATGAAATGTTCCCGTGGTGGTCCCTTCTCCGACCACCGCTCACGGCAGGCAAATCTTGCGGTTCTTGCTGCCGCCGCCGCTCGACCGGCAGGACGTCGCGGCGCCGGCGAACGTGCGGCAATACGCGTCCGTACCACCGTCCGCGGTGACGCCGGCGTCGCTGTTCGCCGCCAGCGCGCGCCGAACGTCGTCGTCTTCGCAGCTCAGGAAGCAGTACTGCGTGCCCTGGTTCTCGAGCGGCGAGCAAACCTCCTTCACGCCCGAGAGGCACTCGCCGGGCGTCGCGCAGCAACCGGTGTCTGCCGTGCACGCGTGCGTGCAGTAGCCGTTCGTCACCTTCGTCAGGCACGTCACCTCGCCGACGATGCTGCCGGCGTCGATGGCGGGGTAACACTGCGCGGCGGCAGTGCACGTCTGGCCGGCGGGCTCGATCCCGCGCGCGCCGGAGTCTGCGGTTCCACCCCCCGAGACCGGAGAGTCCGTGCCCCCGCAGGCGAGCGCGAGAAGCACACAGCTGGTGGCGATGCCGAAGACGACGACGGGACGAACGACGTGCATTCCGCAAGCGTGCCGGGCGGCGGTCGTCCTGTCGATTGGTCACGTCGATGACCACGCGCATGGTCGACGAAGAGTTCTGCGCGGCGCTCCGACAAAACCGTCGCGACGTTCGACGGCGTAGTTTACGAACGGCCTGCGCTACGTCACACTCGTCTTGGGCGTCGACGTGCTCTGCGCGCGCCCGAGGAGGTTCGGGTCTCATGAGAAAGCTCTCGTTGGCTGCGCTGTGGCTCACCACCGCGTCCGCGATCGCGGCCGTGGCGTTCGTGGGCTGCGGGAGTGAATCCGAGGTCGGTGATCAACCGGACGGCGGCAACGCCGAGACGAGCACCACGCCCGGAGACGCCGCAGGCGATGGCTTCGTCTCCACCATCGACGGCGGCCGCAAGGACGCCGCCGACTGCAAGCTCCAGGCGGGGACGTGCGCGTCGAGCGCCGAGTGCTGCAGCGGCACCTGCAACCTCACCACGAAGCAGTGCGACACGTCGAAGACGGTCTGCGCGGCGCCCGGCGCGGTCTGCACCACGGGCCCGGAGTGCTGCACGTTCGCGTGCATCGGCGGCTCGTGCTCCTCGAAGCAGTGCGTGGCCGACAACCAGGCGTGCGGATCGAACGCCGAGTGCTGCGGCGGCTCGTGCGCGCCCGACGGCGCAGGCGGCGGCAAGTGCACGCCCCTCAACCCTGGCGGCGGCGCGACGGGCGGCAACCCGTGCGCGATGGACAGCGACTGCGCGTCGAAGTTCTGCAACGGCGGCATCTGCACGGGCTCCTCGTTCTGCGGCCAGAACGGCGAGGGATGCGCGGGCAACACGGACTGCTGTGGCGGCCTCTGCACCAAAGCCGCCGGCGCGCTGCTCGGCGTCTGCGGCATGACGAAGGCCGGCGGGTCCGGCGGCTGCGAGCCGGCGGGCACGCTGTGCACCTCGACCGGCGGCGCCTGCGGCGGCGCGTGCTGCTCGCGCTCGTGCGCGCCGTTCGTGCCCAGCGGCAAGTCCGTGTGTCAGCCGAGCTCCGGCTGCCGCGTGCTCGGCGATCTCTGCCGCGCGAACAGCGACTGCTGCGGCTGGTCGGGGAGCCCCCAGCCCGTGGTGGGTCCGTTCGAGTGCGTGAAGGACAGCGCGAGCCAGGAGTTCGGGCTCTGCGGCAAGGGCAACTCGTGCCGCGAGCCGGGCAGCGTCTGCGGCAAGGCGCTCGAGGCGGACGGCACCACCATCGGCGTGTGCAACGCGGCGAACAACTGTTGCGAGAAGAACACCGGCGGCCCGAGCGAGTGCAACTCCAGCCCCGAGAAATGCTGCCGCCGCGATGCGATCGGCGTCCCGCGCTGCATCATCGACAAGCACCTCGACTGCACCGCGGCGCCGCCTCCCGCGGGCACCGTCTGCGCGACGAGCGCCGACTGCTGCGGCCATCCCTGCGTGAACAACGTGTGCCTCGGCGCGTGCGTTCCACTCGCGGGGTCGTGCACCGCGAACGCGGACTGCTGCTCGGGCCTCCCTTGCGCCATTCCCGCCGGCAGCATCAAGGGCACCTGCGGCGGCACCCCGCTTCCCGACGGCGGCGTCGGCGCGCCGACCGACGGCGGCGGCGTGGTCACCCAGGACGGCGGCGCCTGCTCGCTCTACGGGCAGATGTGCACGCAGTCGAGCAGCTGTTGCTCGGGCGTCCCGTGCACGAACGGCACTTGCCACTATCCGTAGACCAGAGCGGGCGACTCCACCTCTCTCCGGCATCGAAGAAAGAACCACGACGAATGCGACGCAACTTGCTCGGTGCTTGCTCTCTCGCCGCCCTCGCGCTGGCCGCGCTCACGGCCCCTGCGTGCGGGAGCACCGACGACTCGCCTTCGACCCCCACGGGCGACGGCGGCCCGTGTACCGGCTTCAGCTGCCCGCAGGAGGGTGGCCCGAAGCCGGGGTGCGTCGGGCTCGAGTGCAAGCAGCTCCCCTGCGACGGCACCGCGAAGACCACGGTGAGCGGAACCGTCTTCGACCCCGCGGGAAAGGTGCCGGTCTACAACGCGACCGTCTACGTGCCGAACACTCCGCTCGCCGACCTCGCGGAAGGAAACAGCGGCTGCGACCGGTGTGACGCGAAGGTCTCCGGCACGCCGATCGCCATCACCGCCACCGACACGTCCGGTCACTTCACCCTCGAGAACGTGCCCATCGACGAGAAGGTCCCACTCGTCGTGCAGATCGGCAAGTGGCGGCGTAAAATCGAGATCCCCGCCGTCGGCAAGTGCGTGGACACTCCGCTCGACGCGGCGCTCACGCGGCTGCCCAGGAACCGCGGCGAGGGCAACATCCCGCGCATCGCGCTCACGACCGGCGGCGCCGATCCGCTCCAGTGCCTGCTGCGGAAGATCGGCCTCGACGACGCCGAGTTCGGCGTGGCCGGCAGCGCGTCACGCGTGCATCTCTACGCCGGCGGCGGCTTCACGCAGGGCACGCCGAGGCCCGCGGCGAGCAAGTTCGGCGCGTCGCTCAACAGCGGCGCCGCGTTCGGGTCCGCCGAGACGTTCTGGTCGGACGCGGCGAAGCTGAAGGCCTACGACGTCGTCCTCCTCTCCTGCGAGGGCGACGAGAACGAGGCCACGAAGCCCGCGGCGACGAAGCAGGCCCTCTACGACTATGCGAAGGGCGGCGGGCGCGTCTTCGCCTCGCATTACCACGAGGTGTGGCTCCGCAAATCGCCGGAGCCGCTCGTGAGCGGCATCGCCACGTGGGCGGATCCCGAGAAGCCCCCGCCCGCGGTCCCCGCGGATCCGGCGACCACCGCGGTGAACGCGGAGATCTCGGCGAGCTTCCCCAAGGCGGTCGCCATGAAGGACTGGCTCACCAAGCAGAACGCGCTCAGCAGCGGCAAGCTCCCGATCTTCGACGCGCGCCACAACGTCGACGCGGTCGGCACGAACGGCCTCGACTGGATCTCGGCGGTCAACCCGAACGCGAGCAACGGCCCCGCGGTCCAGTACCTCACGTTCAACACGCCGGTGGGCGCCGCGGCGGACGCGGTCTGCGGTCGCGTCGTGTTCTCCAATCTCCATGTCGGCGCCGGCTCGCAAGGCGGCGTGAGCGACGACCCACAAGCTCCCTTCCCCGACGGGTGCAAGACCGGGGACCTCAGCGCCCAGCAGAAGGCGCTCGAGTTCATGCTGTTCGACCTCTCGTCGTGCATCCAGAAGGATGACACCGAGGTCGTAGCGCCCCGCTGACGCCTCTCCCTTTTCCGCGAGCCTTCGATTGACTCACGCTCGCACATCAAGGGCGGAACCCACGTTCTCCAGATCTGCCTGCGTGGCGAGGCGGTGTGCGTCCTCGGGGCGGAGCTCGCGGGGACCACGCGCACCGGCTCGTTCCTCCTCCACCTCGCGCCGCTGGACCCCACGCACGAGCCCGAGCTGATCGAGCTGGCGGACGCCGACGAGACCCAGCCCGTGAGCGACGGCTCAGTGCAGTCGACGAGCGGCAGCGCGATCTTCGCGAACGAGCCGCCCCTCGAGGAGCCGGCGAAGACCGGCCTCGGGCGCGTCATCGCCGGTCGCTACCGCATCGAATCGCTGTTGGGCTCCGGGGGCACGGGCGTCGTCTACCAGGCGTCCCACGTCGACCTGCCGCGCACCATCGCCATCAAGGTCCTGCATCCGCACTACCGGACCGATCCCCATCTCATGGCGAGCTTCCGCACGGAGGCCCGCAACGCCAGCTTGCTCGACCACCCGAACGTCGCCGTCGTCCACGACTTCGGCGAGGAGCCGGACGGGCTCGTCTACATCGTGATGGAGTACATCGGAGGAGAGAACCTCCAGGCCGTGCTCGATCGCGAGCTGCGCCTCACGCCGCGCCGCGCCATCGACATCCTGATCCAGGTCTGCGCGGCGCTCTCGGTCGCCCACGACCGCGGGATCATCCACCGCGACGTGAAGCCGGACAACATCATGATCGTCCTCGCGCGCGACGACGAAGGCCGGTCCTTCGAGCTCGTGAAGGTGTGCGACTTCGGCATCGCGTCGCTGGAGAGCACGCCCGAGACGAAGGACGACGAGTGGACGGCCGGCACGCCCGAGTACATGGCGCCGGAACAGGCCGCCGGACGCGCCGACCCGCGGACCGACGTCTACGCCTGCGGCATCGTCCTCTACGAGATGCTCGCCGGGCGCCCGCCGTTCCTCGCCGACTCGCCCGGCGCGACCCTCGCCAGGCATGCCACCGAGGTGGCGCAGCGGCCCTCCGAGCTCGCGGCTGGCATCCCGCCCGCGCTCGAGGCGATCGTCTTCCGCGCCATCGAGAAGGAGCCCGCTCGGCGCTTCGCGAGCGTTCGCGAGCTCCGGGCGAGCTTGAAGCGTCTGCTCTGAAGGGCTTCCCCTACTTGCTGCAGACGCCGAGCACCTGCTTCATGTCCGTCTGACCGGCGAGCACCTTCGCGACGCCGTCCTGGAGGAGCGTCGTCATGCCCGCGGCGCAGGCGGCCCTGCGGATGGCCTCGACCGCCCCCTTGTGCGCGATGAGCGAGCGGATCTCGTCGTTCGTGGTGAGGACCTCGTGGAGCGCGAGCCGGCCCTTGTAGCCGGTGTTCGAGCACGCATCGCAGCCCTTGGCGCGCCAGACGCGGAAGTCGGGTCCGAAGCGGGTCTCGAAGGTCGTCGCGAGCGTCTCCTCGTCGAAGCCGCGCGTAAGCTCCGCGAAGTCCTCGGGGCTCCCCCGCTCGCTCGTCCGGCACTTGATGCACAGCGAGCGCGTCAGGCGCTGTGCGACGATCGCGATGAGCGAGTCCCCGAAGCTGAACGGGTCGAGGCCCATGTCGAGGAGCCGCGTGATGGTCTCGGGCGCGCTGTTCGTGTGCAGCGTCGACATCACGAGGTGGCCGGTGAGCGAGGCCTCCACCGCGGTGCTCGCGGTCTCGTGGTCGCGCATCTCGCCGACCATGATGACGTCGGGATCGGCGCGCAGGAAAGCGCGCATCGCGGCGGCAAACGTGAGCCCGATCTTCGCGCTCACCTGCACCTGACGCAGGCCGGGCTGCGTGATCTCGACGGGGTCCTCGGCGGTCCAGATCTTGGTGTCCGGCTTGTTGATGTCGCCGAGCGCGCTATGGAGCGTGGTCGTCTTGCCCGAGCCGGTGGGCCCGACGCACAGGATGAGCCCGTACGGCTGGTTGATCGACGCCCGGAGCACGCGCAGGTTGCGGACGCTGAGGCCCATCTTGTCGAGCGGCAGCGGCTTCGAGGAGGCGAGGAGGCGGAGCACGACGTCCTCGTTCTTGTTCACCGTCGGCAGCGTGGCCACGCGCAGCTCGATCACGCGCTCGCCGAGGCGAAAGCGGATCTTCCCGTCCTGCGGCTTGCGATGCTCGGAGATGTCGAGCCCCGCCATGATCTTGATGCGCGCGACGAGCTGGTTGCGGTACGCGGGCGGGACGCCCTGGTAGACGTAGCATTCGCCGTCGACACGGAACCGGATGGCCACGTCGCGATCCTTGCCGTTCGGCTCGATGTGGATGTCGGAGGCATCGCGCCGGTACGCGTCGATGATGATCTGGTTGACCACCTTGACGATGCCGCCGTCGGCCTCCTTGCCCGTCGCATACGTGTCGTGGACGTCGTCGTCGTCGTCGATCTCGGCGCCTGCGGCCGAGTCCTCGATGCGGAGGTCACGCAGCAGCGTGTCGAGCTGTTGCCCTTGCTCGGGCAGCGCCACCGAGGTCCGCTCGAGGTGGTCGGCCACGAAGCGCTTCAGCTGCGATGGCGTCACCAGCACCTCGTCGATCCGGCGCTTCACGTGGAAGCGCAGGAACTCGATGGCGTCGATGGCGAGCGGGTCCGAGATCGCGACGGTGAGGCTCGAGGCGGTCTGCTCGAGCGGCAGCACGCCGAACTTCGTGATGAACTCTCGCGAGACCTGCGACGCGGCGGCGGGGTCGATCCGGTACTCGTCGAGGTCGACGACGCGCAGCTGGAACTTCTTGCCGAGCGTGACGGCGAGGTCAATTTCCCGGACCACGCCCATCTCGACGAGCACCTCGCCGAGCCGCTTGCCCTTGCGGAGCTTCTGCTCGCTGAGCGCGCGCTCGATCGACTCCTCGGTGGCGAGGCCGGCCTCGACGAGGATCTGGCCGATGCGCAGCTTGCGGCGCGCCTGGAGCGCCATCGCCGCGGCGACGCCCGCCCCGTCGACCTCGCCGTTCTCGATCAGCAGCTGGCCGAGCGGCACGTTGCGGTTCGCCGACTGCGTGTCGACGCCGCGCCGAAGCGTCTGCGGACCGAGGAGTCCGGAAACCACGAGCATCTCCCCGAGCGGCTCGTCCTTCTCGCGCGCGTTGACGCCGTGGGAGTAGAAGAAGATCGAGCTGAACGGGCTCGACGACGCGGGCGGGAAGCCGCGGAAGCCGAGGTTACTGTTCACCGCCGCGGCGGAGACGTCGACCTCGAACTTCTTGCCGCCCGCGACGTGGATGCGGAAGCGCTCGAGCGCGCTCGCGGCCGGCGCGGCGGAGTTGCGCTCGCCCGGCACGCGCTGGAAGGCGATGTAGGCGACCTGCTCGGCGGCCAGCGAGGCCCGGCCGAAGCGCTCGAAGTCGACGGGGAGGTCGACCATCGTGGGGTTGAAGTGCTCGAGCTTTCCCGAACGAACGTTGCCGTCGAGGAAGCCAATCTCGACGAGCACGGGGGGGCGAGAAGAAGCAACGAGGAACTCCCGCGAGCGACGAGCAGAGGGAAGGGATGCCACGTCGAGGTGAAACGGCCGGCCAGGCGAAAAGCATCACTCTGCATCAGACCTGAGCACGACCCGAGCGGAGCAGCGATCAGGATTCCTCGTCGAGCAGGCGCGCCAGCGCTCCGTCGGCGTGCGCGCACGCTACCGAGGGAGAGTCGGAAGCGCTCGAAGGCCTCGATGGTGCTGGGCGCGGGACCACGTAGTCGTCCTTGGTCAGTGAGGAGGGCCAGGCGTCGCTTCACTTCGGCAGCTCCTCGTCGGGATCGAGGAGGGGCTGCGTGAGCGTGACGGTGCCGCTGCCCCGGGTCCCCGCGCAGACGTGTCGGCGTCGCTGGCGGAACCACATCGGCGCCCCCCGCAAACAGGTGGGAACCGTGAAAGTTTTGCGTGGGTCGACCCCTGGTTAATCGGCCGAGCTCACGGCTTTGGCCCGCGAAGTCGAGCGGACTGGTTCGTGCAGAGGGGTTGGGTGATCTTCGGCTCTCCGCCGGAGAAGCGGAGGATCGTTTGTCCGACAACGTGAGCGCCGGCATCTCCTCTGCATCCTGGCTTCGTCGCGCCGCGTACGTGATGGCTCCCATCGCCTCCGCGGTCGGCCTCCTCATAGCGTGCGGGACGGACAAGCCGCAGGCCTCGCCCGGTCCCACGATCACGGTGCCCCCGGGCACGTCGTGCGAGACGCCGAACGAGGGCTGCGCGTGCCCGGAGCCGGCCGAGGTCGTCCCGTGCGGCGAGGTGAAGCGCACGACGTCCGACGGACACGTCGACTGCATGATGGGCCACCGCACGTGCGTCGGCACGCGCTGGGGCGCCTGCATCGGCGAGCGCGAGGTCACGCGCAGCCTGACCGGCGACACGAACGTCGGCACGCGCGCGCTCGGCAGCGGCGGCAAGTGCGGGAGCGACGCGGGCGGGCCTGAGAACGCGTGCGATCCGTACTGCAACGGCTTCGTCGACGACCCGATCGGCTTCACGTGCCCCGGCGACGGCGGGCTCGGAGCTGTCGACGGCGGCTTGGGCATCTGTCCGGTCGCGGCGGACGGCGGTAGCGACGCGGGCGGCGACGGCGGCGGCGTGCTCGGCGTCGGCGGTAACCCGCCGACCGTCCTGACCACCGCGACCGGCGACTCGACCTGCGCGCCGTCCGCGCAGGCGCACGGCACCGCGTGCAACCTGGTCAACCAGTTCCAGGTCTGCCAGCAAGACTTCCGCTGCGACCCGGCCACGCTCTCGTGCACCTGGAACGGGCCGAACAACTACTACGACGGGAACGCGAGCGGCGTCGACCTCACCATCGGCGCAGGCTGCGAGAACGGCACCGACCACCTTCCGGTGTGCAACCGCGGCAGCGTCGCGATCGGCTCGGGCGCCACGGTCACCGTGCACCTCCTGAACCCCGCGCAGTACACCTCGTGGAACACGGGGACCTGTCCGACGGCCCCCGGCGCCCCGAGCTGCTCGTCGACCCTCGGCGCGCCGCTCAATCCTGGTGAGTGCATCGACGTCACCGGCTGCTCGCTGGGCGGTGACGCCTACGCGGTCGTGAACGCCGGCCCCAGCCCCATCCCCGAAGCCGCCGGCCGCTGCGCGAACAACGCCGGCTGGGCGAAGACCTCCGGCACGCCTGGCTGCGCGGCGTGCGGCATGTGCAACACCACGCTGACCGGCAAGGTCTACGATCCGAGCGGCACCACCGGCAACAACCTCCCGCTCGCCGGCATCACCGTGCTCGTGCCTGCGGGAACGCCGCCCGTCTTCGCGGACGGCGTCGCGTGCGACACGTGCGCGAGCCTCGAGGGACCGTCGATCGTCAAGGCCGTCACCGACGCGACCGGCTCCTTCACCATCAACGGCGCGACGCCGGGTCCGGCCACCACGATCATCGCGCAGTCCGGTCGCTGGCGTCGCAAGATCCAGCTCGCGGTGACAGCGTGCACCGCGAACACGCCGCCCGCCGGGACGTTCCGCCTGCCCCAGAGCAGCTCCGACGGCGCTGGTGGCCAGGCCGACATCCCGAAGATGGCGATCGCCACCGGCGACCGCGAGTCGATCGAGTGCCTCTTCTCGAAGATGGGCGTGGCCAACTCGGAGATCACGTCGCCGACCGCGGCCACACCGGGCCGCATCCACATGTACCAGGACAGGGGCATGGCGGCGTCGTCGGCGTCCCCTGCCCCGAGCACGCTGTGGGCCTCGCAGGCCGCCGTCGATGCGTACACGGCCGTCATCTTCCCGTGCAGCGCCGGCGCCGAGGCCAACCAGGCGATGACCGCCGCTCAGGTCCAGTTCTACGCCGACTACACCGCGCGCGGCGGCCACGCGCTCGCGAACCATCACGCCGCGGACGCCTTCTTCTTCAAGGCGCAGCGCTCGCCGGTCTTCGCGGGGACGGCGTCGTTCGTCACCGCGGGCGACCAGGCGGTCTACAAGATGCTCGTGCGGCTCGGGACCTTCCCGCAGCAGCAATTCTACGACTGGCTGAACACGTTCGGCGGCATGGCCACGTACGGCGCCCCGTACACGACCGCGACCCAAGGCGTCAGGCAGGCGCTCGTCGCGAACGCCAGCCAGACCACGGTCTGGCTCGGCGGACAGACGAACAACATGTGGAGCGGAGGTCCGCCGCCCACCAACCAGGACTTCCTCGGCAGCTACTCGTTCGAGATGGGCAACGTCGCCGGCGCGCCCACGGTCAACGCCGACTGCGGCGCTCCCGGCGGCCATGGCCGCGTGTTCTTCAACGGCATGCACGTGTCGCCGACGCGAGGTGATACGGGCGGCACGTTCCCCGGCGCGTGCTCGCTCGCGAGCGGCCTCACCGAGGTCGAGAAGGCCCTCGAGTTCCACCTTTTCCAGCTGACCGCATGTCAGCTCGGCGGTGCGCCGCCCCCCCCCAGCGCTCCGCCGCTGCCGACGGTCACGTTCACCCGTGACTTTCAGGCGGTATGCGAGCCCGGCTTCCGGGTGAAGTGGGCGCCGTTCTACTGGCAGGGCGTCTTCCTCGGCGGCACGTCGATCAACTTCAGCGCCGCCACCGCCGACACGCAGGGCGCGCTTCCCGCGGCCCCGCCGATCCCCGCCCCGCCGGCGACCGCGGTGGTCGCCACCACCGGAGGCTCCGTCACCACGCCCACGTGGGACTGCCAGGGTTGCCAGACCCTCCCCACGCCGCAGCCGGTCTCGGTCGACAGCCAGCTGATGGCCGATACGGGCACGCCTTCGAAGGAGTGGCTGCGCATCTACATGAAGTTCAACCCGACCGGGGTGGTGAGCCCTATCCTCACCTCGTGGCGACAGGTCTACGATTGCGTTCCTGCGGAGTGACCTGGCTCGCTGGCGTGGCGGCCAGCGGCGCGCTGTTCGCGGCCGCGGCCATCCTCTCGGCCTGCGGCTCCGACAATCCGCCGCCGGCGGGATCGTCGGGCACCGTCGCGGACGGCGGAGGGCCCGCTGACAGCGCGCCCGGCCTCCCCAACGCGAACGGGAAGCTCTGCGTCGCCCTCGACCGCGGCAAGACGGTCGCCGAGCTCGGCGAGAACATGGACGTGCCCCCGCCGCTCGGGGGCGCGATCAAGCCGGGCACGTACCTGCTCGACGGGCTCTACGTCTACGGGCCCATCGATGCGGGCCCCGACGCCGGCCCCGAGGTGCCCAACGAGGCGCTCACCGGAAAGAGCGCCTCGGGCACGCTCGTCGTCACGAGCAGCACCCTCGCCTTCCTCCAGGCGTACGGACCGACCGAGAGCCTCGGCGCCGCGGCGGCCACGGGCTTCGCCTACACCGCCGCCGACACCACCATCTCCGCGGCGCAGGTCTGTCCGTCGACCGAGCCAACGCGATCGATCCCCTACTCCGCCGTGGGCGACTCGCTCGCGCTCTTCGTCGAGCCGAAGCGGCGCGTGGTGTTCCGCCGCAAGCCTGAACCCTAGGCAGGCCAGCAGGCGGAAAGGCCGGTGACCCTCGCAAACACTTGCGAAGGTCGCAACCGATTGCGCGCCGTGCGCGCCGTGCGCGCCCCGCGACCGGACGACAAGTGCAGAAACGCCGGCCAATCGCCGCGGCGCGAAGGCGGAGCGCGGCGGCGCGAAAGCTGCTTCCCTCGAGGGGGGATCTCTGCGCGCCATTGGCGTGCGTCCCCCCACGGGACGCACCATGACCCAACGTCTGATCAGGATTCACCGCATCGGGGTGGGCGTGACGCTCACGGTGACCGCCATCGTGCTGGGCGTCGTGGTGTCGTGTGGAGACCCGCCGCCGCCGGGCGGAGACGGCACCCGCCCGCTGAGCTCGCCTCCCTCGTGCGCCACCCCGCAGATGGGCTGCCCGTGCGCGCCCGGTCTCGTGGTGGCGTGCGGCGAGAAGGTCAGCGGCGATCTGAATTTCATCTACTGCTACCAGGGCCGGCGCGTCTGCGGCCTCGGAGGGACGTACGGAGCGTGCGGCGAGGGCAGCGTCGTTCCCCACGCCGTGAGCAACGTGCGGACCGCGGCCTTCGGCGCGCCTTCGAGCTGCACCGGCCTCAATCCGGCGCAGCTCCTCGTGTGCGCGAGCGGCAAGCAGCAAGGCGAGTACTGCGCCACGAACCTCGACTGCGCGAACGGCGTCAAGAAGTGCCGGGGCGGCGCGAACGACGGCGCCTCCTGCAAGAAGGAGAACGACTGCGCCGACCCTGGGACCTGCACGTCGTTCAACGGCACGTGCACCGGCGGCGGCCGCAACGGCTTCGGCTGCGACGCGCTCGTCGATTGCCCGGGAGGAACGGCCTGCGCCCCCGCGGGCGGCGGGGGCACCTGCGGCTCCTATGTGGGCGTCTGTGACAACGGCTCGAACGACGGCGAGGCCTGCACGGCGAACGCCGACTGCCCCGGCGGCACGTGCGAGAGCGGTCACGGCCGCTGCCAGGGCGGCAAGGAGAACGACAAGAAGTGCCGCCACAACAAGCACTGCAAGGGCGGAGCCTCGTGCAGCGCCGAGACCGACGCGGGCGCGCCGGGCGGCATCCTCGATCCCTGCGATCCCTACTGCAACGTCTACAGCGACACGCCGCTCGGCATCGATGCCGGCCCTGGCTTCACGCTCTCGGACGGCGGGCTCATCGCGCGCGGCTGCGGTGACGGCCTGCTCGCCGCCTCCGAGGGCTGCGACGACGGCAACCTCACGAACGGCGACGGCTGCACGTCGGGCTGCGTCCTCGAGCTCGGCTTCCAGTGCCCGGTTCCCGGAAGCCCGTGCACACCGACCACGTGCGGCAACGGCATCGTCGAAGGCAGCGAGCAGTGCGACGACGGCAACCTCCGCCCGTACGACACGTGCTCCCCGCAGTGCACCAACTACCTCTCATGCCCTTCGCCGGCAGGCGCTACCGCCGCGCCGTGCGTCGCCATCTGTGGTGACGGCATCAAGTTCCCGAGCGAGGCGTGCGACGACGGCAACGTCAAGGCCGGCGACGGCTGCTCTCCGACCTGCACCGTCGAGCCCGGCGCGACCTGCACCACCATCACCGCCCCCTCGCCCCCGACCATCGACGTGCCCGCGATCTATCGTGACGTCACGCCCACCCATCCGGACTTCCAGCCGGCCTCGCTGGGTACGTGCGTCGGCGGCCCTGCGCTGTGCTTCGGTGGCGCCCCCTTCACTGTCCGGCTGGGCATCCCAGCGGTCAGCCTCGCGGCCGACCGGGAGCCGGTGTTCAACACCTCGCAGGGCATCGTCACCGACGCCACGTCCTTCGGGCAGTGGTACCACGACGCCCCGGGCGTCAATCAGGTCATCCTCGGCAAGTCGATCCGGCTGCAGAACGTCGCCGGCTCGTACGTCTTCGACAGCGCCGCCGACACGCCGTACAACCTGCCCGACATCAACTGCGGCAACGCCACGGCCACGACCACGTGCGCCTCGCTCGGCGGCTTCTTCCCGATCAACGGCCTCGGCTACGGAAACTACGGCGCGACCGGCAGGAACTTTCACTTCACGAGCGAGGTTCGCTACCCGTTCACGTACACCGGCGGCGAGGTGCTCTCGTTCACGGGAGACGACGACGTCTTCGTGTTCATCGGCGGCAAGAAGGTCGTCGACATCGGAGGCATCCACGCAGCGGCGAGCGCCAGCGTCACGCTCAACGCCGCCACCAACACGAGCCCTTCGTCCTCGCCCATCGGCCTCGTCCCCGGCAGCACGTACGAGATCGCCGTCTTCCAGGCGGAGCGCTACACGACGGGCAGCAACTACAAGCTCACGTTGCAGGGCTTCAATCGCCAGGTCTCGCAGTGCACCGTGCCGGCCTCTCCCGTCACGCTCACGCGCGACTTCGAGGCCGTGTGCCCCGTCGGCAACTCGCCGGTCTGGCAGCTGTTCCGCTGGAAGGCCATCGCCCCCGTCGGTACGTCGATCGACTTCCGCGCGGCGACCGCCGCTTCGGTGGCGGCGTTGCCCGCGCCGCCTCCCGCCGCCGCGCCGACCACAGTGCCCATCGGCACCGCGAATCCGATCAACAGCCCGCTCGCGGGGCCCATCGTGTGGACGTACGACACCCTCCCCGGGCCCATCCCCGTGCCGGTCTCGACGCACCTCCAGGTCGAGGGCCTGGGGACCAAGTCGCAGCACTGGCTCCGCGTGTACATGACGTTCACCGGGCAAGCGACGCTGTTCGAGTGGCAGCAGCTCTACGACTGCGTCCCCTCCGAGTAGTCGTTCGTTTGGTCAGTCACCGGCGGCGCCAGCATCGCCGGCTTCGCGCTCGCCGCACGGAAGCCAGGTGCCGCGGGCTCCGCAGAACTGGGTCGCCGGCGGGCAGTGCTCCTGGCCGCGTTCGTCGACGTAGCGGAGGGTGCAGTCGCGCGTGGCGAGCAGCGCGCAGCGCTCGGTCGCCGGCGAGGCAGTCGGCTGGGGCTCCTGTCGTACCTCGGGCGTGACCGCGTAGTCCGTGGCGTCGTCGCCGCCGCACGCCTCGTTCGCTCCCACCGTGGCGACGAACATCGCCGCCAGCGCAGCTCGACCCCTCGCCATTGCGGAATACCTCCCTGACCTCAACGGCCGCTGCGCGCGG
>JAYTHX010000239.1:0-14357 GCA_043732195.1 Polyangiaceae bacterium
GGCCATGCCGGGGGCGCGCGCATCGAGGTACGACTGGGCGAGCTCCTTCACGCGGACGGGGTCCGCGGGGCTCGCGGCCGCCTGGTCCTCCAGCGCCGCGACCTTGTCGGTGTGCGAGTCACCGACGACACGCTTCTCGCGCTGGGTCGACCCGGCGAACCAGATCGCGCCGATCGCCACGAGAATCGCCACGTTCCAGCCCTTTAGCCCCATCAGGTCGCCTGCCTCCACGAACGTGTGCGTTCTCGCGCTGCGCGCCAGCCACTTCGAGACTAGCCGCCAGACAAACGTGCGCCAGCAAAGTTCCCGCTCTTCCACCTGTCATCCGTTCGGGGGACAAGGAAAGCGCGTTCCGGGGCAAGGGACCCTCGGCAAGGCGATGGATCCCGCCTCAGACCCAGCCCCCCGGACCTCCTTGGATGGAATTTCGGGTCAGGTCTGGCGCAGCGCGTCGAGGAGGTACCTTGCGACAGCGTTCGTGCCCAGCTTGCCGCCGACGTCCGGGGTGCAGTTGCCGGTCTCGATGGCCCGCGCGCAGAAGGCCTCGATGCGGCGCTCCTCCTCGGGGTAGCCGAGGTGAGCGAGCATCATGCCCACGGTGAGGAACGCGGCGATCGGGTTCGCCAGGTCCTTGCCGACGAGCGGCGGCGCCGACCCGTGCACCGGCTCGAAGAGCGCGACGCGCTTCGGATCCGCGTAGTGGACGTTCGCGCTCGCGGCCATGCCGAGGCCGCCCTGGAGGCCGGCGCCGAGATCCGTGACGATGTCGCCGAAGAGGTTGTTCGTCACGATCACCTCGAACGGCCGCGGGTCCTGGACGAGGTAGAGGCAGAGCGCGTCGACGTAGACGTGCTTCGCGTCGATGCCGGGATACTCCTTCGCGACCTCGAAGAAGCAGCGATGCCAGAGCTCGTGTGCGTGCTTCATGGCGTTCGACTTGTCGGCCATGTGCACGGTCTTCTTGCCGTGCTTCTTCGCGTACTCGAAGCCGGCGCGGATGAGGCGCTCCACGCCCTTGCGCGTGTTGACGTCCTCGTTGATGGCGATCTCGTCGGGCGTGCCCTTCTTGAACTGGCCGCCGATGTTCACGTAGATACCCTCGGTATTCTCGCGAAACACCACGAAGTCGATGTCCTTCGCGGTGCGATCCTTGAGCGGCACGAGGCGATCGGCCATGGCCTTCACGGGGCGCACGTTCGCGTAGAGATCGAGGCCGAAGCGCAGGCCGAACAGGATGTCGCGCGCGTACTCGAGGCCGGGCACGCGCGCGTCTCCGAGCGCGCCGAGCAGCACCGCGCTCGCGTCCTTCGCGATGCGCGCGGCGTCCGCCTCGGGAAAGGTGGTGCCGTCACGCAGGAAGCGGTCGGCGCCGAGATCGAGCTCCCACAGCTCGAGGGGGAGTTTCCTGTCGTCGCGGTAGTGCTCGAGCGCGTGACGCGCGTGGAGCATGACCTCGGGCCCGATCCCGTCGCCCGGGATGATCGCGATGAGCGCCATGTGCGGTCGTACGTTACCATGACGCGCGATGACCGGAACCGCTCGCCGTCTCGCTGTCGCCGCGCTCCTCGTCACTGCCACCGCGTGCGGCGCCGCGAGCGAGGGGCCCACGCCGACCACGCCCGCGGCTCCCGCCTCTTCTGACGCGGCGCCGAGCAGCCCCGCTGAGCCGGCGGCCGGGCCCACCACGACCGCCGAGGCCAAGCCCTCGAGCGAGAAGGGCTGGCCGTTCGCGCCGGCGCCCACCGCGGACGAGAAGAAGGCGCAGCTCGAGCGCCTCGCAAGAGATCAGGGACCGATCCGCTCGAACTGGACGCCACCCGGCAAGAGCGACCGCTACGGCCACGCCGAGGGGCTGATCGCCGCGCCCTACGACGCGGTGAAGACGCGCCTCACCGACTACCCGCACTACAAGGAGCTGGCGGGGCGGAAGTTCAAGAAGGTGAGCGTCGTCGACAAGCAGGCGGCCGGGACCGACCTCTACTTCCAGCTGCCGATCATGAAGGGCCTCGTGACGATCTGGTACGTCACGCGGTTCGCTGCGCCTCGTCCGGTGCCGGGCGGCGGCGACGTCATCGAGGGCAACTTCGTGAAGGGCAACATCAAGGACATGCAGATCGTGTTCACGCTTCGTCCCGGCCCGGACGACAAGAGCACGGTGCTGGTGTGTGATCTGAACCTGGCGATCAGCATCCCGGCCCCGCAGGACGCGCTCGACGAAGAGCTGCGCGACGCGTGCGGCGACGCGGTGAACGCCGTCCGCGCGCGCACCACGCAACCCTGACGGACGCCGCCGAGATCACAGGAGGCTCGGAGAGGTTTCGAACGCCTCTTCTTCGCGCGGTACTAGGCGCGGGTAGCGCGGAGGAGCGCCTCGGCCACCGCCACCACGCCAGGCACGCGCGGGACCTCCGCGTGGCGGCCGGCGTAGTGCTGGAACGGATCGATGAGCGCGTGGCGGAGCCCCGCGGCGCGCGCGCCGAGGACGTCGGTCGCGAACACGTCACCCAGATGGAGCGCGCGCGCGGGAGGAACGCCGAAGCGATCGAGCGCCACCTGGAAGATGCGCGGGTCGGGCTTCTCGATGCCGAGCTTGCCGCTGTCGACCACGAGATCGAAGTGCGAGAGCACCCCGAGATCGGCGAACAGCCGATCGAGCATTCCCTCCGAGTTGGAGATGATCGCCACCTTCACGCCGTGCGCGCGAATGGCATCGAGCGCCGCGCCGAGCCCCTCGGGCACCTTGCACCACAGGTTCCGAACCTCGTGCACCGCCCATGCGGCGGCGAGCAGATCGGGCACGCGCGCCTCGGGCAGGCCCGCGAGGTTCGCCATCGTGCCCACCATCTTGCCCCACGCGATGGCGCCGGGACGCTCGCGGAGGGACCACGGGACGTCGAGCAGGCCGCCGGTCTCGGCGAGCGCCTTGGCCTCGCCCTCGCGGCGTACGAGATCGCTGGCGAGCACCTCGTGCCCGGCCGCGGTGACGAGCTGCGCGAGGCGCTCGTGATCGAGAAAGATGACGGTGTTACCGGCGTCGAGACAGAGGAGGCCGACGTCCCGAACGAGCGCGCTCGGGACGTCTTCCGCCGCGCTCATCCGAGGAGCTTCGCGACCGGCGTGTATTCCATCTTGTGCGCCTGCGCGACGGGCTCGCAGGTCACGTGACCGCCGTAGGTGTTGATGCCCTTGAGCAGCGCGCGATCGGCCTTCGCTGCCGCCGCGAGGCCCAGGTCCGCGATCTTCAGCGCGTAGGACATCGTGGTGTTCGTGAGCGCCCACGTGCTGGTCTGCGCGACCGCGCCCGGCATGTTCGCGACGCAGTAGTGGACGACGCCATCGACCTCGTAGGTCGGGTTGTCGTGCGTGGTGGGCCGGCAGGTCTCGATGCAACCGCCCTGGTCGACGGCGACGTCGACGACGACGCTGCCCTTCTCCATCTTGCCGATGAGCTCGCGCGTGACGAGCTTCGGCGCGCGTGCGCCGGTGACGAGCACGGCGCCGACCACGAGGTCCGCGCGCGTGACCGCCATCTCGATGTTGAACGGGTTCGAGTAGAGCGTCTCGACGGCGCCGCCGAAGATATCCTCGAGGTAGCTCATCGTGACGGCCGAGACGTCGAGCACGGTGACCTGCGCGCCCATGCCGATGGCGATGGTCGCCGCGTTGCGACCGACGACGCCGCCGCCGAGGATCACCACGCGACCCCGACGCGTGCCAGGTACGCCGCCGAGGAGCACGCCCTTGCCGCCGTGCTCCTTCTGGAGAACGCTCGCGCCGACCTGGACCGCCATCTTGCCGGCGACCTCGCTCATCGGGCGGAGGAGAGGGAGAGAGCCGTCGTCGAGCTCGATGGTCTCGTACGCGACGCCCGCGACCTTCTTGTCGGCGAGCGCCTTCGTGAGCTCGGGCTCCGGCGCGAGGTGGAGGTACGTGTAGAGGATCAGGTTCTCGCGGAAGAAGCCGTACTCCGAGGGGAGCGGCTCCTTGACCTTCACCACCATCTCGGCGGCCCAGGCCTCGGCGGCGGTGGCGACGATCTGGCCGCCCGCGGCGACGTAGTCCGCGTCCTTGATGTTCGCGCCTTCGCCGGCGCTCTTCTCGACCAGGACCTTGTGTCCGCGCGAGGTGAGGCTGCGCACTCCAGCGGGCGTCATTCCGACGCGGTACTCGCGGGTCTTGATCTCCTTCGGCACTCCAACGATCACGGCGAGCTCCTTTTTGGCTGATTTCTGCGGGGAAACCAGGGAGCGCGCACCATAGTCGAGCGTTTTGGGTCCGTCGAGCAGCGCCCGCGGATGCGCTGCGTCAACGGCGTTTCAGTCGACGAGACTGGCGCGGCGCACCGTGATCAGGACCCCGAGGCACATCTCGTCCGTCGTCTGCTCCCCGAGATGGATGTCGCTGGGCGCGGCCTGGTGCTTCTCGGCCAGGGCCTTGCGGATGTTCTTGTTGTCCATCGTGTTGTCATAGGTGCAGGTGAAGCGGACCTTGTCGCCGGCGCCGATGGTGGGGAGCTTCTCGAGCGGCTCGTCGATCGAGTAGCTGCGCTGCCAGTTGAAGTCGTACTTCGGCGTGCCCAGGAGGCACTCCTTCGCGGGCTGCTCGGGCAGCGGGGTCCGGCGCTCCACCTCGATCTTCATGTCGACGCCCGCCCAGTGCATGTGCGCGCCGACCCCGAGGATGCTCATGGTGGGCAGCGGGAAGTTCGAGACCGTCTCGGGGAGGACGAGCTCCATCGACTCGACGTGCCGCTTCGCGTTCGCGGGGATGCGGAACTCGGGGCCGGTCGCCGGATCGTCTGCGCCGGGGAGCAGCTTGATGAAGTCCTTGTCGCTCGTGGCGTTGCCCGCGAGGAGGATCGAAGCCGCGTACGTGGGCTTGCCCTCGATGCGGCGGATCTCGATGGCGCTCTGGTCGTCCGCGGCTTCGCTGCCGGACGGGTGGTAGTGCACCTGCATCACGAGCATCGCGTCCTTGGGGATCTTGAGGCCGGTGTCCTCGTCGAAGGAGATGGGGAGCGTGCCGGGCGCCCACGCGACGAGCAGCGACGGGTCGGCGGTCTCCGGCCCGCCGAAGCACGGATAGCTGCCGGCGGTGCCGGCCTTCGCCAGCGACTCGCGCTTGGGATCGACGAACACGATCACGTGGTGCACCGCGCGCGCGTTTCCGGGCAACACGTTCACGCCGCCGACCCACTGATCCGCGGCGAGGTGCGGGTCGATGGGAAAGCAGCGGATGTCGTCCTTGCCGCCGCCCTCGACGTGGTGCGGCGCGGCCATCTGGAAGGTGTCGGTCTTGTTCGCGAGGCCCGCCTTCGAGAAGGTCTTCTTCGCGGGGCGCATCGCCTCGTCGCCGCGCGGCATGCCGCTGTCGACCCAGCCCACGAACTTCGCGAGCTCGTCGTCGGTCATGCGGAGGTCGTCCTTGAAGCGATGTTGCACCTTGCATGCATCGTCGTCGAAGGCGCCCCACGGTGGCATCTCGCGGGCCACCACCTTCTGCCTCGCGAGCGGCGCGATCCCGGAGATGTCCTCGTAGGTCTCGATCGGGAAGGGCGCGATGCCGCCCGTGGAGTGGCAGCTCTGGCAGCGTTCCTGGAGGATGGTCTCGATGGTGCCCGCGAACGTCGGCACCGCCTCGACGGGCCGCGCTCGTGGGCCGATCGCCGGGCCTGGGTCGTCCTGCTTCGACGAGCACGCGACGACCGCGACGGTCAGGATCCCGAGGAAGGGGAGGGCGGCGAGGGTCGCGCGGAGAGAGGCCATCCCTCGAGGCTAGCGGGTTCGGGCCGCGTGTCCGTCTCAGCCGGGTCTTTGAGTCGCCCCGGGAGACGGGGTATGGTCCTGCCGCCTCATGTACCCCCTGCTGCGGCCCCTGCTCTTTGCTCTCGATCCGGCCCGGGCCCATGCGCTCGCGATGATGGCGCTCGGCCCCATCGAGCACCTGGGGCCCATGCGGTACCTGATCGAGGGGGCGCTGCGGCCCGCCGATCCGCGGCTCCGCGTGGAGAAGATGGGGCTCGTGTTCCCGACGCCCATCGGGCTCGCCGCAGGGATGGACAAGAACGCCGACCGCGCGCGGGCGTTCGCGGCGCTCGGGTTCGGGCACGTCGAGCTGGGAACGGTCACCGCCGAGGCGCAGGCCGCGAACCCGGCGCCCAACATGTTCCGGCTGCCGGCCGATCGCGCGCTCGTCAATCGCCTGGGCTTCCCCAACGAGGGCGCGCACCAGGTGGCAAAGCGCATCGCGGCACGCCGCCAGGGCGTGAACGTGCCGATCGGCGTGTCGATCGGGAAGAGCCGCAGCGTGCCGCTCGAGCCGCTCGCGGGGGTGCTCCAGGACTACCTCACGAGCTTCCGCGCGGTGCAGGAGGTGGCGGACTTCGTGGTGGTGAACGTGTCGTCTCCGAACACGAAGGACCTGCGCGCGATGCAGGCGGCGGAGATCGCGCGTCCGCTGTTCGAGGCGCTGCGGGCCGAAGCGCAGCAGCGCGCGGAGCCGCGGCCCATCCTCGTGAAGATCGCGCCCGACCTGCCCGACGACGCGATCGACGCGATCGTCGACGAGGCGAAGCGCGCAGGCCTCGCGGGCGTGGTCGCGACGAACACCACCATCTCGCGCGAGGGTCTCGCGACGGCGGCGCATCTCGTCTCGGAGATCGGCGCAGGGGGCCTCAGCGGCAAGCCGCTGTTCGCGCGCTCGCTGGCGGTGGTGCAGCGCGTGCGGCAGCGTCTCGGCCCGGAGGCGTGCGTGATCGGCGTCGGCGGCATCGACTCGTTGGAGACGGCGCTCGCGATGCTGCGCGTGGGCGCGGACCTGATCCAGGTCTACACCGGCTTCGTGTACCAGGGCCCGCTCCTCCCGCGCGCCCTCGCCAAGGGTCTGCTCCGCGAGATGCACGCGCAAGGCGCCTCGTCCCTTCAGCAGCTGGTCCTGGCGTAACCCCACGAGACTCCGAGCCTCCGTGTGTCTCGACCCCGATCTCGATCGCTAGGGCGCGACGCGGGCCAGGATCATCTCGACGATGTGTTTCTTGCGCTCCTCCAGGAACGCGGCGCCGTGCCAGTCGGCCGGCCAGATGGCGCCCACGAACGGCTCCTCCTGGAAGGGGAAGGCCACCATCGCCACGCACGAGAGCACGAGGTGTCGCGCGTCCACGTCCTTCTTCACTACGCCGCGCGCTCGCATCGCGTCGAGGCGGCCCACGATGCCGTCGAAGATCGGCGCCACGCTCCCGTGCACGATCTTCGCGGCGCCGTCGCCGTTGCGCCGCGACTCGTGACGAAGGATCGCCAGGAACGAGCCGTTCGTCGCGAAGAAGCGCAGGAGCAGATCCACGAACGCCTCGGCGAGGAGCCGCAGCTCGTCGTTGCTGCGGTTCTTGCTCTTCGCCTTCGTCGACTTCACGGGCGGCGCGTCCATGCGCGAGAGCAGCTGCCACACGCCCTCCGTCATCGCGGCGAGGCCGGAGCGCACGACCTCGCCGTGCAGTCCCTCCTTGTCGTGGAAGTAGTGATGGATGAGCGCCTGCTGCACCGAAGCGGCGCGGGCGATGGTGCCGAGCCGCGCGCCGTCGAAGCCCTTCGCAGCGAACTCGCTCTCCGCGGCCTCGAGGATCCGACGCTTCGTCTCCAGCGCATTCCGCTCCTTGCGCGGCGGCGGCGTGGCCTCATGGGTCGACATCGGGCGGATGTCCGAACGTAGACCACCCTTGCCCTTCCGCCCACGACGAACGGTGGACTGCGGTGGTTCGGCATGATCGGCGGCGTGCTCGGTGCGCCGCGTGGTTCCCGTGAGACCGAGCTTCATCGGAGAAGCCTAGCGACTCACGCGCTCGCTTCCCACGACTCGTATTCGATGACCTCGAGCTCCTCGAACCCGCGCCGCACGCGCGACGTGAGCAAGCCCAAGCGCTTGACGTTCGGCACGATCTTGCTGAAGAGCAGCTTGCGGAACATCTGCATCATCACGCTGTTCTGCGCGGCAGCTTCGCACTCCGCCTGCGGCAAACCGACCGTCGCCCACACCTCCTGCGCGAGGAACCGGTCGCGCAGCAAGCGCGAGCTCTCGATGATGAACTCCTCGCGATCGCGCAGCTCGCTCGCCGCCATTCCCTCGTAGTGCCCACGCAGCGACATCACGCCGAAGGCGACGTGCCGCGCCTCGTCCTGCATGATCATCTGCGTGATCTTCTTGATGAGCGGCTCCTGCGCGGTCTGGTGGATGAGGCCGAACGCGCCGAGCGCCACGCCCTCGACGAGGATCTGCATGCCGAGGAACTTGAAGTCCCAGCGTGAGTCGGTGAGCACGGTGTCGAGCAGCTGCTTCAGGTGCGGGCTAGGCGGGTAGATCAGCTGCACCTTCTCGGTGAGGTAGCGATCGTAGGCCTCCACGTGGCGTGCCTCGTCGAACACCTGCGCCGCCGCGTACAGCTTGCCGTCGGTGGTCGGCGCCGAGGCGACGATCTGCGAGGTCGCGAGGAGCGCGCCCTGCTCGCCGTGCAGGAAGTTCGACAGGATGTAGCTCGTGATGTGGCGCCGCAGCCTCGGGATCTCGGTCTTCTTGTCGAGGCGCCGCCACACGTCGGTCCCGAAGATCGGGTTGAACGAGTCGGCGACGATCTCGCGCTCCGGATCCACGTCGATCGACCAGTCGAGATCGGTGCGCGCGTTCCAGTTGAGGTCCTTCGACTTCTCGTAGAGCGTGCGCAGCTCGGCGCGGCGCGCGGAATAGTCCCAGTCGTAGGCGATCTCCTGCTCGGCGCGCAGCCGCTCGGGCGGCAGGCGCTTGACATGCTCCACCGCCCCGCGCGAGACGTCGCGCAGCACCACGCCGCTCTCGGCGGGCGCGGCGGGCGCGGCGGGCGCGCCCGCGTGGACACGGGAGGCGGCATCACGAAGTGACTGCGTGAGGGCGTTCTTGAGATAGGCGCGGACGGACATGGGGCCAGCGACCTCCTGCAACTTACTTTTTAGTAAATTCTCAATTAGGTCAAGGCCAGCCCCTCGCAATTTGCGTTTCCGCGGCAAATCTCCACGCAGGGAGGTCGGCGAAACGCCCTCCCGCCCACCGTTCCTAGCGGCGGGTGATGCGCAGGTCGCGGGCGAAGCTCGAGCCGGAGTTGTTCGTCCCGCGGACGCCGATCGCGACGCGCGCGACGTCGCTCAGCTCGGTCCTGCACGTGCGGAGATCGGCGCCGTCGATGCTGTACTGGACCTGCCGACCGACGCGCTTCACGCGCAGGCTGAGGACGGGCGGGACGGCGAACGGGCACTCGGCGCCGCCGACCGTGAGCTCGCGCCCCGTCTCCTCGCGCAGCACGAGCGCCGCCGACGAGCTCGCGAGCTCGATCGAGACGTCCGCATAGGTGACGTCGGTCACGAACGCGCTCGCCCCGAGGCCGAGCTCGAGCCCGCTCACCGGATCGAAGCGGATCGCGCTGCCCGGCGTGCCGGTGATGCGATCGGGCGCGAGGCCCGACGTGCCCTCGATCAGGAGGTGCGGCGGGACCGCGCCGAAGCGCGAGCGCGTGCCGGAGCGGTAGCCGCGCACGAAGAGCTGGTTTGGCACGGTGTCGTCGAGCCAGAGCGCGAGGCCGTTGTCGCCGTTCGCGATGCCGGGGACGCTGGGCGCCGGGTAGATGCTGGGATCCGGCGCGTCGGGGATGGGCTGGAACGCCGCGAACCATGGCTGCCAGCGGAGCCAGCGCTGCCCGGTCCACAGCACCGGCGCGCCCTCGGTCCCCTGGAAGAGCCGCGACCGGTCGAGGATCGCGGGGTCGATCGGCGTTCCGGGCTCGATGGTGCCCTGCGCGGAGATGACCCACACCGTCTGGATGTCGGTCGCGCCGGCCTCGGGCACCACGACCGCGAGCGCGCCGCCGCCCTCCAGCGCGATGAACGAGCGCTCGCGCCCCGGTACGAGATCGCGCGGCGTGAACGTGGCGACCTTCGCATCGGCGCTGAACCACTCGATGGTGGGGACCCGCTCGTTGCTGCGGTTGAAGCCACCCGCCACCATGATCTCGCCCGAGGCGAGCCGCAGCACGGTGGGATTCGAGCGCGGCACCTTGAGCAGCGCGGAGTCGTTCGTGCGCGAGCGGCGCGTCACGGGGTCGACGATCTCGAGCGTCCCGAGAGGCTGGCCGAACTGCCCGATGCCGCCGACGAGGAGCGTCTCGCCGGTCGCGAGGACCACCGCGCCGTGCCGCGTGCGGGCCTCGGCGAGGTCGATGCGCTCGCGCGCGAAGTCACCGAGGTCACCGAGCGCGCCGGGGTTCGGCACGTAGATCTCGGCGGTGGCGAGCGCGCTCTGCGTGTCGGGATCCTCACCGCCGGCCACGAGCGCGGGTGAGGGATCCTGCGACCTCGACGTGCGAAACGCCGTGATCGACGCGCGCGACCGGCGCGTGGCGAGGCCGAACTCGAGCGGCTCGAGGATGCCGGTCGAGAGATCGCCGACGAACGTGCGCGGCACCTTCCCCGCGATGCTGCCGCCCGCGATCATGAGGTGGCGGCCGAAGACACCGAGCGTCGTGTCCACGCGCGGCTCGACGTTGCGCGTGAGCCGGCACGTCTCGCGGTCGGGCCAGGCGAGGACGTTGATGGGGCCGCTCGGCGGGACCTCGGCGGTGCCGCGCCAATCCTTGCTCCGTGCGGCGTTCGAGACGTCGACGATGACCGACCGCGTCTGCGCGGGCAGCTCGTCGAGCCTCTTGTCGACCTCGCGGAGGTAGAACGAGGCGACCGCGGAGTCGCCCTCGAAGTCGCCGTCCCCGTAGATCACCGAGAACGCCTCGCTCTGCTCGACCGGGCAGGAGCTCGGCGAATAGACGAAGAGCCGGCGCTCCACGATCTCGGGATCCTTCTTGCAGGCGCCCGCAAAGACAGCCAAGAGGGCGCCGCAGCCGAGCGCGCGCGCGAGCTTCCAGCGGCGGAACATCATCCCTCCCACAGTGTAACCCAGGAGGCCGGGCGCGTCTGCGGCGCGAAGGGCGACCCGGGCGCGATGGCCGCGAGGGCATGCGAGCTGATACGCTCCGAGATGCGTGTATCCGCAGGTCTTCGGCAAGTACGTGCTCGAGCGGGAGCTCTCGCGCGGCGGCATGGCTCGGGTGGTCCTCGCGACCCTCCGGGGGGCCGGCGGCTTCGAGAAGCGTCTGGTCGTGAAGCAGATCCGCGACGAGCTCTCGTTCGACCAGCAGTTCATCCGCCGCTTCGTCGAGGAAGCGAACATCACGGTCGCGCTGAGCCACCCGAACATCGTCCCCGTCTACGAGCTGGGGGTCGAGCAGGGCACGTACTTCCTCGCGATGGAGCTCGTCGAGGGGTGCAGCATCGCGGAGCTCGGTCGCGAGCGGAACCTGGACGGCTCGAAGCGCGTGCTCACGCCCGAGGAGGGCGCGTACATCGGCATGGAGGTGTGCCGCGCGCTCGACTACGCGCACCGCCGCATGAAGGTGGTGCATCGCGACATCACCCCGCGCAACGTGATGCTCGACGAAGAGGGTCAGGTGAAGCTGATCGACTTCGGGATCGCTGCGCCCGCGCTCGTCGCCGGTCACGAGATCCTCGGCTCGCCGGGGCACATGCCGCCCGAGCAGGTGGAGGGCAAGGAGCTCGGGCCGCCGACCGACATCTTCGCGGTGGCGGTGCTGCTCATGGAGGCGTGGACGGGCGTGGCGCCCTTCCGGCGCGCGACCCCCGAGCAGTGCGACGCCGCGATGCGCCAGCCGCATCCCAAGCCCAGCGACTTCAACCCGCGCCTCATCCCGCTCGACGACGTGATCGTGCGCGCGATGCAGCTCGATCCCAGGAAGCGACAGCAGGACGCGAGCGACCTCGGGCGAGCGCTTCGCGCGTTTCTCCAGGGCACCGACGTCACCGACATCGCGCGCGACCTCGGCGATCGCGTGCGCGAGGTGCGCCAGATCGAGTCCGAGCCGCAGCCGCTTTCCCTCGCCGGCGCCATGCGGCCGCCCAACGCGAGCGTGACCGAGCTCGGCACCAGGACGTTCGCGGCGCGCGAGGAGGCCATTCGCTGGTCGAGCCCGCCCGCCTCGGAGATCGAGCCGCCCGGCGCGAGCACGCGACGCCTCGAGCTGCCCGAGGAGCAGAGCTCACCGGCCCAGGCGACGCCGCGCTCGGCGTTCGCGAGTGACGGGCGCATCGCGCTCAGTGAGCGGAAGCTGGGCGCGGGGCGCGCGGCCGACCCCGCGATGTCGATCCCCACGCCGCTGATGATCGAGCCGGTGGGCTCGGGCAGCGAGCTCCTGCGCACCGCGCGGGCGGCGCAGGAGGCGGCGCTCGCCTCGAGCCTCGCGGACCGCGCGCCGCGCAGCGCTCGCGACCAGGATCCGCGCTCGGACACGCTGGCCACGCGCGGCCTCGAGACCGCGGTCCGCGAGGGCTCCGGCACCGAGCCGCCGGCGCCGCGCTCGCGCACGTTCGCGATGGTGGCGGTGGCCGCGGTGCTGCTCGTCGGCGCAGGCCTCGCGTGGCGGGCGCGCAGCGCCACGGCGCGCATCGACGTCGTGGTGCCGACGGCGCCGGTCCCCTCGACGACCTCCGCGCCGCAGGTCGTCTCGCCGATGGTCAGCGCTGCGCGCGCCGTCCCGTCGGTGGAGCCGGCGGCACCGCCCGCGCCCACCGGCGCGATCGTGTTCGGCCAGCCCTCGGCCCGTGCCGCGACGACGGCGAGCGCCGCGAGCGCGTCCGCCGTCGAGAAGCCGGGCAAGGCGTTCGTATCGTTCTTCGGAGATCCCGGCACGCGCGTCTCGATCGACGGCGCCTCGCGCGGGCCGACGCCCGTGAAGGTCTCGCTCGATCCCGGCCAGCACGACGTGCGCTTCCAGTTCGATCCCACGGGCGAGAGCCGCGGCGAGCGGTTCAGCGTGAAGCCCGGGGAGCGCGTTCAGGTGCGCGCCGAGTTCACGGGCGCGACCCCTACCGTCCGCATCGTCCGCTGATGACCTCACCCGAGACCCGCGCCGCCCAGGCCCTCCACTTCGTCGACCCCGCGACCGGCGCGGTGGTCCCGCCGCTCCACACGAGCACGACGTACGCGCGCGATGCCGGCTACGTGCTGCCCGCCGGCCACGAATACACACGCGACGACAACCCGACCTATCGCTTGCCCGAACGGCTGCTGGCTGAGCTGGAGCATGGCGCCGATGCGCGGCTCTTCGCCTCGGGCATGGCCGCGGCGACCACCGCGATTCAGGCGCACGTGCGGCCGGGCGCGCGGATCGTGGCCTCGCGCGCGATGTATCACGGGCTGCGGGTGTGGCTGACCGAGTGGTGCGCGGCGTGGAACGTCGATCTCGCGCTGGTCGACGCCACCGATCTCGCGGCGGTCCGCGCAGCGGTTCAGGGCGGCGCGACTGCGCTCGTCTGGATCGAGACGCCCGCGAACCCCACGTGGGACGTGGCCGACATCGCGGCCGTCGCCGAGATCGCGCACGCCCGAGGCGCGCGGCTGGCGGTCGACTCCACCGTCGCCACGCCCGTGCACAGCCAGCCACTCGTGCTCGGCGCCGACCTCGTGATGCACTCGGCGACCAAGGCGCTGAACGGCCACAGCGACGTGCTCGCCGGCGCGCTCGTCACCCGCGCCGACGACGAGATGTGGCAGCGCATCCGCCACCAGCGTCACCTCCAGGGCGCCGTGCCGGGGCCCTTCGAGGCGTGGCTCCTCCTGCGCGGCATGCGCACGCTGTTCGTGCGCGTCGAGCGCGCGAGCAAGACCGCGCACGCGCTGGCGGAGCGGCTCGCGGCGCATGACGGCGTGGCGTCGGTCCTCTATCCGGGCCTCGCCACGCACCCCGGGCATGCCATCGCGGCGCGCCAGATGAAGAACGGCTTCGGATCGATGCTCTCGATCCTCGTGCGGGGCGGCGCTCCCGAGGCGCTCGCGGTCGCGGGGCGCCTCGAGATCTTTTTGCGCGCGACGTCGCTCGGCGGCGTGGAGAGCCTGGTCGAGCACCGCGCGACGGTGGAGGGCCCGGCGACGCTCGCGCCGCCGAATTTGCTGCGCGTCTCGGTGGGCCTCGAGTCCTTCGACGACCTGTGGTCCGACCTCGATCGCGCGCTGGCGCTCCAGTACTAGTCGCTGAATTCGAACTTCGGTTGAGGCGGGATCGTCGCGGCGGCAGCGAGCTCCGGGGAGCTCGTGAGCGCGCGCACGCAGCGATTGAAGTGAAGAATCGGGGCTGGATCGTCCTTCGCGGCGTGCTTCGAAGCCTCCTCGAAGTAGCCGATGGCCTCCTCGAACGCATGGATCGCGTTGTGGGCGCGGCCTGCCTCGGCCTGCGCCTTGGCGTAGCGCTCCCAGGCAATCCCCACGTAATACGCGCGCTC